>JAUMWJ010000019.1 GCA_030529655.1 Eubacteriales bacterium
ACTTCATGAAAATACCCCCAATACTGGGTGTCCAGTATTGGGGGTACATATCACAGAGCGTGACCGTTTTCTTATTATTCTTTATTATCGCAGGATGTCCGTCAGGTCCTGCAAGCCGATGGATTTACTGACCACCACCACCCGATCGCCCTCGCAGATGCGCGTCATGCCGCCGGGCATAATGATCTCATCGCCCCGGGCAATGGCGGCGATCAGGATATGGGGCTTGAGCTTGAGATCCTTTAAGCAGGTGTGCAGCACCGCGCCTGCCGATGATGTGGCATGGAACTCCACCGCTTCCACCTCACCGCCCAGCATCTGATACAGACTCTCCACCGCACTGCCCTCCGAATTGGCCAGCGCACGGACATACCGGGTGATCTGGTTGGTCACAATGTCCTTGGGTGAGATCAGACTGTCAATATTCGTGGAACGGACGATGTCCATATAATTGGGACGGGTCATTTTGGCAAGCACCTTGGGGATGCCGGCGTGTCGGGCGCTCATGGCCATGAGCAGATTTTCTTCATCCCGATCTGTCAGCGACACAAAGGCATCTGCCTGAAAAATATTCTCCGACGCGATCAGCGCATTGTCGGTGCCGTCACCTTCAATGACCATGGCGTGAGGAAGCTGGGAGGCAAGCTGCAGACACTTGCGGCTGTTGCGCTCCACAATACGCACACGGGTATGGGGATTCGTCTTCTCCAGCTCCCATGTTAAGTACATGGCGATACGGCTGCCGCCGAAAATGGACACATCTTTCACCTTCTGGGGCGTGCGTCCCATGCGCTTGAGCATCTCCTGCAGCTTTGCCTTTGTGCCGATCATGTAGAGGTGATCGCCTGCACGGGGGATAAATGTACCGTTGGGAATGATATATTCTCCCTGCCGTTCTACCGCACAGATCAGCACATCTGCGGAGCCGTCCCGATGATAGTCACCTAAGGAGACACCCACCAGATTGTCTTGCTCCGACACCTGAAAACCGATCATATCCATGCGCCCGTGGGAAAAGGGCTCCACGGAAAAGGCGGCAGGGAAGCTGATGATCCGGCTGATCTCCCGGGCGGCTGCCAGATCGGGATTGATGACCATATCCAGTCCGATCTCACGCTTGAGCATAAGAGCGTCACGGCGGTATTCCGGATTACGCACACGGGCTATGGTATGCTTGGCACCCAGCTTCTTGGCGATCAGACAGCAGACCAGGTTCGTTTCGTCCAAACCGGTCACGGCGATCACCAGATCCGCCGTGGGAACGCCTGCCGACATCAATACACTGATACTGGCACCGTTGCCCTCCATACACATCACATCCAGCGTGCTGTCCGCCTTTAACAGTGCGGCAGGGGCATGATCCACCAACACGATGTCGTGTTTCTCCGCCGCCATCTGGCAAGCAATGGCGTAACCGACTTTGCCGTTACCGACGATGATTATTTTCATTTTGTCTCCTCTCTGCCGCTTCCTTCCGCTGCGGCAAGGGATTTTTCTTTTTGATATTCCAACAGTGCGCCGTTGAACTCTGCACCCAACAAAAACACCGTGGCACTTATATACATCCATAAAAGCGCCACAATGGTGGTGGCGATGGAGCCGTACAGCAGGGCATAATGGGCGCGTTTTTCCACATAATAGGAGAAGCCCAGACTGAGCAGCAGCCACAGCACCAGCGAGGCGGCAATGCCGGGCAACGCTTCCCCAAGTGGACGCCGTTCGCCCAATGCCAGCATATGCAGCAGCATCAGCAATACCGTCATCACCAATGCCAGCACCAGAAAACGCAGAGCGTTCCAACCGTTGATGAACAGCGGTGACAGCGTGAAAAACCGACCGAAAAACATCAGCGCCCGTTTGCCTACCACGATCAGCAGCAGCGACAGCACGATGGACACGATCAGCCAAAGCGTGAAGAGCAGGTTATAGACAAGACCGCGCACCACACTCTGGGGACGGCTGCGACCCACTGCTTTACGCATGGAGTGCAGCAAGCAACCCACTGCGCGCATGGGAAACCAGACGGAAAACACCAGACTGAACACCAACAGCTCCGAGCTGCTGTGGGCGGTGACAAAAGACAGATACCCGGTGATAATGCCCAGCACCTCGGCGGGAATGAACTGGGACAGGGTCTGCGTAACGGATGCCACATCCAAATGCAGCGCACCCAGCAGCATACTGACAAAAATCAGCAGCGGAAAGATGGCAAACAGCAGGTAATAAGTCAGTGCCGCACTGTCCCGTGCCACATCATGGGAAAAATAGCGCCGTACCATGGCGGCGGCAACCTTTCCGAATGGGGTTCGGGAGTGGGGAAAAAAGGATTCTTTCAACGGAATACAACCTCCCTATTTTGAAATAGTATACCACCTTTTTGATAAAATGAAAAGCTAAGATTCTGTCTGGGGGGAATTTACTGTGACAAAAGCACAAAAAACGACAGTTTTTTACGAAATTTTTTTCATATTGTTAGAAAATCACTGCATAGTCAAAAAAACTCTGGCAAAAAATATTGAGTATTGATATAATGACCAAAAGTTGGGAAAATATGTAAGATTCCTTCTCAATGTGAGAACAGGAAGAAAGGACAAACTATGGACAATTTAACGAATATGGTTCGTGCAGAGATCGCTCGGCAATATAAGAGCGTGCGTCAGTTTGCGTTTGATGTGGGAATCCCTCTGAGCACCATCAACAGTGCCATACACAACGGCATTGGCGGTTCTTCCTATGACACGGTGCTGCAGATTTGCCATAAGCTGGGGATCAAGGCAGGCTGCGAGGAAGGCAGCGCCTATCTGACGGATGATACCGAACGGCTGGTGATGCAGTATGAAAAGCTGGACAACTATGGCCGCCACACCATCGCCTCTGTGATGCAGGTGGAATACGACCGGTGCACGAATGAGAGTGCAACGAAGAAAAGCAGACGCAGCAAGATTGAGGAATAAGGGAAATTTCTGCACAACGCACGGTGTGAACCGTGTGTTGTGTTTTTTTACATAGACCGTATTTGCTTGACGATTTGCCGAAATAACGATAAAATATAGAAAAAGAATGCCGACGGGCGGCGGTGGGTTTCGACACCGCTCGCACAGAGGACATGGTATCCTTAATGGATGGAAATGAGGTGCGCCGTTTATGACAGATCAATTCAGCCGTTTTACACGCGGTCAATGGGATCGCGCCTATGACTATTTCGGCGCACATATGACGGCACAGGGCTGTGTGTTTCGCCTGTGGGCACCTTACGCCAAGGCGGTGGCGTTGGCAGGGGATTTTAACGGCTGGCAAGGGGCGCCGATGTGCCGTATTGACGGCGGCGTATGGGAGCTGACCGTAGAGAATGTGTCACTATACGACGGCTATAAATTCGTGGTGACGGGAGCAGACGGTCAGGTGCGCTGGAAAGCCGATCCCTATGCCTTCCATGCCGCCACCAGACCCCATACCGACAGCAAGGTGTTTTCGCTGGACGGCTATGAGTGGCAGGACGGCGCATGGCAGCAGCGACAGACCGGCGATGACGATCCTTTGCATATCTACGAGGTGCATCTTGGCTCATGGCGGCGGCACGATGACGGCAACTTTTACAGCTACCGTCAACTGGCGGAGGAACTGCCCGATTATGTGGCACAGTGCGGCTACAACGCCGTGGAGCTGCTGCCGGTGACGGAGTATCCCCTGGACGCAAGCTGGGGCTATCAATGCACCGGCTACTTTGCCCCCACCTCACGCTACGGTACGCCCCACGACTTTATGTATCTCATCGACCGCCTGCATCAGGCGGGACTGACGGTGATTCTCGACTGGGTGGGTGCCCACTTCTGCAAGGACGAGCACGGCTTGAGTGAGCTGGACGGCACCTGCCTTTATGAGTACGCTGACCCGCTTAAACGGGAGCATGAGGGTTGGGGCACACGGGTGTTTGACTTCGGCAAGGGCGAAGTGTGCAGCTTTTTGCTCTCCTCGGCGGCCTATTGGCTCAGGGAATACCATGTGGACGGACTGCGTGTGGATGCGGTGGCGTCCATGCTGTATCTGGACTACGGACGCACCCAATGGCGACCCAACCGACACGGCGGCAGGGAGAATTTAGAGGCCATTGCCTTTTTGCGCGCGCTGAACAAAACGGCTCACAGCATTTCGCCGCGGATCATCATGGTGGCGGAGGAATCCACCGCATGGCCTTATGTGACCGGTGACAGTCCCGACAGTCTGGGCTTCGACTTGAAGTGGAACATGGGCTGGATGAACGATGTGTGCCACTATCTGAAGATGGATCCCTATTTCCGCCGGGATCATCATCAGGATATGACATTCTCTATGGTCTATGCCTTTTCCGAGCGCTTCGTCCTGCCGATCAGCCACGATGAAGTGGTGCATATGAAGGGCAGTCTGCGTGGAAAAATGCCCGGCGAGACATGGGCGCAGCTATCGGGTGTGCGCGGATTTTACGCCTATATGCTCTGCCATCCCGGTAAAAAGCTGACCTTTATGGGTACGGAACTGGGGCAATGGCATGAGTGGGATTTTGCCGGTCAGCTTGACTGGTATCTCCGTGACGATGAAGCGTGTCGGGGCACACAGGACTGTATCCGCGCGCTGAACCGCTTGTATCTGGAAACACCGCCGCTGTGGGACAATGACCGCGACTGGAACGGTTTTACATGGCTGGTGGCGGATGATAACCGCAACAATGTGCTGGTGTTCCTGCGCCGTGACCGCACAGGAGACGAGCGTATCGTGGCGGTGAATTTCTCTCCTGTGACGCTGGAGGACTATCGCTTCGGCGTGGACAGGATGGGACGGTACGAGGAAGTATTCAACACAGACGACACCCAATGGGGCGGCAGCGGCGCAAGCAGCGGCACCGTGGCGGCGGAGGCGATTCCCTCCCACGGCAGAGCGCAATCGGTGGCTGTGACCATACCGCCATTGGGCGCGGTGATCTGGAAGCGGCGGAAGGAATAAACGAAAGATTTCGCCTCGCGTTGCAATAGTACGGAAAAATCCAACCTAAATCAGGAATTGCCCCTACGTCTAACTCGTTCGTTCACTCACATTTCCGAAATGTAGGAGTATGCAATCCTACCGTTCCCTCATCTGCGGCAGCAATAAGTTGCAAACGGAGTCATATTTGCACCAACGATGAATACCGTATTCGTTCGCGAAGTGGAAAGTAATCTATTACCTCCTCTGCATAGCCGCGAGAGGGAGTCTTTAGAACCGTAGGTTCTAAACGGTGTTTTTGCATACTTTTTTCACTGATGAAAAAAGTATGCCCCCGGAGGGAGTCAAAAGAACTCTCTCGCTAATGACAAAAGTACCTCGTGGCCTTGACCGCGAAACATTCACCCGCAAGACATTATTCGGACAAAAAGCAATAAACTGATATTTTATATTCTGATAGAAGGAGGCTTAAACACATGAAAAAAGAATGTGTGGCGATGCTGCTGGCCGGTGGCCAGGGCAGCCGACTGTATGTGCTGACAGGGAACATGGCCAAGCCGGCCGTACCCTTTGGCGGTAAGTTTCGCATCATTGATTTTCCCCTGTCCAACTGCACCAACTCCGGCATCGACACGGTGGGTGTGCTGACCCAGTACCGTCCGCTGGAGCTGAACAGCTATATCGGCAACGGTCAGCCCTGGGAGCTGGACCGTTTGGACGGCGGCGTGCATATCCTGCCGCCTTATCAAAGTGCCGACGGTGCAAGCTGGTACAAGGGCACCGCCAACGCCATCTATCAGAACATCGGCTTTGTGGATCTGTACGACCCCGATTATGTGGCGGTGCTGTCCGGCGACCATATCTACAAGATGGACTATGCCGCCATGCTGCGCCGTCATAAGGAGTGCGGCGCGGACTGCACCATCTCTGTGATGGAGGTGCCATGGCATGAGGCCAGCCGATTCGGCATTATGAATGTGGACGAAAACGACAATATTACCGAATTTGAGGAAAAACCGAAAGAACCGAAAAGCAATCTGGCGTCTATGGGAATCTATATCTTCTCCTGGCGCAAGCTGCGTCAGTATCTCATTGCTGACGAAGCCGATCCCGATTCTGCCAACGATTTCGGGAAGAATGTGATCCCTGCCATGCTCCGTGCCGGAGAGAAGATGGTCGTCTACCGTTTTGACGGGTACTGGAAGGATGTGGGTACGCTGGACTCGCTGTGGGATGCCAATATGGATATGCTTCTGCCCGGCAGCGGTCTGAATCTTCTGGATCGCAAGTGGCCGATTTACAGCCGTACACCCTCCTGCCCGCCTGCCTTTATCGGAGCAGACGCCGATGTGGGCAACAGCGTGGTGGCCAAGGGCTGTACGATCCTGGGTGAGGTAAAGAACACCGTTTTGAGTTATGATACCACGGTAGGTGAGGGCGCAAGCGTCAGCTATTCGGTGGTGATGCCCGGTGCTGTCATTGAAGACGGTGCCAAGGTGCGCTATGCCATCGTGGGAGAGAATTGCCGTATCGGCAAGGACACCGTGGTAGGTGCGCCGCCGGAAACGGCGGAGGATCCTGACCAATGGGGCATTACCGTGTTAGGCCCCAACTGCGTGGTGGCGCAGGGCGATGCGGTGCCTGCCGCTGCCATGCGCGATGGGGAGGTGAAGGCATGAATCAGATGCACGGTATCATCTTTTCCTATGAAAAAAAGACGGGACTTCGTGAGCTGATCGAGCATCGGATCCACGGCTCCATTCCCTTTGCCGGAGATTATCGGGTGGTGGACTTCATGCTCAGCAACATGGTCAATGCCGGTGTGCGCGATGTGGGCGTGATCATGCACGGGAAATGCCAAAGTCTGCTGGATCACTTAGGCAGCGGAAAAAGCTGGGATCTGAGCCGTAATTACGGGGGATTGACGCTGCTGCCTGCCTTCGCCTACGCTGAGCACCGTGAAGGCGGAGGTCAGTTCCGGGGCAAGCTGGAGGCCCTGGGCTGTGTGCGTGATTATCTTTGGAGCATACGCCAGGACTATGTGGTGCTTTGCGACAGCGATCTGGTCATCAATATCCCCCTTGACGATGTTCTGCAGCGTCATATCACCGCCGGGGCGGATATTACCGCCGTGTGTACCTCCGTCTTAGGCGGCAGAGATGATGTGTATTTTAAGCTGGACGAAAACAGCCGCATTATTGACACCGCTTACGACCTGTTTGCCCCGTCGGGCTATCGGTGCCTCCAGATCTTCGTGATGAAAACATCACTGCTGCAGCAATTAGTGGACGAGTGCATGGCTCACAACCAATATAGCTTCCAGCACCATGTATTACAGGATCGGGTGCAGGCACTGTATCTCAACGCTTATGTGTGGGACGGCTATGCCGCCCATATCGGCACGGTGCAGGACTACTATCAGCGCAGCATGGAGCTGCTGCGCGGCGATGTGCGTGCAGAGCTGTTCTGCCCTGAACGGCCTGTCTATGCCAAGGAAAACGGCTCCGCTTCTACCTACATCGACCCCACAGGCGAATGTACGACATCACTCATTGCCGACGGCTGCGATATACAGGGCCGTGTGAAGCATTGCGTGGTGTTCCGCGGCGTGAAGATCGAACAGGGTGCCGATGTGGAAAACTGCATTCTCTTCAAGGGAACGGTGGTGAAAAAAGGCGCCATACTGCGCCATGTAATCACCGATAAGCATGTGGTGATCAGCGAAAACCGCACCCTCATGGGCGCGGAGGACTATCCGATGGTGATCGGGAGAGATACGGTAGTGTGAAAAGACCCCTTACGAAAGGAGTAACCCATGAATATTCTTTTTGCAGCCAGTGAGGCCGCACCTTTTTGCAAAACAGGCGGTTTGGCCGATGTGGCAGGCAGTTTGCCCCTGTCCCTCGCCCAAAACGGCGACCGTGTGGCGGTGATTTTGCCCCTTTACCATCAGATCAGCCGCGAGTGGCGGGATAAAATGACCTTTTTGCGCTATATCTATGTGGATCTGAGCTGGCGGCATCAATATTGCGGCCTGTTTTCGCTGACCGATCAGGGTGTGACATGGTACTTCGTGGATAACGAGCAGTATTTCAAGCGTGACCGCCTTTACGGGGAGTACGATGACGGCGAGCGATTCGCTTTCTTCTGTCGGGCGGTGGTGGATTTGCTGCCGTGGTTGAACGATATGCCCGATGTGATCCATTGCAACGATTGGCAGACGGCGCTGATCCCCGTCTATCTCCACGATACCGCCGTTTGCCATGAAGATCTGCGGTGTATCAAAACCGTGTTTACCATTCATAATATTGAATATCAGGGCCGTCTTGGGGCGGAAACGGTGGAGGATCTGCTGGGACTGCACCGTGGCTGGTTCGATGACGGCACCATTGCCATGGACGGCGATGTGAATTTGATGAAGGCCGCACTGATGACCGCCGATCAGGTCACCACCGTCAGTCCCACCTATGCCCGTCAGCTTCACCACGGCTACTACGCCCACGGCATGGAAAGCGTGATCGGGCGCATTGACGGGAAGCTGTGCGGTATTCTCAACGGATTGGATACCGTGGGATACGATCCTGCTCACGATCAGACGATCTGCGCCAATTACACCGCCGATGACCTGTCGGGCAAGGCCGCCTGCAAGGAGGCACTGCAAAAAAAGCTGGGGCTTGCGGTGGAGAAGGATACTCCCATCCTTGCCATCGTCAGCCGTTTGGTGGGGCATAAGGGCCTGGATCTGGTGTGTCAGGTGTTCGATGGCATCATGAGCTGCGGTGTGCAGCTTGTGGTACTGGGACAGGGTGAGCCACAGTACGAGGACTTTTTCCGCTATCAGGCAGCGCGTTACAAGGGTCGTCTGGCGGCGTGTATCACCTATTCCGACAGCTTGGCACGGCAGATTTACAGCGGCAGCGACCTCTTTTTGATGCCGTCTAAGAGCGAACCCTGCGGTCTGAGCCAGATGATCGCCATGCGCTATGGGGCGGTGCCTATCGTGCGCCAGACAGGCGGCTTGAACGATTCCGTCCATTCCTGTCAGGTAGGGCAGGAGGGCGGCAACGGCTTCGTCTTTGCCGATTACAACGCCTTTGATATGCTTCATGTGGTGGAGCAGGCGGTGGGGCTGTATCGCGGTGACCGAATCGGCTTTGCCGCCGTGCAGCACTGTGGTATGACGGACGATTTTAGTTGGACAAAAAGCGCAGAGGAATACCGGAAGGTATATAAGAAATAAGGAACGAGGAACCCTATGACCTATAACAAGCAACAACTCAAAGAGGCGATCCTGCAAAAATTGCGGCTCAATTACGGCTGCACCGAGCAGCAGGCCACCGATGGAGAAATGATGAAGGCCTGCGCCATGGTACTGCGTGACATGATGGCAGAGCGTGGCGTACAAAGCCGGGAGAGAGCCGCACAAGAGGGCAAGCGCAAGGTGCATTATCTGTCGCTGGAGTTCCTCATGGGCCGGAGTCTGATGAAAAACGCCTACAATCTGGGGCTTATCCGGCCGCTGCAGGAGGCCATCGAGGAGCTGGGATTTCAAAGCGCCCGTATCTTCGATTTGGAGCCGGATGCCGGACTGGGCAACGGCGGACTGGGCCGTCTGGCGGCCTGTTATCTGGACAGTCTGACCACGCTGGAGATTCCTGCCAGCGGCTACTCCATCTGCTATGAGCTGGGCATTTTCCGCCAGCGCATTGTGGACGGTCAGCAGGTGGAACTGCCGGACGACTGGAAAAATCTGGGCGATGCATGGCTGATGCCCAAGCCCCAGGAAGCCGAGGAAGTGCACTTTGGCGGCACCGTGCGTACCCGATGGGATAACGGGCATCTGATGGTGGTGCATGAGGATTACCAGACGGTGCTGGCCATTCCCTGCGACATGGCCATCGCCGGATTTGACACCGACCATGTGAACACCCTGCGATTATGGGACGCCAAAAGCCCCAAGCCCCTTGATATGCAGCTATTTAGGCAGGGTGAGTACCTCAAGGCCGGAGAAGAGCGTGCCATGGCGGATGTGATCTCCAAGATCCTCTATCCCGAGGACAATCACTATGAGGGCAAGTCCCTGCGCCTGAAGCAGCAGTATTTCTTCGTCAGCGCCACCGTGCAGTCCATTACAAGGCAGCATATTCAGACCTATGGCACGCTGTCGGATTTCCATGAGAAGAATGTGATCCAGATCAACGACACGCACCCGGCGCTGGTGATTCCGGAGCTGATGCGTATTCTGGTAGACGATGCCGGCATGAGCTGGGATGAGGCATGGCACATCACCACCCACTGCGTGGCGTATACCAACCACACCGTGCTGGCCGAGGCGCTGGAGTGCTGGCCTCAGCGTTTGTTTGAGCGACTGCTGCCCCGTATTTGGCAGATCTTGCAGGAGATCGCCAGACGCTGGCAGGAAAAGGTGGAGCAGACCTATCACGATCCGGAAAAAACCGCCAAAATGGCCATCATCTGGGACGGCGGCGTGCATATGGCGAATCTGTGCATTGCCGGCGGTATGGCAGTCAACGGCGTCAGTGCGCTGCACAGCGATATTCTGCGCCGTGAGGTGTTCCGCGATGCCTGTCAGATGGAGCCGGAGAAGTTTAAGAATGTGACCAACGGCGTGGATCACCGCCGTTGGATCAGTCAAATTAACCCGAGACTTCACCGCATGATCTGTGATCTGACCGGCGGAGACGGGTATCTTACTCAACCCTTGCAGCTATGCAAGCTGGACGATTATGCCGACGATGGAGCGGTGCTGTCGCAGCTTGAGAGGATCAAGCAGGGCAACAAGCAGACCTTTGCCGAGTGGGCGCGGAAGCAGCAGGGCGTGAAGCTGAATCCCAACGCCATCTTCGATGTGCAGGTCAAACGGCTCCATGAGTATAAGCGTCAGCTTCTCAATGTGCTGCACATTATCTATCTCTATCAGCAGCTTCAGGACGATCCCAATATGGCGATGACACCCCATATCTTCCTTTTCGGGGCCAAGGCGGCACCGGGTTATGCGGTGGCTAAGCGGATCATTCAGCTTATCAACGCCCTGTCCCGTGAGATCGCCCGTGATCCCATTTGCCGCGACAGGCTGCAGGTGGTGTTTCTGGAGAACTACTGTGTGACGATGGCGGAGATGCTGATCCCTGCCAGCGAGGTCAGCCAGCAGATTTCCACCGCCGGCAAGGAAGCCAGCGGTACGGGCAATATGAAGTTTATGATGAACGGCGCGCTGACGGTGGGTACGCTGGACGGTGCCAATGTGGAAATGCACCAGGTGCTGGGCGATGAAAATATGTTCCTGTTCGGCCTTCATGCCGATGAAGCATCGCGCCTTTTGCACACCTATGATCCCCGTCTGCTCTATGAGCGTGATCCTATGCTGCGCCGGGTGCTGGAGCAGCTTAAAACCGGCGTGGGCGGTGTCAGCTTCGAGGACCTCTATCAGCGGCTCCTGCAGGAGGATCCGTATCTTCTGCTGGCAGATTTTGCCTCCTACTGTGCGGCGGAACAGCGCATGGTGCAGACCTACGCACAGCGGGATCAGTGGAACTGCATGAGCTTACACAACATTGCCCGCAGCGGTATTTTTGCCGCCGACCGTGCCGTGGCGGAATATGCGGATACGATCTGGCGTGTGCCGTATAAAAAGTAAATCAGCGGAAAATAAGGACTCTTGTTTTTGCGGCAAAAACAAACAAGAATAATTTGTTTTTTAAGTGTTTACACCGTCGATGAAATATGATAAAATGCAAGTATAATAATGTTGGTTGTCAAGAAACCGTGAGAAAAAAGGAGAATGAGCAAAATGAAAAAGATCGTTGCTGTCGTTTTGACCTTGGTCATGATGATGAGCTTGGTGATTTCCACCGCTCATGCCGCTGTCATTCATGATCATACATGGGACAGTCCCAACTGCACCATCGTGAAGGTGGTGGATGAAAAGGCACCTACCTGCACGCAGGACGGCCATATGGCCTGCTATCAGTGCAAAGTCTGCGGTTTGTATTTCTGGAAGGAATCCAACCCCGCTTCTGCAAAGTATCACTGGATCGGCACCTATTTCCCGGGCGCCTGGATGTATGGCTTCGGTAAGATCCCTGCCACCGGTCATATGGGCGGTTTCCCTGTGATCGAGAAGGTCGTTGCCCCCACCTGCGCAGGCAATGGCAGCTTTGATAAAGTGGTTTACTGTGTCAAGTGCCATGAGGAGCTGCATCGTGACACCGTGCTGACACCTGCTGCCGGTCATATGGGCGGTTTCCCCGTGATCGAGAATGTGGTCGCGCCTACTCACGCGGCAGATGGCAGCTATGATGTAGTGGTTTACTGCGTCAAGTGCGGCGGCGAACTGTGGCGTACCACCAAGACCGTTCCTGCTACCGAGCATGAGCCCGATGCGCCTGTCATCGAGAATGAAGTGGCTGCTACCTGTACCGCAGACGGCAGCTATGATGTGGTGATCTATTGCGCCGGCTGCGATGCGGAGCTGAGCCGCGAGACCGAGACGATTCCTGCACTCGGTCATACCCATGGTGATGTTGTCATTGAGAACAAGGTGGATGCCACCTGCACCAAGGACGGCAGCTATGACGAAGTCGTTTACTGTGATGTCTGCACCGCGGAGCTGAGCCGCGAGACCAAGACCGTTCCTGCTGTCGGTCATACCCCCGGCGAAGCGGTGGTCGAGAACAAGGTGGATGCCACCGAAACCAAAGACGGCAGCTATGATAAGGTCGTTTACTGCGATGTCTGCAAGGCGGAACTGAGCCGCGAGACCGTGGTGATTCCTGCTACCGGAACAGAAAGCCCTGCTACCGGCGACAGCATGAGCATCGTCTATGGCGCAGCTCTGCTGGTGTCCGCTGCCGGAATCTTTATGATCCTGCGTAAGAAGAACACCGCTCGCTAAACCAACATAAACCATGAGAGAGACCGCCGAAAGGCGGTTTCTCTTTTTTTGCCGCCGTTTGCCCTATGTTGTGGTTGAAGGTGAAGATGATGTTGAAGATGTAGTTGTGGTTGAAGTTGGTCTTGAAAAGTCCCTTTTCAGATTGAAATGTCCCTTTTAAGCCTGATTAGTTATCGCACCACACGCAAGGTTTGCTTGCCCCATGCCTCCCGTGCCTCCTTTGCCCGTTCGCATTTGGCCTGATATTTCTCGTTGTCCGCGTCAACGCGTTGCCGGATGAAGGCCCATGCGATTTCCAAGCGGTCATCAAGGGTGGGCAGCTCGCCGTCCTCGCCGTAAGCTAAAATCGCCTCAAACAGTTGCCCCTTCTCCTCGTTTGACAGGTGCGCCAGACAGGGTCGTATTTCAAAATACAGCATAACGCCGGGTTTCTTTGCCATGGTGGGTTCCTCCTGAAAAATCGGTTTTAATTTACCCCATCTTTCCGCTTTTGTTGCCTTATACCGTGAAACAGACATATGTTGACAGATATGGTATAATCGTAATTGACTGAAAATGAAGAAATAAGAGGAAATGGAATATGGAATATACCCAAGGCGCGCGGTTTGATATCTTTGGCCTGTCCGAGGCCACCATGCGCGCCATACGAAATAAGCATTATGAGATCAGTACACCGGTGCAGGCCGGCTGTATTCCTCCGATGATGGCAGGAAAAGATGTGATCGCCAAGGCGCCTACCGGCACCGGCAAGACCATGGCGTTCGGTATCCCCATTATTGAGCGGATCGATCCCGACAGCGAGGCAGTACAGGCGGTGATTCTGGCGCCCACCCGTGAATTGGCACTTCAGATCACCGAGGAAATGCGTGAGGTGGCCGTGTGCCATGAGGGCGTGCGTCTGGTGTGTCTGTACGGCGGTCAGCCCATCGGCAAGCAGATCAATGCCCTCAAGCGCAAGCCCCAGATCGTGGTGGCAACACCCGGCCGCCTGAGCGACCACATGAAACGCCGCACTGTGACGGTGAAGGATGTCAGAACCGTGGTATTGGACGAGGCCGACCGTATGCTGGATATGGGCTTCATCCACGATGTGACCCGTATTCTTGATAAGATCCCCCACCGTGAGAATCTGGGGATGTTCTCCGCCACCATCTCCCGTGAAGTCATGGACATCTCCTGGGTGTATCAGCGTGACCCCGAGGAGATCACCGTCCGTCCCACCCAGGAGAATAAGCCCGACATTTTGCAGTACCGGCTGGAGGTGGATGGCGATGCCAAGGTGGACACCATTGCCAAAATCCTCAACGCCGAGGGATTGGAGCGCGTGATCTGCTTTTGCAACACCAAGGGCAGTACTGAGCGATTGACGAAGTTTTTGCAGATGCGTGGCTTTGACGCCGCCTGTATCCACGGCGATATTCCCCAGAAAAAGCGTGAGGAAGTCATGCAGCGATTCCGCGAGGGCAAGCTCCATGTGTTTGTGGCCACCGATGTGGCAGCGCGAGGGATCGATGTGGACGATGTGGACGCGGTGTTCAACTTCGAGGTGCCCGACGAGAACGAATATTATATCCACCGCATCGGCAGAACGGGTCGTGCCAAGCGACACGGCGTGGCGTATACGCTGTTAAGCGATTTCCCCAGCCGTATGCGTCTGGACGATATTGCCCGTCATACGGGCAGTCAGATTATTTCTGCCCGACTGGATGAGGACGGCCATGTGGTGCCGTGCTAAGAGAAAATAGGAGGTAGCGCATATGGCTTTGCTGAAAAGAGAAGATAAGGAAAACCGTCAGGTAGAACTGACGATCCAAGTGGAAAAAAACGAGTGGGATGCCGCGCTGGCGGCGGCCTACGAGGAGGTCAAGTCCCTCTACCCTGTGGAGGGCGAAGTCACCCGTGCCAAAATCGAAGCACAGCATGGCGAGGACTTTTTGTATCAGGACGCAGTCAACGCCACCTTCCCTGCGGCGCTGGTGGAAGCGATCTGCGCCGAGGATATTCGGATTGCCGGTACGCCGGAGCTGAATGTGGTCACCATCGGCCCTGACGGCTATACCTTTACCGCGCTGATCGACCTGTATCCCGAAGTGAAGCTGGGGCAGTACAAGGGACTGCGTGGGGTGTATGCCGCCGCTGAGCTCAGCGAGGACGACATCGTCGCCGCGATTGACAGCTATCTGCGCAGCCATCCTGTGGAGGAACGGCCGGAAAAGGCGGCTATGGGCGATGAAGTGACCATGGACTTTGAGGGCTTTGTGGACGGCGTACCCTTTGAGGGCGGCAAGGCGGAGAATTATCCCCTGGTGCTGGGCGGCGGACTGTTTATCCCCGGCTTTGAAGAACAGCTCTGCGGTATTGCTTTGGAGGAAGAACGGGAGGTGCATGTGACATTTCCCAAGCCCTATACCCCCGAACTGGAGGGAAAGGACGCCACCTTCAAGGTCAAGGTGCATCAGATCGTGCGCCGCGCTATGGCAGAGCTGAACGATGATTATGCCGGGGCACAGGGCTTTGACGATGCCGCCGCGCTTCGCCGTCAGATCATGACCGATGCGCTGGAGCAGAAGCAGGAGGAGGCGCGTGCCGCCTTTGAAGATGCACTGGTTCGTCAGGTCATCGAGGGGATGGAGGTCACCATTCCCGAGGGAATGATCGAAAGCCAGTTGACAGGGCTGATTCAGGAGCTGCGGATGCAGTTGCAGTCCCAGGGCGTGGAGCTGGAGCAGTATTTGGAGGCCGGCGGCATGACCATGGACAGTCTGCGCGCACAGGCCCGCGCACAGGCGGAGGAGGCGGCACGCTATGAGTTGGCGATGACCGCGGTGGCTGACGCCGAGGGCATTACCGTCACCGAGGAGGACATCGATCGGCACTACACCCAGATGTCCGTGATGTACGGCATGACACCCGAGCAGCTTCGCGCACAGTTACCTGCGGCGCAGCTCAGCCATGACATCAGAATGTCCCGTGCCCGCGGGGTAGTGGTGAAAAGCGGTATCCGCGCATAAGACAACAGAAAGCCGGTGGGTTGGTTCCCACCGGCTTTTACTTTTTTGTTCTGTTATTGATTCGTCACCTGACGGATATAATGGAAATCGTATACACCGACGCCGTTATTCAGAAGCCCCGTCAGATCCTGACGCATCTGATAGCAGCAGTTGGCACCGTACAGAGGGATCACTCCGCCGTTTTCCAACAGCAGACGCTCGGCATCCTCCAGGTACGCCCTGCGCGCTTCATCACTGGAGGAGGTGGCTGCCACACGCAGCAGCATATTATACGCGCTGGAGCGGTAATGACCGTAGTTGGTGGCGGCCGTGCTGTGGAACTGGTTCAAGAACGCGGTGGCATCGTTGTAGCGACCGGTGACCTCCGTCAGCGCCAGCGCAAATTCGCCCTTTTCCAGCGCTGCGGTCATGTCTGCCTCTGCCACGCCCAGGGGCGTGACCGTAATGCCCAGTGTTTTCTGCCAGGTCTGCTGCAGTGCAGTGACGATCTGCTCGTTGCTGTCGTTTTTGGCATAGAGCAAGGTGACCGTACCCAATGATGCCATGGAACGGGCATCGTTCAGACCGGCATCCACGATCTTTTGCTGTGCCGCAACACAGTTATCCTGGTAATGCTTTTCCTCGTTGTCGATCAGCGCGCCGTTATTCTCCCGGAACGAGGTGCCGTCCTCGGCGAGGATACCGCTGCTGACAAGCCCGTCAGCGGCAGTGTAGGCGCCGCCTGCCAGTTCAGATAGCGCATCGCGGTCGATCACCAGCGACAGCGCCTGACGCAAGGACTCATTTTTCAAGCTGGGGGCAGACTGATTCACCAGCAGCACCGTTGTGCGGGGATAGGGGTCTGCGTTGTCCCATGCCGTTCCGCCGGGTTGACCCAGCACAAAGTCACAGTCCTCGGGCAGCTCAGCTGTGTCCGTGTAAAAGGGAAAGACAAGCGTTGCCGGACCGGTATACTTGCTGTCGTAATACTGACTGCTGACGCTGAGCGTCAACTGACCGTCACGCTGCTCACTGATGCAGTAAGCACCGTTGGTCAAAGTGGTGTCCTCAGCGTACAGGGGCATGGTGGCCGGGTCTGTGCAGACAGCGGAAAGAAAGTAGGGACAGCGGCAATTCAGCTTGACCACCAGCGTATGCTCGTCCTCCGCCGTTACCTGCAAAAGCGAAGCATCACCCTTTTTTCGAACCTGATCGTAGCCGGCCACTACGCTTAAGAGCGAAGCGTTGGGGGATTGGGTAGCGGGATCGGCAAGACGCCGCCATGCATAGACAAAATCACCTGCGGTGAGGAGCTGCCCGTTGGACCATTTCACGCCGTCACGCAGCGTAAAGGTATAGGTCTGAGTGCCGTCCAGCTCATCCTCGCAGCGGTAGCTGCGTGCCAGACCGGATGTGACCTGCGAGCCGCCCTCGCCATTGGGCGCCAGCTTCATCAGATTCTCATACAGGTGGTTGACCAGGATCTTTTCGCTGTCGGTCATCACCATGGCCGGATCGGGTACAGTACACTCCCCCACCAGACCGATACGCAGCGACAGAGAAGTCCCGTCTTTCCTGCAGCCGCTCAGCGACAGCACCATCAGAAGCGTCAGCAACAGCGCGGTGACTTTCGTTGTGATTTTCATAGGAATGACTCCTTTTAGATAGTTCTTTTTCCTTAGTATACTAAAATTTCCATGCCTTGTAAAGTCTTGTCCCTGTGTTGGTAATTGTAAAATAATTGTGACAAATACGAAAGGGGACTTTCTTTTTTTTCCAAAAGTGTTACAATACTGAAAAATTGCTTTTTTCACGATTCGAAGGAGGCCCCATGGAAACGATCAAGCATTTTTTCAAGACGCATCCTCACGCATGGTGGGGCGCGTTCTTGCCTGTCTATCTGATCATGTTCTTCACCATAGAACACTTTATTACCGAAAACTACTGGTCGACCCAGATGGCCATTGACAATTATATCCCGTTTTGCGAGTATTTTGCCGTTTTTTATGTGACCTGGAGCCCTATTCTGGCGGCTGTGGGCGTCTATCTTATTATCAAGGACGGCGAGGGATTTCGCCGCTATATGTGGATGCTGATGGTCACCTTTACACTCAGCACCATTATTTGTATCCTTGTGCCCAACGGACAGGATCTGCGTCCTGCTGTGTTGGCACACGACAACATTTTCACCAAGGCGGTGCTTTACACCTATTCCATTGACACCAACACCAATGTGCTGCCCAGCGTTCATGTGCTGGGCGTAATGGCGGCTGTATTTGCCATTTGGAAAACACCGGGTTTGAAGAAATGGGGTTGGCGTGTGGGTTCGATCCTGTGGGGGCTGCTGGTCACTGCCTCTACGCTGCTCATTAAGCAGCACGCCTTTATCGACATCGTAGCAGCGCTGCTCGTGGGGCTGCTGGGTTATGTGGTCGTATATATACTGATCGGCCGACGCCGTGATCAGAAAATAACCACCTCGTAAGGGGTGGTTTATTTTGTGCCAAAAGGAATTGACGATTTTTCCTGCAGGTGATATGATGTGTAGGAGAAGTGAGCGATCGGATGATCGCCTCATGGATAAGAAGGAAAAACGACTGACTCAATAATGCAGAAAAGAGGAAAGAGTATGTATCGTATCGTGACGAAAGAGGCGTTGAAGCCCACCGTGATCCTGTACGAGATTGAGGCACCGATGGTTGCCAAAAAAGCACAGCCCGGCCAGTTTATCATCCTGCGTGTGGATGAGAACGGGGAACGCATCCCTATCACCATTCACGACTATGACCGTGAAAAGGGTACCGTCACCATCATTGTCCAAACAGTAGGCGCCACCACCGAAAAGCTCAGCCACAAGCAGCAGGGCGATTACCTGCATGACTTCGTGGGTCCCTTGGGCAAGCCCACCGAGACAGAAGGCAAAAAGAAAGTCTGCGTCGTCGGCGGCGGTGTGGGCTGCGCTATCGCTTACCCCGTTTTGAAGAAGTTCCACGATTGCGGCGCGGAAGTCCACGCTGTGGTCGGGTTCAAGAACAAGGATGTTGTGATCCTGGAGGATAAGTTTAAGTCCGTGTCCTCCGTGCTGAAGGTCTGCACCGATGACGGCAGCTACGGTCAGAAGGGTCTTGTCACCGAGGCACTTAAGGAGCTGTTGGATGAGGGCAATCAGTATGACGAGATCTTTGCCATCGGCCCCATGGTCATGATGAAGTTCGTCTGCAAGACCACCGAGCCCTACGGCGTACCCACCACCGTTTCCATGAGCCCCATCATGATCGACGGCACCGGTATGTGCGGCGGCTGCCGCCTGACCGTTGGCGGCGAGACCAAGTTCGCCTGCGTGGACGGCCCCGACTTCGACGGTCACAAGGTGGACTGGGATCTGGCGGTGAAGCGCAACCAGATGTACCGTGAGTTTGAAATGCATAAGCATGAAGAGGTTTGCAACCTGTTCCATAAGGAGGTTCAGTAATTATGGCTAACATGAGAATGGATAAGAACGCCATGCCGTCTCAGGACCCCAATGTGCGTAATAAGAACTTTTTGGAGGTCGCTCTGGGTTATACCGAGGAGCAGGCCTTGGACGAAGCGGCCCGTTGCCTGAACTGCAAGAATCATCCCTGTGTGGGCGGCTGCCCCGTCAATGTGAAGATCCCCGAATTTATCAAGAAGATTACCGAGAAGGATTACGAGGGTGCCTATCAGGTCATCCATGAAACCAGCTCTCTGCCTGCTGTGTGCGGCCGTGTCTGCCCCCAGGAAAACCAGTGCGAGAAGTACTGCATCCGCGGTGTCAAGGGCGAGGCGGTGGGTATCGGCCGTCTGGAGCGTTTCGTGGCCGACTGGCACAACGCCCATTCCAACGAAGCTGCCAAGGTGCCGAGCGCTAACGGTCACAAGGTGGCTGTGGTGGGTTCCGGCCCTGCGGGCCTTACCTGCGCAGGCGATCTGGCCAAGAAGGGCTATGAGGTCACCGTATATGAGGCATTGCACCTTGCCGGCGGCGTGTTGGTGTACGGTATTCCCGAGTTCCGTCTGCCCAAGGCCATCGTGCAGAAGGAAGTGGACGGCTTGATCGCCATGGGCGTGAAGGTGGAAACCAACACCGTGGTGGGCCGCACCATTACCATTGACGAGCTGATGGAAGAAAACGGCTTCGAGGCCGTGTTTGTCGGCTCCGGTGCCGGTCTGCCTATGTTCATGAACATCCCCGGCGAGAACCTGAAGGGTGTGTATTCCGCCAACGAGTTTTTGACCCGTATCAATCTGATGAAGGCGTACCGCGAGGATAGCGATACCCCCATCATGGATCTCAAGGGCAAGAAGGTGGCCGTGGTGGGCGGCGGTAATGTGGCCATGGACGCCGCACGCTGTTCCAAGCGCCTGGGCGCCGATGTGTATGTGGTGTATCGCCGCGGCATGGAAGAACTGCCTGCCCGTCATGAGGAAGTGGAACACGCCATCGAAGAAGGCGTCATTTTCAAGACCTTGAACAACCCCGTCAAGATCAACGGTGATGAAAACGGCTGTGTGGCCTCCATGACCTGCATCGAGATGGAGCTGGGTGAGCCGGATGCCTCCGGTCGCCGCCGTCCTGTGGAAAAGACAGGCAGCGAGTTCGATCTGGCGGTTGACGCGGTCATTATGTCCCTGGGCACCAGCCCCAACCCCCTGATCAAGTCCACCACCAAGGGTCTTGAGGTGAACAAGAAGGGCGGCATCATCGTCAACGAGGACGGCTTGACCTCCCGTGAGGGCGTGTATGCCGGCGGCGATGCCGTGACCGGTGCCGCCACCGTCATTCTGGCTATGGGTGCCGGCAAGCTGGGCGCCAAGTCCATTGACGAGTACCTGAGCAATCAGTAAGCGAAGTACATAGGAAAACCGACACCCTTGCAGGGGTGTCGGTTTTTTGTATCAAAAATCAATGGTGCCGTCCAAGACCTTCAGATCGTATGGCTCAAAGACCACATGACGGTATTTTTCCACATCCATCTTCACACCGGTCCAATCACTGTGGATCTCGCCGTTCTGCTTGATGAGAATGTCGTAGAGAATGTCATAGGTCACGCCGTTTTCGTCCTGCTCCACCATGGTGGAATAGGGCAGCGTCTTATGGTAGGTCATATGCAGACCCTTGTACTGGAAATGGAAGCCGTTGCGCATACGGCAGCCGTCCAGCCCCTTATAGGTGAAAAGACGCTTCAGATCCTGCAAAATAGGATCATGGTCCTCTTCATACAGGTTTTCGGGTGTGGTTTCCGTATAGTCGTAGCGGAACTGAACGGGAATCCCGTAGGGCAGAAAACGCTCCACATACTGGGGCAGCTTATCCGCCGGATAATGCTTATACAACACGCAGTTGATGCGGGTGGGACAGGCGATCTGACCCAAGATCTCATCCGGTGATTCCTCCACGTATTTCACCAGATGGCGGGAAATATTCATGCAGGTGATCTTGTCCTTATTGCGCCGGGTGAAAGCCAGCATCTCGTCAAAGCCGGTGCGCTCCTGACAAGGGAAAGTGGTGTTGATATACACCTTATGGGTGGTGGGAATGGTATCCAGCATTTTCTGCAGGGAGTCAAGATCCGCCAACGGCTCGCCGCCGGTGAACACAAAATCGCAATAGGGCGTGATCTCATCCATGGTGCGGATGCTGTCGATAATTTTATCCAAGCTGAAGCTGCTGCAATCAGCATATTCTTTTTTATTGATGCAGAACGGACAATGGTTCTGACAATCATAGGGCACGAAGACGGTAACGGTGGCGCCGCCTTCGCGTGTCTTGTACGGGTTGCTCATCTTGTTTCGTCTACCTCTCAGTGAAAGTTCACCGAATATTTTATAACGAAAGTTGCCAAAAAGCAAGGAATATGTGCAAAATAAGGTTGTTTTATTCTTAACAAAGTTGGAAGATTTTTTAATAGTCGGGATCGTTCAGCTCCTTGCGGATCTGGGCAAAGGCGATCTCCTCGCCCTGCTCCTTCAGCAGCAAAAGCCAACGCTCGATGAGAGCATAGGTTTCCTCGTTGATCCAGATATGACCTTTGGAATGTTGAATGTAGTCATAGGCGGAGGCATCGGTGTACTTGTCACCCTGATAGACGCGACAGGCGGCGATCCGGTCACAGAACATTTCCGCCACATATTTTTTGGGCATTTTGCAGCCGCCCATGAACACCTTGCCGTCCTGATCCAGACGGTAATCGATCCAGTATTCAAAATGGTGGCGATTGCGACCCTTGTGGTGCAGCCAAGCCAGACTGACGCCTGTGGTTCTGCGCTCCTGATCGTTGGGACTGCGGTATCCCTGGTAGTATTTGGCGCCGCGCCAGAACTCAATGGGACTGTATTTGCTCAAATCGTGGGTCAGTCCCTGCCACACAAGACCCAGCTTCATGCAGTAGTGGCATACCAGAGCGCGATGGCGGTTGATGGTATGTAAATGGGCACGAATGTGCATCGCGTGACCTCCTCGTACACTTTATCGAAAATCACTCATAGTATAGCACAGTTTTGTCAAAATCGCAGCATAAATTTTTAAGCCGCCGCAGAAAATAGACGGTGAGGTGAAGTGGAATGGAAACCTGTGCCTATTTTTATGCGCTGCATACGCCTTTTGAACGGGAATTACCGCGGGAAGTGATGGCGGTGCGGGATATGGAGGTGCTGACGGCTCGACGCTGGCGGTTATGTGCGCTGAACAGGGAAGGTGCGGCGCGGTTAAGTGACCGTTTGCTGCGCTGTGATACGCTGCTGCTGCCGGAGGGCGTGTGTCCTGACGGCGTTCGGACAAAGCAGGTGGTCAGCTACGGGTTAGGGCCGCGCAATACCTTGACGCTGTCCAGTATGGACTCCCGTTTGCTGCTCAGCGTGCAGCGAGAGCTGACGAATTTGCGGGGCGAAACGGTGGAGGTACAGGAGCTTTTACTGCCGGAGGACTGGACACGCTTTGAAAAGCCGCAGATGTTGGCGCTGGCAGGAATCTGCCTGTTGTGCGGCGAGCTATAAAAGGAAGGTGCCCCGCAGGACACCTTCCTTTTATTCAAGCAGTCCTTACAGATTCTTCTCGTAGGACTCGATCATCTTCTTGACCATCTGGCCGCCGACGGAGCCGGCCTCGCGAGAGGTCAGGTCGCCGTTGTAACCGTCCTTCAGGTTCACGCCAACCTCGTTGGCAGCTTCCATCTTGAACTTATCCATAGCGGCACGTGCCTGAGGAACGTTCAGCTTGTTGGAATTCTTACTGGACATAATCGTGTTCTCCTTTCGTTTGATTGAGCAATACGCTCGTTGGGTATCGCAAGCATAGTTTGTGCCGGCGTGAGGAGAATATGCAGGGGAGGGAAGTGGTAAATTTTGTAGAGAAACGCGCCTGCCGGGAGGCCACGGTGAAAAGAGGCAGTGCTGCGGAAGGTGCAAAGACAGCTTAAAAATCCTGCACCGATTCATCGACTGAAAACAATACTCTTGAATATGGAAAGCCGACCTTAACGGGTCAGTTTTTCTTTGCCGAAAAATCCGACATTTTCGCGTGAAATCTGTTGATAACACTCACTGATTCCGATATAATGTATTCTGTAAAATTATAGATAAGATAAATGACAATACATCATAGACGATATAAAGGAGCGATGCCGAAATGCAGGAAGAACTGTTCAGAAAAAAGAGCTTGGACAAAATCAAATCCCCCGAAAGTCTGGAGGACTATATCCATGTGTCCAATCCGGGCGTATGGCTGGTGCTGGTCAGCATCATCGTGCTGCTGCTGGGCGCCTGCGTGTGGGGCATTTTCGGCCACATTGACAGCACCGTGCCGTCCACGGTCTGCGTTGAGAACGGGGAAGCGGTCTGCTATGTCGCAGAGAACGACATTGCCTCTGTTCGGACGGGTCTGACCGTGAAGTTTGCAGACTGCGAGGCGGTCATCGACAAAATCGGCGAGAAGGGCGATATGGGTTATGCCTGTGAAATGACCGCAGAGCCTTATGTTGCTGACGGCTTCTATGAGGGCAAGGTGGTTCTCAAGAGCTACAAACCCTTATCTTTTATTCTGAATTGAGGTTTGCGATATGGCTGATAAAATAAAAAAGCCGATAACCGAAGGCATTGCCAAGGTGCCGGTTGTGATGCAGCTGGAGGCGCTGGAATGCGGCGCGGCAAGCCTTTGCATGGTTATGGCTTATTACAACAAATGGATTCCGCTGGAGCAGGTCCGAGAGGACTGCGGCGTGTCGCGTGACGGGTCGAACGCCCGCAATGTCCTGAAGGCTGCCCGTTTTTACGGGTTTGATGCCAAGGGCTACCGCTATGAGCCGGAAACGCTCCGCAAGGAGGGCAAATTCCCCTGCATCATCCATTGGAATTTCAACCACTTTGTGGTGCTGAACGGATTTAGAGGCAACAAGGCCTATCTGAATGACCCGGCAAGGGGTGCTTACAGCGTTCCGATGGAAACCTTTGACGCGTCCTTTACCGGCATCTGCCTGCAGTTCGAGCCGACAGACGCCTTTGTGCCCTCCGGCAAGCCCAAGAGCATGCTGGCGTTTGCCAAAAAGCGCCTTAAGGGTACCGGCGTGGCGGTCGCCTTTACCGTACTGACGAGTATTGTGGGTGCGCTGATGGGATTATTGCAGCCTGCGTTTTCCCGCGTGTTTCTCGATCACCTGCTGGGCGGCAGTGAGCAGAGGTGGGTCATGCCATTCCTGCTGCTCCTCGCCGGATTCAACATCATTCAGATCATCATGTCTGCCCTGCAGGCGGTGTATTCCCTGCGGATCACCGGCAAGATGGCGGCTGTCGGCAATGCCACCTATATGTGGAAGGTCCTGAAGATGCCGATGAAATTCTTCTCCCAGCGCATGGCGGGCGATATTCAGGGACGGCAGAGCTCCAATGCCTCCATCGCCAATACGCTGATCAACACCTTCGCGCCGCTTGCGCTGAACACGGTCATGATGGTGTTCTACTTTGTCGTCATGCTGCGATACAGCGTCATTCTGACGGTGATCGGCATCGCCTCGCTCACTATCAACGCCGTTGTATCCCGTTACATATCCAAAAAGCGCATGAATGTCACCCGCGTGTCGATGCGTGACAGCGCCAAGCTGTTCGCTTTTACGGTGGCCGGTATCGGTATGATCGAGACCATCAAGGCGTCCGGCGCAGAGAGCGGTTATTTCAAGAAATGGTCGGGCTATCAGGCCAGCGTTAATACGCAGCAGGTGAAGTTTCAGAAGATGGATCAGTACCTCGGCATGATCCCGCAGTTCGTTTCTACCCTTGCCAATAATGCCGTGCTGTTTCTCGGTGTATGGCTGACCATGCAGGGTAAGTTTACCGTTGGTATGGTCATGGCGTTTCAGGGCTTCCTGGGCTCGTTCATGTCGCCTGCCATGACGCTGGTTTCCGCAGGACAGACGCTGCAGGAAATGCGTACGCAGATGGAGCGCGTGGACGATGTGATGGAATATCCGGACGATATTGTTTTTGACGAGAGCGGAGAAAACGATGAACACACGAAGCTTTCGGGCAATGTGGAGATCAAAAACCTTGTGTTCGGCTACTCACCCTTGGCTGAGCCGCTGATCAAGGACTTCAACATGACGCTTTCTACGGGAAAGAGTGTTGCCATTGTCGGCGCTTCCGGCTGCGGCAAATCCACCATGTCCAAGCTGATCGCCGGACTCTATCAGCCGTGGAGCGGGGAGATCCTGTTTGACGGCAGACCGATGAAGCAGATCCCGAAGAATGTTTTCCGCGGGTCGTTGGCGGTGGTCGATCAGGATATCATCCTTTTCGAGGATACCATCGCAAACAATATAAAAATGTGGGACGAGAGCATCGAAGATTTTGAGATGATTCTCGCGGCACATGACGCACAGATCCATGACGATATCATGCAGCGACCCAAGGGCTATCAGCATAAGCTGCTGGAGGGCGGCAAGGATTTCTCCGGCGGCCAGAGACAGCGCATGGAGATCGCCAGAGCCCTTGCACAGGATCCGACGATCGTCATTATGGATGAGGCCACCAGTGCGCTGGATGCCAAGACGGAGTATGAGGTCGTTCAGGCGATCCGCGAAAGAGGCATTACCTGCATCGTCATTGCCCATCGTCTTTCGACCATCCGTTCCTGCGATGAGATCATTGTGATGCAGCACGGTGAGATCAAGGATCGCGGAACGCATAGCGAATTGATGGAACATAGCAAGATCTACCGCGATCTTGTCAGCGCGGAATAAGGGGGTGTCGTAAAAATGAGCTGGTTTGAAGAACAGCTGCAGTATCGTGCGCAGTCCGATAACGCTGATTTTGAGGACGCCTTGGATTCCATTGCCAATGCCGTTATGGGCAATCGCCTGCGCGATGCGCTCAGTCAGGACGAAATTGCCGGTTCCGCTATCGAAGAAATATTAAAGTATTACCACTGCAAAGCGAAGAGCGACAAGTTTCCTCCGCAGATCAAAACGCTGGACGAGCAGATCGAATATCGCATGCGCCCCTTTGGCATCAAGAGCCGCAGCGTCACGCTGGATAAGGGCTGGTACCACCATGCTGTGGGCGCTATGCTCGGCACGCTGAAGGAGGACGGCTCTGCCGTTGCGTTGATTCCCGGTAAGTTTTCGGGATATAAGCTGATCAATATCAAGACCGGAACACAGTACAAGCTGAACGGGAAAACCGAACAGCTCCTCGACAGTGAGGCGATGTGCTTCTATGAACCGCTTCCTCTCAAGGCACTGACCGTGGCAGATTTGCTGAAGTTCATGATGCAGCAGATGAGCCTTTCCGACATCGTGATGTATCTGGCCATGATGGGCATCTCCGCCGCGCTGGGTCTGCTGTCGCCGTTGTTTACGAAGTGGCTTTTCGGCGCGGTGCTGGAATCCGGCAGCCTGCAGGTGCTGTTGTCCCTTGCGGTGTTCATGGTGTGCTTTTCCGTAAGTAAGCTCTGCTTCGATGCATTCCAGGGCCTGATCAACGCTCGCATTGGTATCAAACAGAATGTCGCGGTGCAGGCGGCGGTGATGAACCGTATTCTGAGCTTGCCGACATCCTATTTCAGACAGTATTCCTCCGGTGAATTGTCTCAGCGTGCAGCCTATGTGCAGTCATTGTGCTCAACGCTGTTCAATACGATCGGTACAACAGGACTTACCTCGCTGTTTTCTCTCATTTACATCGGACAGATTTTTGCCTTCGCGCCGTCCCTCGTTATCCCCGCATTGGCGGTTACGGCGGCAACGATCCTCCTGTCACTCATTACGACCTTTGCACAGATGAAGATCACCCGCGAAAAAATGGATCTTTCCGCAAAAGCAAGCGGTTTGACTTACGCAACGATCACGGGTATTCAGAAAATCAAGCTGGCAGGTGCCGAAAAGAGAATGTTTGCCCGCTGGGCAAGGCAGTATGCCAAGCAGGCACAGCTGGAATATAACCCGCCTATGTTCCTGAAACTGAGCGGAACGATCAGCCTTGCCATATCCCTGCTCGGCACGCTGCTCCTCTATGCTGTGGCCATCAGAAGCCAGCTCAGTGTTGCCGACTATTACGCATTCAATACCGCATACGGTATGGTTTCCGGCGCGTTCATGTCGGTGGCGTCGATTGCCGTTACCGTTGCCAATATCAAGCCCACGCTGGAAATGGCAAAGACCATCATGGAAGCAGAGCCAGAGGCTCATGAGGGAAAAGAGAACATCACTTCTCTTCACGGCGGCATCGAGCTTGCACATGTGTCCTTCCGGTATGACGATTCCATGCCTAATGTGATCGACGATCTGTCGCTGAAGGTGAAGCCGGGTGAATATCTTGCCATTGTCGGCTCCACCGGCTGCGGCAAGAGCACGCTGCTGCGGTTGCTGCTTGGCTTTGAAACGCCGCAGAAGGGCAGTATCTTCTACGACAAAAAGGATATGGCGAAGATCGATCCGGAATCGCTACGCAGGAAAATCGGCGTTGTGATGCAGGACGGCAAGCTTTTTCTCGGCGACATTTATTCCAACATCGTCATCACCGCTCCCGAACTTACTTTGGACGAGGCGTGGGAGGCGGCGGAAATCGCCTCTATCGCCGACGATATCCGTGCCATGCCCATGGGTATGCACACTATCATCAGCGAAGGACAGGGCGGCATTTCCGGCGGTCAGCGCCAGCGCATGATGATCGCAAGAGCGGTTGCGCCGAAGCCGAAGATCCTGATGTTCGATGAGGCGACCAGTGCACTGGACAACATCACGCAGAAAAAGGTGTCGGAGGCCATTGATTCCCTCAAATGCACGAGAATCGTCATCGCCCACCGACTTTCCACGATCCAGCATGCTGACCGTATCATCTATCTCGACGGCGGCAAGATCGTTGAGGACGGCACATACGAGGAGCTTATTGCAAAGAACGGCCGCTTTGCCCAGCTCGTTGAGCGTCAGCGGTTAGATATTGAATAATCACAGAGAGGAGCTTGCCGTTATGGCGACGAGCGAACAAAAGCAGGCGATTTATTGCGCGTATCACGGCAAGGTCTGGGGGTACATACGTTCAAAAATCAATAACGCGCAGGATGCTGAGGATCTTGCTGCCGATGTTTTCGTCAAGGTGTATGAAAAACTCAACAGCTTTGATGAAACCAAAGCCTCTCTTTCCACATGGATCTATACGATCACCCGCAATACCCTGACGGATTATTTCCGCACGCGCAGGACTTTTGAAGAGATACCGGAAACGCTGGAGGGCAGCTCCTCCATTGAGGAAAGCGTCTGCAGCGCCGAAATGTTAGAGGCGTTGGCCAAGGCGCTGGAAGCTCTCGATGAGCGCGAAAGAGATATCATCATTCTGCGATTTTACAAGGGAAAAACCCTGGCTGAGATTGCAAAGCAGATGGGGATCTCCTATGCCTATGTCAAGGTGCTTCAGAATAAGGCGTTCCATGTGCTGAAAGATTTTTTGGGAAATGAGTAGCCATTTCGATTGCATGATCGTATAAAGATATGCAATAAGAGAAAGGAGAGCTGCAAATGGAGAATAAACTGAAAAAGCTGTTTGAATATCAGAAATTTGAGCAGAACGAGCGCCTTGCAAAGCTCATCGCCGAAACGGAGGCGCGTCAGCCAGCGGAGATTTCCGATGACGATCTGGAAATGGTTGCCGCCGCCGGAGAAATCACAAAGATCAGCATAGGCGATAAGGAAATCGGCATAGGCGATTAGCATTCCTTCGGATAATTCCTCCGCAGTGGAGTAATTTTCAATGATAGATACCCGCTTTTTAGCGCTGATCAGCGTTTCTTCTGTGTCACTTTCATCCTGTACGATAGCAGAAAGCTCTGCTTCGACTTCGGCAATCTCTGCCTGATACTTTTTCTTTTCCATTGCGATGTACTACATGATATATATGAGAACTTAATTATCACAAAATTGTATGATTTGAAAATAAGGGGGCTGCCATTTGATTGTCATTATTTCCGGTTCTCCGAGAGGGGAACGATCGACCAGCACCAAAACCGCAATACAAATTGCAGACCTTCTGGGATTGCCCTATCGGGTTTATGACGCTTCCGCATGGCACATCGATTACTGTACGGCCTGCGATAAGTGTGTGCAATACGGACGGTGCACCTTGGAAAGCGAAGATGATTTTCCGGAGATTCTCAGGGATTTGCGAAATGCAGAGGGCTTGATTTTTGCATCTCCGGTCTATTGCGGAAATTATACCGCCCAGCTCAAAACCTTCATTGACCGTATTCCAACCGAGCTTCACGCCATGACACTGCTTGGAAAACCGTCGGTGGTGCTGGCAGTTTCCAATAGTTCGTATGAGGAAAGAACGGCAAATAGTCTGGCGGAATTGCTGGAATATGCCGGGTCGGAAGTAGTGGATACCTTGTGCATAAACAGGAAAACTCATTCGGAGACCATCCGACAAATGTGCAGGCAGGCTGCGCTGCGTCTTCGGGAGGCCCTTTCCGACGATCATATCCCGGTTCTGACGGACAGAACGAAAAGCTGGTACAAGCAGCAGTCAGCGAAGTACAGAGTGCTTTTGAAATTTGCGGACTTCTACCCCTATGCAATGGGTGAGGCTAGACTGTGGCAGGATCAGGGATATTTTGAATGTGCAACCGCGGAGGAAGCTGCAAGGATGCGGCGAAAGGCAGTACCGGTGCAGGGAATTTCCCCAACGACAGAATGATAGCTCACCCGGGAAACTGTGTAGGCATGGTTAAGTATTGTAATTTGACAAATGCTGTGGTATAATTCACCTGTATGAGGATCGTTGAGAACTTTCATTATGACCTTACGGGTATATAAAACACTGCGGCACAATGATTTTTGCAAATTACAGTAGCCACTTTTCATCTTGCATCGTATAAATAGATGCAAGAAAAAAACAATAAATCAACAGGAGGTCATTACCATGGAAAAAAAGTTATTACTCAACGATGAACAGCTTAAAAAGGTAGCAGGAGGAGCACAGTCTGGGGTCTGGGGAAAAGTTTCGTTTGAATGCAACGGGTGTCACAGGTCGATCGGCCTTAGAAATCCTAACTATTCAACCGATAATTTCAGCGTTTCGTGCTCAACAAAAAATTGTGGTTGCACGTACACGGTAAACTTTCGTAGTGGACGTATATACGACCAACGTATGAATGGCGTAGGTGGCGTTAGCTGGGGAGACTAAGGCAGCTTCTGATCGCACAGCTATATATTATATTACTGCTCAGTAACGAGTCATTCCATACATAAACCTCGGGAGCATTGCTGCTTCCGAGGTTGTACCTTGTTGATAATCACAGATAAGTGAACAGAAAAGGAACAAGCCTATATGAAGACCAAAGAAGAGCTGAAAGGAGTTTTGGAATGGAATACGGTGAAATGAAAATAAACAGAGGCACAAAGGGTATCTTTGAGGAAGTCGAAAAGAGCTCCAATATTCTCTGTGCAAAAGGGCTGATCGCCTGTGCCTCGATCACAACGGTGATCGGTATCATCGCGGTGATCGCAGATAAAAGTGCATATATGAAATTCGTAAAGATCGGCTTCTCCATCGCCGTTGTGGTCTGCGCTGTGATGGCATGGTATTCCCTAAGCCGCAAGGAGCATGGCAGTTTTCACAAATACACGCTGTTTATTGCGTGGTCTGTTGCCATCTGCATGATCGCATCCAGTATTGATTCCTCGGAAAGCTTGCTTTACGCGATTCCAATCATATTGTCGATCCGCTATTATTCCGTGGTCTTTACCCTGTCGGTCTCTGTGCTCAATATTATCTTTGCCTTTATTCCGTATATCATCAAGGTATACATTCATGCTTTCCCACTGGACTTTGTTGTTTTGGAAGAAGGCACCGTCATCACCATGGCCGGTGATTCCCTTGACGGAACGGTGAACGCCTTAAGCACGATTGATGTGACGGCAACCATCACCAATATGCTGTGCTTCGGCTATTTGGTCACCATGTCGGTTTTGGTGGTTATTTCTATATTTGCAGTTTTGCTTACCGGTTTTACACGCAAAAACATCATTAAGCAGTACAATGCCTCAAGAAACAGAATCGAGGGATGATATGAACAACTATACGGAATATATTGTCGGAAGGATCACCGATATTTGCAAGAACTACAAAAGGCGCATAGCAGGAACCGAGTCTGCCAGAGCCGGTGCAGACGATATTGCCAACGAAGCAAAGGCCTATGCCGACGAAGTCAAAACGCAGGATTTTGAAATTCATCCTCATGCGTTTTTGAAGTCCATTCAGCTCTGCGCCGCACTGGAAATACTGGCTATGCCGGTTTCCTGGATTGCCTGCCTTACCGGTCATACGCTTCTCTATTTTGCGGCAGATGTTATGATCCTGCTGGGCTATGTTATACTGGTTGTGGAGTATGTTCTGTACAATCAGATCATTGATAAACTGTGCCCGAAATATACGGGGAAAAACGTCTATGCTGTAAGAAAGCCAAAAGGCGAAGTCAAAAGAAGGATCATTCTTTGCGGACATCATGACGCTGCCTTTGAAATGCCGCTTTTGAATAGTCTCAAAATGTGGATGATTTATGCCCTTTTCATTGCGGCGATCGGGGGCGGAATTACTGATTTTATGATCAATAACATTCTGGTGCTTAATTTCCTGCCCTTTGAAATAGAAAAAACGTTTATGTTCGTCCAGACCGGCTTCATGGTATTAACCATACCGATGCTTTTCTTTACGGATTTCCACACGGTAGTGGATGGAGCCAACGATAATCTTACCGGCACTTTTTTAGCGATGAGCATATTGAAGGAAATGGCGGACAACGATTTCAGATATGAGAACACCGAAGTTTGCGCCCTGATCACAGACGGCGAGGAATCCGGTCTCCGCGGTGCTGCGGCATTCGCTAAGGAAAACATCTCCATGCTGATGGATGCGAACACGATTGTGATTGCCATGGATACCATCCATGAGACGGAGCAGCTTCAGATCTACGCCAGAGGCATCAACTTTACCGAACAGAACGCTGATGAGGCCTGCAACCTGCTGTATTTTGCGGGCTTGAAAAACGGTGTTGAGCTGCCCTATGCCGAATTCTATCCGGGCGCAGTAGATTCGGAGGCGTTCTCTCGATTTGGCGTCAAGGCGGCAGGTATTTGCGCGGTAAGACATGAGCCTGCACCCTATTATCATACTGTTCACGACAGCTATGACAATCTCAACCCCGAATGTATTGAACTGACCCGGAAAATCATAAAGACCACTGTTGAGATGTTTGACGGTGCGGGGCGCGTATTTTAACAGAAAAATGCAGGATGAAAAATGGCCGGTGCCCTGCCGCCGGTACATGGACAGAAGAACACAACAAATCTAAGACAATTTGCAAGTTCATTATCTAAAAATCAAAGGGTACGCTTATGCGTACCCTTTTGAGCTTGTCAAAGAATCCAACGGGTTCTTTGACAAATAGGATCACGCTTCTTCTTGTTGCAACGCTTGCCCTTATAATGGTAGTTCATATAATTCGAAACAAAGCTTTATTAAAAAAGAAAGAATAATACTTTAAGATTGCGAGGATTGAAAAAATTCTCGAAATCTTTTGGCTCTATAATAAATGTCGGGGTAGGCATCGCCATTAAGCGGTGACTACATTTCCTCACCGGATACGGCTTACCGCATCGTCCACAAGGCATATTTATCCCGGTTGGGGTGGTTTGGAGAGCCAAAACAGTTGCGTATATTGCTATGCATAATATTTTGTGATATAATAGCCCGAAAAGTGATGGGAACAGCTGAATACATATCAATCAGCATCTGCGCTTATCAGCACTACTGACCCCGAAACCGAAGATTGTGAATATCGGATTCTTTGGGACCCGGATCAATAAACCATGTTTCATAAAACATCTCGGAAGTTTAACCACTTCCGAGGTGTTTTTTCAGCTTTCAATAATGGCGTTAATTTTGATGAAAAGGGCAAGAAATTATCCTGCAAGCAGTATAGCGCTGATTTCATAGCGAAAGGTCAGGAGGAGACCCGCGCATATCTGCTGAACAGAAAACAACACTGAAAATACAGCCAGTTCCCCAGCGGTTATGATTGACTAATTGCAAAATCCAATTAAATATGTATCATTTGGGATGATTTTCGTCAGAATAGATGTTATAATAAAAACAGAAAGTAGTAATACAAAACCAAGGGGCGAGGGTCAAAGAGGACTATTAGTTGAAGGAGGGTTTTATGACCGAAATCGAAGCCATCCGGGTGCGACATTCTGTGCGTTCCTATCAAAGCAGAAAAATTGAGCAAGAAAAAATCGACCGGCTCGAAGCACTCATCGATGAAGTGAACGCCGCAGGAAATCTGCACCTGCAGTTTATGGAGGATGCGGGGAAAACATTTCAGCGCCTCCTCAGTAAAGTCATGGGCCTTGGCAGTGCTCCCAGCGTCATTGCCTGTGTGGGATCAGACGATGATACGCTGGACGAGCGCATCGGCTATTACGGCGAAAAGATCGTGCTGGCGGCACAGAGCATGGGCCTGAACACCTGCTGGGCAGGAACCTTCCAAAAAGCCGGCGTGCCGGCGGAGATCAGACCCGGTGAACGGCTGGTAATTGTCATTGCCATCGGCTACGGTGAAAATCAGGGCAAGCAGCGCAAGTCCAAAACACCCGAGCAGGTTTCCGAGGTGCAGGGTACACGGCCGGATTGGTTTGATTTTGGTGTGGAAATGGCACTTCGCGCGCCGACCGCCATCAATCAGCAGAACTTCCTGATCCGATTGAACGAAGATAACAGTGTGGACTTTTTCGACAAGGGCGGCCCGTTCAGTAAGGTGGATCTGGGCATTGTGAAATACCATTTTGATGTGGGCGCAGAATACAGAGAAAATGGAGGTACAGCGCATGAGTAAGCAGTTGGTGGCATATTTCTCTGCCAGTGGGAGAACAGCAAAGGTTGCCCAAAAACTGGCGCAGGGTTTACAGGCAGATCTGTATGAAATCAGGCCGCAAGTAACCTATACAAAGGCGGATCTCAACTGGATGGACAGTAAGTCCCGCAGCAGTGTGGAGATGAATGACAAGAGCTTTCGACCGGCCATTGTGACCGGCGATGTGGATGTCGCGCCTTACGATACCGTTTATCTGGGTTTCCCGATTTGGTGGTATGTGGCGCCAACCCTCATCAATACATTCCTGGAGGCGTACGAATTCTCCGGGAAGAAGGTTGTCTTGTTTGCCACCTCCGGTGGCAGTGACTTCGGAAATACACGCAAAGAACTGCAGATTTCAGCGCCCAATGCCTCGTTTATGGAAAGCAAGGTGCTGAGCGGCGTGATTACGGATAAAAAAATTCAAACGCTGGTTGAGAGTTGCCAATAAGCACGACATCACCACGGTGAAAGTGATTCGGAATATGGACTTCGCAAAAGAGCATTTCAGCAGATAACGTGAAAGCCGCCTCATGATTGAGACGGCTTTCTTGATACAAATCATGGTTTCAAAAAAATCTGCCGACCTTGCTGCAGAAGCTGTAACAATGATTATATTACATGGGCATCATATTTCCAACAAAAAAGAGGTGACACTTACAGCATATCCTCTACGCTTTTGCCATGCTCCGTTGCAATTTTGGCTTTACTATGCTGTAATAAAAAATGAAGTAATGCAATTCACAAAATTCTAAGGAAGAAAATCACAGAACCATGAAACCTACAGCGGAACAACTCACAAAGATGAAGACGGCGAAGTCCGCAGAGGGTACACTTGCTGACGAGGAACTGGACAATGTAGCCGGCGGCTGCGATGATTTTCAAATGTATGACCCCTGATCATATCATTATGACTAATAACGGAGCGGTCGCCTGAATCTTGCCGCAAAATTTTTCCAAAAAAGTTGTAGCTGCTTTTCCGTTTACATCGTATAAATAGGTGCAAAGGCAAAAATAAGCAATAAGAATACAAGGAGAAATCGCAATGAAATTCACCGAAGAACAGATGAAGAAGTTCAATGAGGCAGAGAGCGTAGAGGAAGCGATTGCTCTTGCCAAGGAAGAAGGCCTCGAGGTCAGCGAAGAGGAAATCGGGAAATACTATAATGCTACCCATATTCCGGCAAGAGGCAAGGAAGGCGAGCTTTCCGATGACGAGCTGGACAGCGTTGCCGGCGGTGCATGTGCCTACAGCGACGGCAGGCAGGTCGTTAACTCCAACTATGGGTGCGACCACTGGGAGCACCACAATTGCGGCGGAACTATAGTTAGACATATTGATTTTTGCGATATTTGGTATACATGCAGCATCTGTCAGGCAGGCTCTGTTGGGCATACAATGGGTACTTGCGAGAGCTGCAAATATTGCGTGGTAGAAAACGGCCAGTGGCTGTGCAACTACGATGCAAACCGCAAATAAGCCGATATGACCGTAAGGTTTACAGAAGAACAGCTCAGAAAAATCCACGGGGCGAAAACCCCCGTGGATTTGATCTCGTATGCCGGCGGTTGGGGTGTTGAGCTGTCCAAGGAAAAGGCCGAGGCAAAATATGCCGCCGCACACAAGTCCGCATACTACCAGTATGCCTATAATGAAGACCGACACACCTGGTCGCTCTTCAGCTTTATGACAGGCCATTATCTGGAGCTGAGCGAAACGGAAAAGGAGCAGTTTGACACCCTTGCGATCACCGAACTGCCGCTGGATCTGTTTGCACGGCTTTGGATCTTCGGTTTCATCACCTGTATTGACGAGTTTTCCTCACTCCGCAACCAGACAGAGCGAGCTGCCGCACGGCTTCGGTCTTCTAACCTGACTGTGACGATTTGCCCGTCCACAGATTGCAATTTTGCCTGTCCCTATTGCATTGAAACAGGCCGCAAAAGCAAGGGGAATATGACGGAGGAAACCGAGCGTCAGGTCGTCGCCTTTGTTCGTCAGCTGATGGAGGATAACAGGGCGAGAGGTTTAGGTGTTGTATGGGGCGGCGGCGAACCTACGATGGCACTTGACAGCATCGAACGGCTGAGCAAGGCGCTTTTGGAGCTTTGCCATGAAAAGCACTACTCATATTCCGCCGGCATGACCACCAACGGATATCTTCTGACTCCCGATGCCATGCGCCGTCTGAATGAATGTCAGATAAACTCCTACAAGATCACGCTGGACGGAACGGCGGAGATCCACGACAAAAACCGAATGCTCAAGGGCGGTGCGCCGACCTATGAGACCATCATGAACAATCTCCGCGTCATGAAAACAGACGCAGTTATTGAAATTCGCTGCAATGTGTCCCGCACAAATGTTGCCTGCGTCGATGCGCTGGAAAAGGAAGTAGAGCAGCTGCGAAAAGAAACCGGCAACCGGATATCACTGCACTATGTGCGCACCATCGTCTGCAGAGATGTGCCGAAAAAGCTGCAGTCTGAGATGCTCACGGAAGAGGAGTTTGCGAAATTTGCCGCCGGCAGAGAGAGTGACCATTACGCGCTGAAACGGGATGCACAAGACGGCCTGTTCTGCACCGCCTGTAAACGGTGTAACTTTGTCGTCGATCCGCAGGGCAACGTGTTCAAATGCAATTCCTTCCTCGGCCAGCCGGAGCATATTCTGGCCAACGTCAGCGAAATGCCCACACTGGAACAGCTGAGCCAGAAGCCCGATTCTGAGTTCTTTGTCACGCATTCCTTCCCGACGCTGGAAAAGTGCCTGTCGTGCAAGCTGCTGCCTATGTGCCGTGGCGCCTGCCCTTTGGACGACGATATTGTAGATATGAAGCGCTGCAACCGTTTCCGGCTCTGTCCGGAGGAATATGTGCGGAAGATAGCGCGCTTATGCCGCCCCGATACCATCGGATGAAACAACGCAGAATACACCACCGCATCGATAGAGATGAATTATGAAATACATCCTCTCGGAAAACATAAGAAGGATGCTAAGTTTTTTGTGTAGCTGCAATGAAAGTCGCTGGGCCGAACAAATGGGCAGACTGGAGCTTTACTAAAACCTTGACCCTCTATCCCAAGTGGATCAGGAACGCTGCCTCTACCGAGACCGGCGATGCCGGTATTGCCCTCTATGGTGTACTGAGCATCATATCCCTCGTGGGCTGGGTCGGTAAGAAGAAGTCACGCAGCAAGTAAGCAAGTTCATCTGAAAATGGAAAAAGCGGACGCTCCGGCGTCCGCTTTTTAGTTAGTTACATATACTTATTTGGAGCGTTGTCTCCGGCTTGCGGCATCGGCTGGTACATGATTACGAAGGTATCAACTGGACACTGATTGCTGAAGTCATTTTTCAGGACATGGAACCGTTTGTTGAACAGATAAAGGATATTTTGAAACAGGAGTTTTGAGTTGTATCCGTCTGAGCATACTTTGAAAACATACGCAGACAGGACTATCCATTACGGATGGCCCTGTCTTTATTATGTAGTATTCGTCTCGATGCATCAATATTTTCACTCGAGTCGTGCCACATACTTCACGATCAGTTGATGCCCCTCGTCTGTCCTGCTTTCGCGCTCAAATTTCGTCTTTCGTACGGGCAAGGTGTTCTTGACCATCTGGCCGCCGACGGAGCCGGCCTCACGGGAGGTCAGGTCGCCGTTGTAACCTTCCTTCAGGTTCACGCCAACTTCGTTGGCAGCTTCCATCTTGAACTTATCCATAGCGGCACGTGCCTGAGGAACGTTCAGCTTGTTGGAATTCTTACTGGACATAATCGTGTTCTCCTTTCGTTTGATTGAGCAATACGCTCGTTGGGTATCGCAAGCATAGTTTGAACGGAATGGAAGCAATTATGCAGCAAAACGGCTGGTAAAATAATGGAAGTAAATTGTTGTCGCTAATGAGCAAATTACGCTGGTCACAAAAAGTGATTTAAGAAAAATTGTGATTGACATATTGCCAACGAATTGGTAAAATATCCACGGAGAAATATGGGCATCTCTCCTGTCATGGTTTCGGCAGAAACCATGAGGATGCCTTTCTCGATCGGAGCGCATGGTGAATCGGTGCGCTGCGGTGGAGGAAGGACAAACGAGCTCATTGTCTTTCCGAAAACCTGTTTCCCGTCTTGGCAGCGTCACGGGCAGCAGCGTTATCAGGATGCTGACA
>JAUMWJ010000020.1 GCA_030529655.1 Eubacteriales bacterium
GGCAGGTAGTAGTTCATCATGGAGAACATACCCTTCTTCATCTCGCCGCCGTACCAGGTGTTGATGATGACCTGCTCACGGGAGGTGATGTTGAAGGCCACGCAGGTCTCGGAGTTCAGACCCAGTTCCTTGTAGTTCTCGACCTTGGCCTTGGAAGCATTGTAAACCACGAAATCGGGCTCGAAGTCCTTCAGCTCGTCCTCGGAGGGCTGGATGAACATATTCTTAATGAAGTGTGCCTGCCATGCCACTTCCACGATGAAGCGAACGGCCATACGAGTGTCCTTGTTGGCGCCGCAGAAGGCATCCACAACGAACAAACGCTTGTTGCACAGCTCCTTCACAGCCAGATCCTTCACGGTGGCCCAAACGGACTCATCCATAGGATGGTTATCGTTCTTGTACTCATCGGAAGTCCACCATACGGTGTTCTTGGAGTTCTCGTCCATGACAATGTACTTGTCCTTAGGAGAGCGGCCGGTGTAGATACCGGTCATGACATTCACAGCACCCAACTCGGTGACCTGACCGACTTCGTAGCCGGAAAGACCGGCCTTGGTCTCTTCTGCAAACAGAACCTCATAAGAGGGGTTGTAGACGATCTCGGTAGTGCCGGAGATGCCGTACTTGTTCAGATCGATCATACTCATGTAAATATTACCTCTTTCTTTTCAAAAATCTAAGCAGTATATAATATAGCTAAAATAACTCAAAAAGTCAATGATAAATTTTAAGAATTTGTACAATGGTGTGAATAAAGTTATTTCATGTGTTGACAACGGGATGATTTGTGATAGAATATGTGATAACATGAAAATGCGCTGATGAAGCCAGTTTGCTTTTACGCAGTCGTAAGCGAGATGGGGATAGTGCAAGCCCATTGGCCAAGCGGAGCAGACAGCCACTTCGGAGCAGACGACGATGAGCCGTCCGTCCCATCCCCGATATCGGATGAACTAAGATGCCCTCTAAAGGGGGGATAATTAGGGTGGTACCGTGAAGTTTACGCTTCGCCCCTAACTGTGGGGCGGAGCGTCTTTTTTTGAAGGAGAGAAAAATGCCATACCACGAAATTGATATGTCGATGGATCCACGGAGCGGGCAGTTTCAGTATTTTCGGTATATGACAGATCCCTATGCCTCGGTGACGGTGTCGGTGGATGTGACACAGCTGCTGGAAACTGCCGGATCTGCACATTTCTTTCAGACGATGCTGTATCTTGTGACGCTTGCGGCCAATAGGGTACCCCAGCTGCGGCAGCGGTTTATGGGAGGTAAAGTGGTGGAATACGATTTTTGTCCGCCATCCTACACCTGTATGAAGCCGGACGGTGTATATGTATATTGCACGCCTACGGAAATGAAACCTTACCGTGAATACATCGACTATTGCCGTGAGTGTCAGGCCCGGGTGATCGCCCGCGGCACGCTGACAGAGGACGGCGATCCGCTGGGTCACTTGTTTGTGTCCTGCCTTCCGTGGCTTCATTACACATCGTTGAAGCCGCCCACGGAATCCTGTGAGGACAGCCATCCGATAATCCACTGGGGAAAATATGAAACATACGGCGACGGGCACACCCGAATGCCGGTCACACTGTCGGTAAATCATGCGCTGGCAGACGGATTTCATATTTCCTGCTTTTTTCAGAACATCCAAGAGGAAATGGCAAAGCTATGCCGCGAAATCAATCAGTCATCCAATTAAACTTACAATAAAAGGAGCAAACAACTATGCCACATCCCTATCATGGCTTGAACGAACTGCGTGAGATGTTCCTCAAGTTCTTTGAGACCAAAGACCATCTGCGTCTGCCCAGTTTCTCGCTGGTGCCCCAGAACGATAAATCCATTCTGCTCATCAATGCAGGTATGACTCCCATGAAGCCCTGGTTCAAGGGCGAGGAGGAGCCTCCCCGTAAGCGCGTATGTACCTGCCAGAAGTGCATTCGTACCGGCGATATTGAAAACGTGGGTAAGACCGCACGCCACGGTACCTATTTTGAAATGCTGGGTAACTTCTCTTTCGGCGATTACTTCAAGCACGAGGCCATTGCCTGGTCCTGGGAATTCCTGACCAGTCCCGAGTGGGTGGGCTTGGAGGCCGACCGCCTCTATCCCAGCGTTTATCAGGACGATGACGAGGCATGGAACATCTGGCACGATGAGATCGGCATTCCTGCCGAGAAGATCTTCCGCTTCGGCAAGGAAGATAACTTCTGGGAGCACGGTTCCGGCCCCTGCGGCCCCTGCTCCGAGATCTATTACGACCGCGGCGAGGAGTATGGCTGCGGTAAGCCCGGTTGCACCGTGGGCTGCGACTGCGACCGCTACATCGAGATCTGGAACAACGTGTTCTCCCAGTTCGATAACGACGGCCACAACAACTACACCGAGCTGAAGCAGAAGAATATCGACACCGGTATGGGTCTGGAGCGCCTGGCCTGCGTGTGCCAGAACGTGATGAGCCTCTTTGATGTGGATACCGTGATGAACATCACCAACAAGGTGTCGGAGCTGACCGGCGCCCACTATGGCGAGAGCCAGAAGCGCGACGTGTCCCTGCGCGTGATCACCGATCATATCCGCAGTGCCACCTTCATGATCTGTGACGGTATCCTGCCTTCCAATGAGGGTCGTGGTTACGTGCTGCGCCGCCTGCTGCGCCGCGCTGCCCGTCACGGTAAGCTGTTGGGCGTGAACGATCCGTTCCTCTATGAAGTGGTGGATACCGTTGTCCACGAGAACGAGTGCCAGTATGCCGACCTGCGCGAAAAGCAGGCCTATATCACCAAGGTGATCCGCACCGAGGAGGAGAACTTCGCCCGCACTATCGATGGCGGTATGAAGATCTTCGGCGAGCTGCTTCAAGAGCACAAGGCAAAGGGCGAGCAGGTGTTCTCCGGTGCCGATGCCTTCAAACTGTACGATACCTTTGGTTTCCCCATTGACCTGACCATTGAAATGGCCGCCGATGAGGGCCTGACCGTAGACGAGGAGGCCTTCCAGTCCCTGATGCAGGAGCAGAAGGTCCGTGCCCGTGAGGCGCGCAAGGCCTTGGGCGATCTGGGCTGGGCAGGTGTGGATCTGGGCAAGGAGATTCCCGCCACCGAGTTCGTGGGTTATGATAAGAGCGTCACTGAGGGCAAGATCGTTGCCATCGTGGCCGAGGGCGAAGTCCGTGACGCTATCGTTGCCGGTGCTGACGCCATCGTAGTGCTGGATCAGACCACCATGTACGCCGAGATGGGCGGTCAGGTGGCCGACCACGGTACCATTAAGTGCGGTGATGCCGTGTTCACTGTTAATGACGTGCAGAAGAATAAGGGCGGCAAGTACCTGCATTACGGTAAGCTGACAAGTGGCGAAATGAAGGTGGGCGATGTAGCCGCTGTGGCCATTGACGATAGCCGCCGCGACGCGATCCGCCGCGCCCATACCGCTACCCATCTGCTGCAGAGTGCACTGGAAAAGGTGCTGGGCGATCATGTCCATCAGGCAGGTTCTCTGGTAGAGCCCGATCATCTGCGCTTTGACTTCACCCATTTCTCCGCTGTGACCGCAGAGGAAATGGCAAAGATCAACGAACTGTTTGAGGAATATACGCTGTCCGGCGAAACCGTGGAAACGCTGGTGCTGCCCATTGAAGAGGCCAAGAAGCTGGGCGCAACCGCCCTGTTCGGCGAGAAGTACGGCGACACCGTTCGTGTGGTGAAGATGGGCGATGTTTCTATGGAGTTCTGCGGCGGTACTCATTTGAACAACACTGCAAAAGTGGGTGCGTTCCGTATCACCGGTGAGTCCTCCGTAGCTTCCGGCGTGCGCCGTATCGAAATGATCACCGGCAGTGCCGTGCGTCAGATGATGGACGACACCGACATGACCATGGCACAGGTGGCTGAGACCATTAAGGCTGCCAGCACAGCCGATATTCTGCGCCGTGCCCAGCAGCTCATGGACGAGCTGAAGGAAGAAAAGCGTGTCATCGAGCAGTACAAGGCCAAGGAATCTGCCGGCGGTGCTGATGATATGATCCGCAGCGCCAAGGAAATCGGCGGTGTGAAGGTAGTCACCAAGAAGCTGGGCGAGTGCGATGCCAATGCGCTGCGTCAGTTGGGCGATGTGCTGCGCGATAAGGATGATTCCATCGTGGCTGCCATGGTGGCGACCAACGGCGCCAAGATCACCATTCAGGTAGTCTGCGGTAAGAATGCTGTGGGCAAGGGCATCAAGGCCGGAGACATTATCAAGTCCGTGGCTCCCATTATGGGCGGCAAGGGCGGCGGCAAGCCCGACAGCGCCATGGGCGGCGGCAGCGATGCCTCCAAGATCGATGAAGCTCTCTCCGCTGTGGAAACCTTCGTGGCGGAGAAGCTGAACTGATATGCTGCCTCAAGATCCTGTGATGCTTTTGAGCGTCATCAATACGAAATTACGGGACGAATTTGATAGTCTTGACGAACTCTGCGCCGTGATGGATGCCGACCGCAACGACATCTGTGAGCGTATCGCCGCCGTGGGCTATCAGTACGATCCGACACAAAATCAATTTATTTGAAAGGAGCGTACAAGCATGAAAAATGATTGTTTGTTCTGTGCCATCGCTGCAGGTGAAATCCCTTCCAACAAGGTCTATGAGGATGATCTGTGCTACGGGTTTTATGACATCGATCCCCAGGCACCCACGCACTTCCTCGTGATCCCCAAGGAGCATATCTCCTCTGTGGCAGCCGTCAGCGCGGAAAACAGCGCCGTGGTGGCGCACATCTTCGAGGTGATTGCCAAGGTGACCAAGGAGTTGGGCCTTGAAAGCTATCGCGTGGTGTCCAACATCGGTGAACAGGCAGGCCAGAGCGTGTTCCATCTGCACTTCCATGTGCTTAGCGGCCGCGACATGACCTGGCCTCCGGGCTAAAAGCTTATAATACGATAAAAAATTGGGAGGGCATTTTGCTCTCCCGATTTTCTATCATACACGAATTTATTTACAAATCCAGCTTCAGATCGTCTTCTTTGATCCATCCCCATTTACGCAGCGGTATAGCAAACAACCAAGTCAGTACAGCAGGCAGCACAAGTGAGATCAACACCAGCCCCAACCAGTCCATGCCGGTAATGGCAGTCTTCGCGCCGGAGGCGATGTCGGATACCCAACCGGTGTAAACGCCGATCTGCCCTACGAAACCGCAGGTGCCCATACCGGAGGATACTGCGGCACCGTTCATTTCCAGATGGAACAGGCAAGTGGCAATGGGGCCTGTCACGGCGGCGGCCAGTGTAGGCGGAATCCAAATACGCACATTGCGAACAATATTGCCCATTTGCAGCATACTTGTACCGATACCCTGTGCCACCAGACCACCCCAACGGTTTTCGCGGAAGCTCATTACGGCAAAACCTATCATTTGGGCGCAACATCCTGCCACAGCAGCACCGCCTGCCAGTCCGGTCAAACCGAGAGCCGCACAAATAGCAGCCGAGGAGATAGGGAGAGTTAGAGCCATACCGATAACAACAGACACCACAATGCCCATGAAAAACGGCTGCAGATCGGTGGCCCACATAATTGCTTTGCCTACGGCACTGGCGGCCGCGCCAATGGGGGATGCTACCAGAGCAGCAAATCCGATACCGCAGAGGATGGTGACAACAGGCGTTACCAGCAGATCGATTTTTGTTTCCTTGCTGATTGCTTTACCGATTTCGGAAGCGACGATCGCAACAAAGAACACAGCCAACGGGCCACCGGCACCACCCAAAGCGTTGGTGGCAAAACCTACGGGGATCAGGGAAAACAGGACCATCGGAGGACATTCTAAGGCACGACCGATAGCCACTGCCATGCCCGGCCCCACCAACAGCGAGCAAAGACCTCCGATGGTATAGGCAAGAACTTGGTCGCCCAGCTTAACGGTCAAAAATGCATTGGTCAGAAAGCCGATGTGAAACTGTGTGCCGATGGTGTTCAGAATTGTACCAACCAACAGCGTGCAGAACAGACCCTGTGCCATGGCACTCATGGCATCGATAAAATACCGCTTGGCGGAGAATACGATATTCTTCCTCTTCAAAAATGCGCGAATCTTTTCCATAGTGACCCTCGTTGTAATAGAGAAGTAGACAGGTGTCTTGACACCTGTCTACTTCATTATAGGCAATATACAATGTTTGTCAATAGTTAATCCGCCTGATCCGGTAAAAGAACGCCCAATTTGCGTAGTTGATCCTTTACATGAGTAAATGCTTCTTCACTGGGACAGGAAAGCGAATGCAAGTGGATACCTTCTGTCAACGCTGACAGGGGAGAGGCGCTGCTGCTTTGCATTTTCGCAATAAACTGCTCCACATCATAGCGGCTGCTTAGTTGCAGAGAAGCGGTCAACTGTCCGTAAACGGGATGCTCGACAATCACATCCAGTACGGTGCAGCCGCAGTCCACCATAGCGTTAAGCTCCTCGCGTGTTCCTGCCGGCGAGTGGCAGCAGGCAACGCAGCGAATCAAACCTTTCCTTTCGGCGGGGATAATATATCCGCGTGGTGTGGCGGTAATATTGCGGCCTTCCGCGCGCAGCAGGGCGATGTCGCCAACAATAACCTGTCTTGTGACAGCGCATTGACCGGCCAGGACAGTCGCGCTGATTGGCTCTTTGGCCGCGCGCAACAGCTTATAGATTCGCTGTCGTCTTTCCGCAGATGTCATGGATTGCAGCTCCCTTCTCATTCATATTTCGTATCATACACCACTGCTGCATTATCTGACAAGAGGATTTCTTGCAATTTTTGCCTGATTGAGATATAATATATCCTGTATAGTTATAGAAACAGGAGGTACCTGTGATGAATGAGATTCGTAAGGAAATCATGCAGAACGTCTACTTGACCTATCTGCCTGCGAAAAAATTTAAAACAAGTTGTTTTTCCGCGCATTTGGTGACACCGCTGCGAAAAGATACGGCAAGCTATAATGCGTTGTTTCCGGCAGTACTGCACCGGGGTACCGTGCGTTGTCCGGATATGGAGCAGCTCTCTGCGGCGATGGACCGACTTTACGGCGCACAGATCAGCCCTACGGTTCGCAAGCGTGGTGAAACACAGTGCATCGGGTTTGTAGGAACGGTGGTAGATGATCACTTTGCGCTGGGTGGTGAGCGTTTGCTGGAACCGGCGACTCAGTTAATGGGCGAGCTGTTTTTGGATCCTGTGACTCGCGGCGGCCGCTTTTTGCCTGCATATGTAGAAAGCGAAAAGACCAACCTGATAGATGCGATCCGTTCCATTCGTAACGACAAGCGCGATTGGGCAGATTTGCGACTGTTGCAGGAGATGTGTGCAGACGAGCCGTACGGAATCAGCCGTTGGGGTGATGAGGAAACCGTTAAGAAGATCAATAATCAGAAACTCTATCAGCATTATCAAAGTATATTGCCTCAAAGCCGCATGGAATTGTTCTATTGCGGCAGTGCGGAGGAACGCCGTGTGGTGGATGCCTTGACGGAAGCGTTCGCCGCTCTTTGCCGAGGTAAGGCGGTGGAAATGGAGTCGATTCAACGCTATGCAGCACCGTCTGAGCCGCGCTATGTCACAGAAACGATGGATGTGACGCAGGGCAAGCTGTCGATGGGCTTTCGCTGCGGCAGTAATGATGTACCGGCGCTGATTATGGCCAACCTGATGTTTGGCGGCAGCAGTAACTCAAAGCTGTTTTTGAATGTCCGTGAAAAGCTGTCGCTGTGCTATTACGCTTCGTCGTCTTACGCACGCTCTAAGGGGATCTTGACCGTATCCTCCGGCATTGAAACCAAGGATTATGACCGCGCCTATGAGGAGATCATGAAACAGCTTGCTGCCGTACAAAACGGCGACTGGGAGGATTGGGAACTGGACGGCGCACGCAGTACAATGCTCAGCGCATTGCAATCGATGGATGATTCCCAGAGTGCTTTGGAAAACTTTTATCTTGGTCAGGTTGCCACCGGACAAAGTGAAACACCGGAGGAGCTGGCAGAGCAAATTCGCGCAGTAACGCCGGAGCGTATTTGTGCCGCGGCACAGAGTATTGCGCTGGATACGGTGTACTTCCTGAAAGGAAAGGAGGGCGAGTAAGTTGAATACGGTTCATTATCCTCGTCTTGGCGATCAGGCGATCTGGCATACGCTGTCTAACGGATTGCCGGTCTGCGTGATTCCCAAGCAAGGTTACAGTCGTAAATATGCCATGTTTGCCACGCGCTACGGTGGCATGGATATGCGCTTTGAAAAGGACGGTGAGTGGCTGGATACACCGGCAGGCATCGCCCATTATCTGGAGCATAAGATGTTTGACACGGCGGAAGGGAATGCCCTGCAGGAGCTGGCAAAAAACGGCGCAGAGCCCAACGCGTTTACCTCCAATGCCATGACGGCGTACTACTATGATTCTACGGAACATTTTTTTGAGAATCTGAAGATACTGCTATCCTTTGTGTCCGTTCCGTATTTCACCGATGAAAGCGTCGCCAAGGAGCAAGGAATCATCGGTCAGGAAATCGGCATGATCGAGGATAATCCCGAATGGCAGGTCTATAAAAATCTGATGCAGTGTCTGTATGAAAAAAGTCCTGCCCGTGTACCGGTGGCCGGCTCGGTGGAGAGCATTTCTCATATTACCGCACAAACGCTGTATGATTGTCATAAGGTGTTTTATACGCCGTCTAATATGTGCCTTGTAGTCGTTGGGGATGTGGAGGCAGAGGAAGTTTATCGTCTGGCGGAGGAAGTTCTGCCGAAGGAAAGGGGCAGTGAGATCTGCCGTGATTACGGCGAGGATGAGGTGCCTGTCCCCAGACACAAGGAATATTGTGAGGAAATGGAAGTATCCATGCCCACATTTTTGGTGGGCTTCAAATGTCCCAATGCGCCGCAAGGTATGGAGCGTATGCGTAATAATGTGATCGGCGATCTGGCGTGTGATATATTGATGGGCGATTCCAGTCCGCTGTTTGCCAGACTGTATAGCGAGGGATTGGTGAACGGCTCTTTCGGATGCGCTTATGATTTGTTGCCGGGCGTGGCCTATGTTTATGCCGGCGGCGACAGTAACGACCCTGTGGCGGTGAAAGAAGCGATTCTGGCAGAGGCACAGCGTCTGGTGAAAGAGGGCATTGAGGAGGACTATTATCAGCGTGTGCGTCGTGCTGTGTTCGGTACAAGCATCAAGAGTCTGAATTCCTTTGAGTCGATTGCCGTTTCCATGGTGGAGGGCTGCTTCAACGGCTTTGACGCCTATCGTTTCCCCGAGGTATTCGATTCCATTAGCAAACAGGATCTGATTGACTTTATCCGGGATCATATTTGCGAGGAAAGTGCGGCGCTGTCCGTGATCAAACCCAAGGAGGCAGAGTAATATGAAAATCATGACAGACAGCCCGATCCGATTTCCGGGATTATTCGGCGATTGGGCGATTACTGCCAGCTCCAAGGCACTTGATATCGGCAAGGGTGTCTATTGGTACGGTATTATCATTGCCTTTGGCCTTCTTATGGCACTGCTTTTTTGCCTGAAGCAACGCAAAAAGTATGGCATCAGCGAGGATGACTTATATGACGGCCTGCTTTGGGGCATTCCGTTTGGCATTCTCGGCGCGCGGCTTTACTATGTGATTTTCTATCTGGACCTCTACCGTAATAGTGACGGCTCCCTTAACTGGGGTGAGGTGGTCGCGATTTGGGACGGTGGTCTGGCGATTTACGGCTGTGTCATTGCCGTTGTCATTGTGGCGTTTCTTGTCAGCCGCCGCCGTCACTTCAAATTTGCAGCTATGCTTGATCTGGTGGTTATGGGCCTGCTCATCGGGCAGACTTTCGGGCGATGGGGCAATTTTATGAACCGGGAGGCCTTCGGCGCAGAAACCGCGCTGCCTTGGCGTATGCAGCTTACCACGACCACCGGTGCGCTGATCGAGGTGCATCCCACTTTTCTCTATGAGAGTCTGTGGAATCTGATCGGTCTGCTGCTGATCGTCTTTGTGGTGTCTAAAGCGCGGCGATTTGACGGCGAAAATACGTGGTTCTATTTCCTGTGGTACGGCATCGGCCGCTTTTGGATCGAGGGACTGCGTACCGACAGTTTGTATCTGTTTGACTGGACGATTGCCGGTCAACCCATTCGTGTCAGTCAGGCGTTGTCACTTGTGATGGTATTGGTATCCGCATTTATGTTGCTTTACCATCTCAAAATCAAGCCCCATGATCCGTGCGAACTGTATGTCAATCAGGCAGCAGCGCGACAGGAGGAATCGAAATGAGTGCCGTGGTAATGGATGGCAAGGGCCTTGCTGAAAAAGTGAAAGCACAGATTCGGGAAAAGGTGTCAAAAATGCGCCGTCAGCCGGGATTAGCGGTGATTCTGGTGGGGGCGGATCCTGCATCGCAGGTCTATGTACGAAACAAGGAAAAAGACTGCGAGGAGTGCGGCATTCAGTGCTATGATTATCGTCTGCCGCAGGATACTACCCAGGAAGAAGTACTGGCACTGGTTACAAAAATGAATAACTGTGACGCTGTGGATGGGATTTTGGTACAGTTGCCGCTTCCGTCGCAGATCAATGAGCGAGTAGTGTTGGAAGCGATTGCGCCGGAAAAGGATGTGGACGCTTTCCATCCGGAGAATGTGGGTCGTATCATGCAGGGACAGGCATATTATAAACCTTGTACTCCTGCCGGCGTAATGGAAATGTTGCATGAGTACGGGATTGATCCTGCCGGTAAGCATTGTGTGGTCGTGGGCCGCAGTAATATTGTCGGCAAGCCCACGGCCATGCTGCTTCTTCACGAAAACGCCACGGTGACGATCTGCCACAGCAAGACGCCCGATTTGAAAGCACATTGTTGTCAGGCAGATATTCTGGTGTGCGCTGTGGGCAAGCAAGGTCTGATTACCGCTGATATGGTGAAACCCGGTGCGGTAGTCGTCGATGTGGCGATGAATCGCAATGAGATGGGGAAGCTGTGCGGTGATGTGGAATTTGCCCCTGTCTGCGAAGTGGCTTCGTATATCACGCCGGTACCCGGCGGTGTGGGTCCCATGACCCGCGCTATGCTGATGGAAAATACGTATCAAGCGTCCCAAAGGCGTAACTCCAAATAAAAAATCGTCGGTTCTTTGAACCGACGATTTTTTACAGAGAATTGAGCAGCATCTGAGCGACAAGCAAAATAAAGAGAAAGGCGAAGTTAACTACGGAGAAAAGGGCGATAAACCTGCCGCGCTTGTGTGGCTCATGCCGTATATATTCTTGAAAAGTAATAAGACTTGCCAGTGACGCGATCAGTGTGCCTGCACCACCTATATTAACGCCTTGCAGAAGCGGAGCATAATCATTGGTGAACTGGCTGAGCAAGATAGCCGCAGGAACATTGCTGATCACTTGGCAGGACAGCGCGGAGAATAGCAGCGTGTTTTTTTGCAGCAGGGCTGAAAACAAGGACTGAACGCTTTCCATACGCGCCATATTTCCGGAAAAGGTGAAGAAAGCGGCAAAGGTAAGCAGCAGGGGATAGTCTATCATTTTCAGCGCCTTGCAATCAAGGAAAAAGAGAGTAAGAGGAATCACGATTAAACCGATCCAGTAGGGCAGAGCACGCAGTACAATGGCCACAGCCAGTACGAACAGCAAGCCGTATATCACAGTGCGTTTGGGATCGGAGTGTGTGGGCTGATCGGGAATCGTCAACGGCTCCGGCTTGACGAACAGACAGCAGAGTGTTATGAGCAGCACGGAGATCAAAAACGGCGGCAACATGATAGAAAGAAACGTATGGTTGGGTATCCGGAACTTTGTATATAGGTATAAGTTCTGAGGATTGCCGAACGGCGTCAGCATACCGCCAAGATTAGCAGCGCAATTCTGCATAATAAATGTAAAGGATAAATACTTGTCATTCTTTGTGTTGTGCAGAACAAAATAGCTTAAAGGTAAAAAAGTCAGCAGGGCTGTGTCGTTGGTGATCAGCATGGAACCGATAAGGGTAATATACACCAAAACCAGAACAGCAAGACGGGTATTGCGGAAATGCTGCACCAATTTTTGCGCCAGAATATAGAAGAAGTCGATACGGCGAAACGCACAGATAACAGCCAAAACGCAAAACAGACAAGTTAAGGTTTTTATGTCGTAATAATCAAGATATGTCCGATCCGGCTTGACGATCAGCGCTGTTGCAAAAGCCGCGCAAAGAGAGATCGTCAGAACGATGTTGTTTTTGAAGAATCGCAAAACCCGCATGAATAAATGCCTCCTTGTCGAAATCACTCGACAAGGAGGCATTATAGCACAGATGATGCGCGCCGTAAAGTGTTACTTACCGGCCAGAGCGCGTTCAAGCCAAATAGCACCCACATCCATAGCGGCATAAAGGCTGTCTTTCTCGGATTTTTTTACAACGCGGTCACGGGATTTGATGTCCGGATCGGTCAGCTGCAGCTGCACGCTGACACGAGTAGCCACTTCCAGATCGTTTTCCTTCTTGGTTTCAAGGATCTGGAACATGACAATATATTTATCCGCCATACTGCCGTAATAAATCAGATTGTCAATGCGGCGCAGAGGGTGATTTTTATAAACAAGACCTTCGGCCTTTTTGGATTCTGCCATATCGAATTCTCCTTTTCTGATCAATGACTCTAAATCGTAATGCGATTTTAACACGAAGCGTTCATTCTGTCAATTCTGTGGCGGCTAAAATATAGAAAAGAAAAAAGGAACCGCGATAAATCGCGGTCCCTTTGTCATGAGCAATGAGCAAATCACAACTCCAAATAGCTTTTTACCAAAACCTGCAACAGTTCGTCACGATCAATTTTGCAAATTAAGGTACGGGCATGATTGTGGTTAGTGATATAGGTGGGGTCTTCTGAAAGAATATAACCAACGATCTGGTTAATGGGGTCGTATCCTTTTTCACGCAAAGCCTCATAAACCGAGGTAAGAATGTGATGAATTTGCTCATCCTTTTCCTCTGCCGTGTTGAATTTTCTGGTATATTCGTCCACGCAGACACCGCCTTTCTGTCAATTTTCTTTATTATACCCTGTTTTTGCGCCTGTGTAAAGAGGGAAATATCTGCTTACTTGGTACGCAGCGCAGCGCCGAAACGCTTACTCAGACGCTTCAGCACAGCGTTGGCGCAGTTCTCAATCTCCTCGGAGGTCAATGTCTTTTCCAAAGAGCCGATAGCCAGACGCATAGTGACGGATTTCATGCCGGCAGGGATCTGCTTGCCGCGGTATTCGTCCACAAAAGACGCACCGTGCAGCAGATTATCATGGCTGCTGAGAATTGTGCGGCTGATGTCCTCCCACTTGACGCTGTCCTCAAACAGCATGGAGGCATCGTATTCCGTCATGGGGAATTCAGGCAAATGTTCGAAGCGGTTGGTGCGGGAACGATAGGGAACCAGCGCATCCATATCCAGCTCAAAGAGCATCACATTCAGATTCTTGATGCCGCAAGCCATGGAGGCCTTCTTGTTCAGCAGTGCCAGATTACCGACCTTTTCCTCACCCAAGAAGATGTTCAGCCATACCACATTGTCAGCCCATACCGGCTTTTCTGCCTGCTTGAGGGTCAGCTCTTCCATGTGGGTATAGCGAGCCATTTCCTCAATAATGCCCTTGGATTTACGGAACAGGGGCGTAATATCCTTGGCACTGTCCACAAAGGCACCGGCAATATGACGGCACTGAGAGGGCAGCTTTTCGTTCTCGTCATAAGGTGTGGTGTAATCGGCATCACGGAATACCTGCGCGTTTTCAAAGATGGAAAACTCGGAGAAGTAGCGTTCGTTCTTGGCCACGGCTTTGCACAGATTGGGCAGCAGAGAGGAACGGATATACTTTTCAGAGGGGGAAGGAGGTGTTGCCAGAGCCAGAATGCCGTTGGTATCCTGCAAAATGGCCTCCACAAAGGTGTCCTCCATCCAAGGATAAGTGAAGATCTCCTGCATACCGCAGCGAATGGCCAGATATTCCTTGATGCGGCGGCACAGATCTTTATCCAACTGATTGATAGCGCCCTCAAAGGAGGTGGTAATGGGAGCGGCCTCGAAGTTTTCGTAGCCGTACATACGAGCCACTTCTTCCATGATGTCGGCCTTAATGGATACATCGCCGGTGGAACGCCAGGTAGGAACCACCACATGCATCATATCGCCGTTGAAGGAGACCTCATAACCCATTTCACCCATCTTCTTGGCAATATCCTCGTTGGCAATACGCTTGCCCAGGCGACGCTCCAGCCAGCTCAGCTCTACGTCGATTTCAGCGCGCTGCAGCTTGTTGGGATAGTTGTCGAAAAAGCCGGTGACCTTCATCTCGGGATACAGCTCACCGAACAGCTCCATGGCAAGACTCAGCGCCTGAGCGCAGCGCTCGGGATCAATGGCCTTTTCATAGCGGGAAGATGCCTCGGTACGGTTATCGTAGCGCAGGGCGGTCTTACGGATGCCTTTGGCGTTGAAGTTGGCAATCTCCAACAGGACGGATTGCGTCTTGGGCAGGATAGAATCTTTGGCACCACCCATGATGCCTGCCAGACCCACAGCACCCTCGTCATCAGAGATGACCAGATCTGTGGGATCCATGGCCAGTTCCTTGCCGTTAAGCAGCAACAGCTTTTCGTTTTCAGCCGCATGGCGCACGGTAATATGACCGGCAATATTATCGGAATCGTAAGCGTGGCAGGGCTGACCGGTAGCCAGCATGACATAGTTGGTAATATCCACCAACGCATTGATGGGACGCATACCTACGCGCCAGATACGGCTTTGCATCAGGAAGGGGGAGGGCCTCACGCACAGACCGTCGATCTCGGTGGTAATAATACGGGGGCAGGCCTTGGTATCTTCCACGTCGGTATTAACATGGTCAGTGACAGATGCATCAGTCACGAAGGGTTTGAACTCCTTCAAGGGCAGATCGAACAGAGCGGCGATCTCACGGGCGATACCGTAGTGACCCCACAGATCGGGGCGGTTGGTCATGGACTTATTGTCGATCTCCAGAATGATATCGTTCAGATCCAGTGCATCGGCGATAGGCGTACCGGCGGGAACATCGAAGTCACTCAGATCGAGGATAGTGGCCTCTTCTTCGAAGGGGAAGAGGTCAAACAGGCCAATTTCGGAGGAGGCGCAGATCATGCCGTAGCTCTCCACACCGCGCAGCTTGCTCTTTTTGATCTCCACGGGTTCACCCTCACCGTGCCAGCGGCAGAAAGCGCCGGGCAGAGCAACGGCCACACGCTGGCCCTCGCGCAGGTTGGAGCCACCGCAGACGATGTCCTGAATGTTGCCGCCGCCGATATCGGTCTTGCAGACACGCAGTTTATCGGCGTTGGGATGCTGCTCGATGGTCTGAATGACACCCACGACCATGTTGTCAAACTGCTTGGAAAGGTCAATGGCATCTTCTACTTCCACGGTGGACATGGTCAGATCGTAAGCCAAACGCTTGAGATCCATGTCCTTGGGCAAATCAATATAATCTCTGATCCAAGAAAGTGATAATTTCATGTGTAGTACCTCCCTTAACGGAACTGATTGAGGAAACGCAGGTCAGCGCTGTGGAACAGGCGGACATCGTCCACACCGTAGCGCATCATGACCAAGCGGTCAAGACCGATGTTGACATAGAAGCCGGTGTATTCATCGGGATCCAGACCTGCTGCACGCAAAACATTGGGGTGGGGCGTACCACCGGGCATGACTTCGATCCAACCCACGTTCTTGCACACGCTGCAGCCCTTACCGCCGCAGACGAGGCAGCCCATGTCGATTTCAAAGCCGGGCTCAACGAAGGGGAAGAAGCCGGCACGCATACGCACCGGAACATCACGGCCGAACACCTTGCTCAGAATGCTCTTGATCATGACCTTGCCGGAGGCGAAGGTGAAGTCCTTATCCACGATCAGTGCCTCATACTGGAAGAAAGCGCGCTCGTGACGGGCATCAGTGGTTTCGTTGCGGTACACATGACCGGGATAGACAAAGCGATAGGGGGGCTTGTGAGTCTGCAGATAGCGGACGGATCCGCCGGTCAGATGGGGACGCAGGCACAGACGGTCGCCGCCGTGGCCATTCTCGTGACCCTCGATCCAGTAGGTGTCCATGCTCTCGCGGGCAGGATGATCGGGAGGGAAGTTCAGCTTATCAAAGCCGTACAGCTCGCTGGTGATATCGTCTTCTTCAAAGACCTCAAAGCCCATGGAGCGGAAAGCGTCGTTCAGATCGTAGCACATCTGGGTAATGGGGTGCAGGCCGCCACTGAGGGGACGGATACCCGGCACGGAAATATCAAAGTCGGCGGATACTTCGCTGGCTTTCATCTTCAGTTCGCTGCGGCGCTCGTCGATCAGGGCGGTCAGCTGGCTCTTGACCTGATTGACGGCCTTACCCATTTCAGGACGAAGAGATACGTCCAGCTTGGGCAGTTCCTTGAGCATTTCGGTCAGCGGACTCTGCTTGCCCAGCAGAAGGGCTTTTACATCCTGCAATTCGACCTCGTTCTTCACGGACGCGATCTTCTCTTTGCCCTCAAGGAGCAATGCGTTCAGTTTTTCTTTCATCTACCGTTCCTCCAAAATAAGAATAGGATTATTAAGATAGTTTTTCGTTTTGGAATAAAAAAAGACCTTTCATCCCAAAACAAGGGACGAAAGGTTTCAAAGTTCTTCCGTGGTACCACCCAAATTCGCAGCAAAATAACTGCGCACTCGTTTCCCTGTAACGGAGGATGACCCGTCCGCGCATTTCCTCGCGGCAGCTCCCGGGCGAACACAGCAACACACTTCAAGTCGGCTTTCAGCCGGTGACCGACTCTCTCTGCTAAGTGACATCTCACTGCACTTCCCATTCGTAGCTTTTGAATGATTCCCATTATTTATACCACACTGACCAAAGAGTTGCAAGTAGTAATTTTCTTTTTTTTCGGCAAAAAATCCTCGCTTCATAGGTCAGAAATATGCTATACTATGAGAAAATGACCGAAAAGGCGGCGATACGATGATAGAAATTTCGGCAAGCATGGTGAAGAAATGGCTTCCTGCTCGCGATCCGTGGGGCCACAAGGGGACGTTCGGCAAGGTGTATTGCCTTTGCGGCAGCGTGGGATTTACCGGTGCGCCTGTTTTTGCCAGCCGTGCCGCAGTGCGAACCGGTTCGGGACTGGTGTACATAGGTGTGCCGTCAGCTATCTGGCAGGTGATTGCCGCCAAATCGGATGAGGCGATGCCTTTTCCGCTGCCGGACAGGAACGGCAAGCTGTCGCTGGCAGCAGAAAGCGACATCCGAGAGCGGATAGCGACCTGCGATGCCCTGCTTATTGGCTGCGGTGTGGGTCGAAGCGATGACAGCGATAAACTGGTGCGCCGCTTATTAGACTCTGAAAAACCACTGATTTTGGATGCAGACGGCATAAATGCGCTGAGTGGGCATATAAATGAACTGTCTGTCCGCCATAATGCTATCACGATATTGACACCCCATGAGGGAGAGTTTGTCCGCTTGGGTGGTGACCTTTCTCTGGGTCGAGAACAAGCGGCAAGGGATTTTGCTTTACAGCATGGCGTATATATTGTGCTGAAGGGACATCACACCATTGTAGCGGCACCGGACGGACGCATGGCTGTCAATACTACCGGTAATTCCGGTATGGCAAAGGGCGGCAGCGGCGATGTGCTGTCGGGTATGATTCTGTCACTGCTGGGACAGGGAATGTCACCGTTTGAGGCCTGCTGCGCTGCGGTATGGCTGCATGGTCGGGCCGGTGATCTGGCGGCAGAGGATAAGGGAGAGCGCGGCATGACGCCATGCGATTTGCTGGGACAGATCCCCTATGCAATGAAAAAGCTATAAATATCATAAGGGATACGGAAGACCTTCCGAAACTGATGATACGGAGGGATTACCGTGAAGAAAACAGGACTGATCGGCATGGTTTTTTTGCTGCTGCTATGCGGATGCGGGAAAGATACGCGAATGGAAGATTTACAGCAGCAGTACCGAACGATTTCCACCGCGCAGTTAAGTGCGGAAGTGGTATGCCACTTGGCATCGGAAAACCGCTCCTTTACTGTGGAGTGCAGTTATGACAAAGAGAAAGGGGCCACTACCAGCATAACAGCGCCGGAAGAAGTGAAGGGCATCTCAGCAACGGTATCTGATGACCAACTGACCGTTATCTATGACGGAGCCATTCTTTCAGCAGGCGAATTGACAGATATTTGCCCTGCCGACTGCCTGCCTTACTTACTGAAAGCGGTTTCTGACGGATATGTGGCAGAATGGGGATCGGAAACGCTGGAGGACAGGGAATGCTTGCGTGTTGCTTTCGATACCACTGCCAAAAGCGGCGAGAAATTGCTTTGTACGGTGTGGTTTAATGAAGAAAATTTACAGCCTGCTTATGCGGAATTTACGCAGAACGATCATGTGATATTGACAGCGCGTATTCTTTTGTTTCAATGTGAGTGACGCTTTTGTGCTGTAGGCGTATACTGATAAGGGGTGGATGAAAACAGGGAGAATTTTTCCTGTTGGAAAGTATAAATTTCACGGCTGCGTGGGAGAATACAAGTGACCTGATGAGAGTCGGGTACTTCTTCCGCTCGGAGTGTGAACATTGTGGATACAACTGTAAAACGCGGCGAAATATACTATGCTGATCTCAGTCCGGTGGTAGGCAGCGAGCAAGGCGGTGTGCGACCGGTTTTGATCGTACAGAACGATACCGGCAATCGACACAGCCCCACGGTGATCGCAGCGGCGATCACTTCGCAGTTGGGAAAGGCGAAACTGCCCACACATATTGAGTTGGCAGCGCAAAGCTACGGCTTACCCAAGGAATCCGTGGTCTTGTTGGAACAGATCCGCACGCTGGACAAACGACGACTGCGTGAGAGAATGGGGCGTGTGGACAGCGAAGTGATGGAAAAAGTAGACGCTGCCATAGCGGTGAGCTTCGGCCTGCCGCAGAGTCGACTGATATAGCCGCTTCGTCGAAGGGCTACATACCTTTCGGCGCAGCATGGATAGCATAATAAAAATTGCCTGTGCATATGGATGCACAGGCAATTTTTTGTTAGGAGGCGCTGCCTTTGGAATATCCGATTTATTGGAACGGAAAGCAGAGCGGCTTATTGCGTGTAAGCCATATCGGAGAAGATACCTGTTACGAATTATCAGGAAATCAGAGCGGTTTATATCGCGCATGGGTGGAAGGAGAACAGGGAGAATTATTACTTGGCATCATGGAAAACGGGCGGTTAAAACGACGATTCTCGCCGCATATGACGCAATCCGTTGGCAGAACCGTTTGTGCGCGACTGGAATGCTTATCGCAGACATCCCAGCAATGGCGCGGTATCAGATCAGGAGAATTTTCCAAGTGGCAATTACCAAGCACAGCACGCTGCCGAAAAAACGGTGCGTATTATGAATTGGCTCTGCCCTATGAAGAAAATGGTTGTTTTCCGCTTTTGCCTCTGTTTTGCTTTGCAAAAATATACCAAAAGGAGGGGAAGCAGTGGGCTGTATTCGTTTTTAATGAGGCATGGGAGCCAATTATGGTAGAATAATGAAAAAAATTGAAATGGGACTACCATATCTTGTAGAACTGTGATATAATGCAAACAATACTGGCGTATAATACGCTGAAAAAACGGAGGGTACAGAGATGAGATGTCCCTATTGCGGTTACAAAGAGAGTAAAGTGGTTGATTCCCGTCCGGCGGACGAGGGCAGCAGTATTCGTCGTCGGCGTGAATGTCTGTCCTGCGAAAAACGCTTTACCACTTATGAAACGGTAGAGAGTCTGCCGATGGTTGTCATCAAAAAAGATGGTAGCCGTCAGAGCTTTGACCGTAATAAAGTGCTGCGCGGTATCCAGCGTTCCTGTGAGAAACGCCCGGTGCCTGTTGCGGATATGGAGCGCATGGCGCAGGAAATTGAGCAGGAGATCCAGAATTCTCTGGAGCGCGAGGTGGGCACGGAGATCATCGGCGAAAAGGTCATGGAAAAGCTGAAAGATGCTGACGAGGTTGCCTATGTGCGTTTCGCGTCTGTCTATCGTCAGTTTAAGGACATCAACACCTTTATGAGTGAGCTGAATAAGCTGTTGAGCGAGAAGTAATTACATAATATTTTTAATGCTGACGCGCTCCATCTCATCAAGCAAATTGAACTGCGAGCGAAGATCGGCCAGCGTAGCACGGAACTCTACATCGTCTTGCTCCTGACATAGTACGCGACAACGCTGCAATAAGCATTCAGCCATGTCAATTTCCTCGTGTTCAATGACAATATGAAACCATGTTTGGCAGGAATCCCATCCTTGATAAAGTGTCTCCAACTCATCAGCGGCTTCGGACCATTGCTCTGTATCGGCATTTTGATCGATCCTGTCGATTTGCAATGTCCAATCGTGGCATCGTCTGGATACGGCGTTGCTGTTGAAAAGGCAAAATACCAGCAACAGCAGTAATATAAAGCAGGGAATGCGAAAGACTTTCATTCTTCGTTCTCCTTTGGAAGACATATGACCTTGCCGGATGAATCAACGGAAAGCAGAAATACTTCGTGAGTGTCGCGGATGTTTTGTTTTTGTAACTGCTGCTGTAGCCATTTTTCGTCCAGTCCCCGTTGCTTGAGATTGCTGCGCATTAAGCGGCCGTCGTTGATAATGATGGTAGGCAGGAAGACATCATCTTCCACCTGACGCTCTAATTGCCGTGCTGTGATGGGCTGACAGTCAGAACGCAGAAGTACCGATAGCTGACCGCTGGTTTCCAATATGGCATATTTCACATCGTCTATATTGCTGATACTCTGACCACGCAATTCCTCCAGCAGCTCATCCAGCGTCAATCGGTTGTGCCGCATGACATTTTGCAGCAATTTTCCGTCACGGATGATGATGGCGGGCTCGCCGCAAACCAGCGAACGAAAACGCACGCTGCGTAAGCTGAAATAACTGAATAGCGTGGATAAGGATAGAAGCGTTAAGATCGGCACTACGCCGTTTAGAAGCGGGATGCCGAAGTCTTGCATGGGGACGGAGGCCAGATCGGACAGAAGCAAGGTCAGCACCAACTCGATTGGCTCCAATTCGCCGATTTGCCGTTTGCCGGTCAAACGCAAACCAACGATCAAGATGAGATAAAGTATAATTGTGCGAATCAACGCAGTTACCATGTCGCATGCCTCCTTTGAGGCAAGTATTTCCCGTTTTGGGGAAATTTATCATGTGTTGAATGCTTTTGCATTAACAATAGAAATCGCAGAAACAGGAAAGGAGGATTATGGGATCACCCCAACACAAGCGCCATGCGCCTATCTAAAAAATAGGATAACGAGGAGGAGAGAGAATCGAACATTCGGCGGATGCTCTCCCGTGTGGTCCGGACGCGATACGCAGCCAATAAATATGCAGGTAACTGCAAAACAAAGGGGCTGTGACCGGAGATAAAAAGGCAAATGATCTGCGTGTTTGTCCTTTTGATCGAAATCATCAGGAGGAAATATCAATATGTGTGGAATCGTAGGATTTGTAGGTAAGGAACAGGCGGCACCCATCTTGTTAGATGGTCTGCGTCGCTTGGAATATCGCGGTTATGACTCAGCCGGCATCGCCGTATGCGGCGAGGACGGTCTGCGTGTGAAAAAGGCACGGGGCAGACTGCAGGTACTGAGTGATCTGACCCATGCAGGTGCAGATCTGCCCGGTGTGCTGGGTATTGGGCATACCCGTTGGGCTACCCACGGTGAGCCCAACGATGTCAATGCCCATCCCCATGTGAGCCAGAGTGGCAAGATTGCCGTGGTACATAACGGTATCATTGAAAACTATGCCGAATTGAAGGCGCAACTGATAGAAAAGGGATATACCTTCCAATCCGAAACGGATACGGAAGTGGTGGCACAACTGTTGGACTATTATTATACTGACTGTAATGACTTCTTTGAAGCCATGACCCGTGTGCTGAATGCGGTAGAAGGTGCTTATGCGCTGGGTATCGTGTGTGCTGATTATCCCGACCGTATGATTGCTGCCCGTAAGGACGCACCGCTGCTGTTGGGCTATAGTGAAAACGGCAATTTCATCGCATCCGATGTGACGGCGCTGATTCGCCATACCCGTGATATCGCCTACATGGACGATGGCGAAATGGCGATATTGAGCGTAAACGGTATTCGTGTGTATGACCGTCAGATGCGCCCGGTGGAAAAAGAGCATCATCATATCGATTGGGATGTTGATGCCGCCGAAAAGGGCGGCTACGACCACTTCATGCTCAAGGAGATCATGGAGCAGCCCGAGGCGATTCGTAAGGCCACTGCCGCCCGTATTCAGGAAGGCCGTGTGGTGTTGAGTGACCTGAATATGACGGAGGATGAGATCCGCAATATCGGCAAGATCTATATCATTGCCTGTGGCTCATCCTACCATGTAGGCATGGTGGGCAAGTATAATTTGGAGCGTATGCTGCGCCGCACGGTGGAAGTGTGTCTGGCATCCGAGTTCCGTTACAGTGATCCCATTGTGGGGGAGGGCGATCTGGTCATCGTCATCAGTCAGTCCGGCGAAACGCTGGATACTATGGCGGCTCTGCGCGAGGCAAAGAAGCGCGGCGCACGGATTCTGTCCATCGTCAATGTGGTGGGATCGTCTATTGCCCGTGAATCAGACGATGTGCTGTATACATGGGCAGGTCCCGAAATCGCTGTTGCTACCACCAAGGCATACAGCACGCAGATGGCGGTGCTGAACCTGCTGGGGCTGTATTTTGGCGATATTATGGGTACTGTCAGCCACGAAACCTATACGGCGATGGTGCGTGATATGCTTCGCCTGCCGGAGTTGATGGAAGAAACGCTGAAGGGCGCAGAATCCATTCATGAGCTGGCCAAGGAATGTGCCGATAAGGAAGATGTGTTCTTTATCGGCCGTAATCTGGATTATGCGCTGTCTTTGGAAGGCAGCTTGAAGCTGAAGGAAATCAGCTATATCCACTCTGAGGCATATGCTTCCGGCGAACTGAAGCACGGCACGATCTCTCTGATCGTGGACGACACGCTGGTGATCGCGCTCGGTACCTATGAGCCGCTGTTTGACAAGGCCATGAGCAACGTGGTGGAAGTGCAGGCCCGTGGAGCTAAGGTGCTGGCTCTGACCACCGAGAAGCATCTTGCTGACCTTAAGCAGCGTGTGCCGATGGTGCTGAGCGTGCCGGAAGTGCATCAGATGCTGCTGCCGCAGTTGGGGGTGCTGCCGCTGCAGCTATTGGCTTACTACATTGCCCTGGAGCGCGGCTGCGACATTGATAAGCCCCGCAATCTGGCCAAGAGCGTAACAGTCGAATAAGGAAACATTGTTTTGACACAATTTACAACAAAGCGCTTTCGCTGATAGCTGAAAGCGCTTTGCTTTTTGTTAATAATGGCATAAAAAATGCCTTTCTTTTTCTGATACGATACGATATAATGATAAATTAGTATGAAATCATTTGAGAGGAGTACAAGCAATGCACGGTGAGCTGGACCGACTGCTTCGACAGGTGAAGACCATGTCGATTGTCGGTATGTGTAAAAATGCAGGTAAGACGACGGTGTTGAATTGGATTTTGGCCAACAGTCGGCGTGACCGCATACTGGGTCTGACTTCTATTGGCCGCGATGGCGAGTCCACGGACGTTGTCACGGGAACGGAGAAACCCAGCATTTATGTGCCGGAAGGCACCATGCTGGCTACGGCCAAGGATATGCTTCGCCTTTGCGATATAACCAAGGAAATACTGATCACTACCGGCATTCCCACGCCGTTGGGTGAAGTCATTATTTTACGCGCCAAAAGTGACGGTTATGTGCAGTTGGCAGGACCGTCTATTACAGCGCAGCTTAAGGGCGTATCTCGGCAGTTCTTTGATTTAGGCGCCGATCAGTCGATTATTGACGGCGCGTTGGGACGCAAGAGCTTAGGTGCTCGTGCAGTAGCAGAGGGCGTGATTCTCTGCACCGGCGCCAGTTACCATATGAGCATGGAAAAGGTGATTGCAGATACCGCCAATATCTATCGCATTATGAATATCCCTAAGGCGGATTCGCTGCCGGAGGAAATGACTGAGAGTTTGGAAAAGACGCTGAAAGAGCGCGGAGAGGCGTTGGTCGGCGGTGCGCTGACCGATACGATGGTGCTGCCGCTGCTGCGAAGCGGTGTGCTGCGCGGCGGACGGTTGGTGGTGAAGGATCCCAGCAAGGTGTTGCTGACAACAGATACGTTGGACAAGCTGCAAATGCGTGATGTGAAGCTGGAAACCGCCGAAGCGGCGCGCACTTTGTGTGTCACCATCAACCCTGTTTCTGCTTACGGCTGGAAGTTTGACAAAGAGGAGTTCATGGCGAAAATGCGCGAAGCTGTAGATTGTCCTGTGATCAATGTAAAGGAGGAACTGGCATGATCAGTATCCGTTTTGAAGAAAGAGAAAAAATCGGCTTGCAATTTGTGCTGGAATCTCTGCACGGCTGCAGCCCCTTTGGCTTAGAGCGTATTCGCCGTCTGCGTTTTTACGCACCGGAGGAGCGTGAGGAGCTGGAAACCGAACTATATAATGTCTATCAGGCAAAGCAAGCGGCAGAGGAACTGAAGGATGTATACAACAAGATCATGACCGTCCTGTGCCAGATGAAAGATATTCGTCACTCTCTGCGCCGCTGTCAGGCCGGAGAATGTCCTGATCATGTGGAGCTGTTTGAGATCAAGGGATATTTGCAGCGACTGGAAAGTTTGATTCCTTTGTTTGATGAAGCGCAGACAGTGGCACAATTTCGCAACCTTGCCTTCCATGATCCGTCCTGTGCTTTGGCTGTTCTTGATCCGGAAAATACCCGTTCCCGAGGTTTCTATATTCCCGACAGCTCCACAGTTCGCCTAAAGGAGATCCGTCAGGCAAAAAAACAGATTGAGGAACAGCTTTATCACGCACAGACGGATGCGGAAAAGGATGGTCTGCGCCAAAAGCGCACCCGAATCTGTGCAGAAGAAGAGAGCGAAGAGATGAAAGTCCGCAAGGCCATGGGCGCAGCACTTGCCCCGATGGTGGACGATCTTCTTTGCGATGCCGATACCGCCGGCAGGCTGGACTTTATCATCCAAAAAGCCCTTTTTGCTGTCCGTTTTGGCGGCGTATTGCCTGAGATCACAGAAACGGAACTGGAACTGACAGATATGGTGAATCCTGAGCTGGTGGATCTGCTGCAGGAAAAGGGGAGATCCTTTGTTCCTGTGTCCATAGCGTTGGATCACGGTGCCACCGTTATCACCGGCGCTAATATGGGCGGTAAGTCCGTGGCAATGAAGACAGTGGCGCTGAATGTGTTGCTGCTGCAGGCCGGCTTTCTTGTCTGCGCCAAAAAGGCAAGAATGCCGCTGTTTAACAGCGTAAAAATGCTCTTTGACGATCTGCAGTCCATTCAAAGTGGCCTGAGCGGTTTTGGTTCGGAGATCGTGGAATTCCAGAAGGCTTTGAAGGAAGTGGAGCAGGGCTATGCGCTGTTTTTGCTGGATGAATTTGCCCGTGGCACCAACCCCGATGAGGGTGCGGTGATCGTGCAGGCGGTGACGAAATATCTCAGCGAAGTCAACGCCATTTCTTTGCTGACAACCCATTATGACAAGGTGGCAGAGCATGCCGATGCCCATTATCAGATCATCGGTCTGCGTGATGTGGATCCCGAGCAGATCCGCATGGAACTGGCGGCTACCGGGGAAGATGGCGTGGCGGTGATCGCCCGTCATATGAACTACGGTCTTTACCGCGTGGAGGGCAAGTCCGACTGTCCCCGTGATGCGCTGAATATCTGTCGTATGCTGTCACTGAAGCCGGAAATCCTGCGGAAGATAGAAGAGGCTTATTGATAATAAAAAAATTCAAATACAGTAAAAAGTTATTGTGATTTTCATCACAAACTCTCTTGACAAATGTGACGAAAAGGATATAATTTAAGTATCGGATTCCATATATAGTCAATAGAGGCGCGAGCGACAGGGTACTTTTTTGCATGGGACAGGCACCGGCAGCAAAGAAGGAAGGGGTTGTTCGCCGAAAGAATAAAGCTCGCCTGCGTTTTGTTCTTGGTATTGTCGCGTAAACGGCAATACTGTCATGTTGTTCAACATGGAGCGCTATTGGTCAACACCCTTGACCGATAGCGCTTTTTTCATGCCCAAGTGCTAAAGGCCGGACAAAAGGAATGCTGAAAAGAAGATACCAAATTTTGAAGGAGGAAAAATCTTATGGAAAAGATGACATCTCTGCTCCGCCTGCGTATGAGTGCTAAGGACGCACATTACGGCGGAAACCTGGTTGACGGCGCACACATGGTGCACCTGTTTGGTGACGTGGCTACCGAGCTGCTGATCAAGTGCGACGGTGACGAAGGTCTGTTCTGTGCATACGACAACATTGAGTTCCTGGCTCCTGTTTATGCCGGTGACTACATCGAAGCTTACGGCGAGATCGAGAAGATCGGCAACACCTCTCGTACCATGAAGTTCGAAGCCCGCAAGGTTATCGTTTCCCGTGGCGACATCAGCGCTTCCGCTGCCGATGTTCTGGCTGAGCCCATCGTGGTTTGCCGTGCACACGGTACCTGCGTCACTCCTAAGGATTGCCAGCGTATTGAGCGCAAGTAAGAGAGGGATACGTAATGGAAAAGCTGATTATCACCGCTGCTATCTGCGGCGCCGAAGTTACGAAGGCTTCCAACCCCGCTGTTCCTTATACCGTTGAAGAGATGGTGCGTGAGGCAAAGTCCGCTTACGAAGCAGGCGCTGCCATTCTGCACATCCATGTCCGTGAGGACGACGGTACTCCCACTCAGGATCGTGAACGCTTCCGCGTTATCATGGACGCTATCCGCAAGGAGCTGCCCGATGTCATCATGATCCCCTCTACCGGTGGTGCCACCGGTATGAGCCCCGAAGAGCGTCTGCAGCCCACCGAGCTGTTCCCTGAAATGGCTACATTGGACTGCGGTACCTGCAACTTCGGCGATGAGATTTTCGATAACACCATGCCCACCATGCGTGCTTTCGGTAAGCGTATGCTGGAAAATGACATTAAGCCCGAGTATGAGTGCTTTGAGATCGGCCATCTGGATACCATCCTGACCATGGCTAAGAAGGGTGAAGTGCCTGCTCACCCCATGCAGTTCAACTTCGTGCTGGGTGTCAACGGCTGCACTCCCGCCACTGTCCCCAATCTGTGCCACCTGGTGAGCCAGATTCCTGCCGGTTCCACCTGGACCGTTACCGGTGTCGGTAAGTCCGCCTGGACCATGGCTGCTGCCGGTATCGCTATGGGCGGTAACGTCCGCGTCGGCTTTGAGGACAATGTCTATCTGGGCAAGGGCCACAAGGCCGCATCCAATGGCGAGTTGGTTGCTAAGGTCGTCCGCATGGCGAAGGAGTTGGGTCGTGAGATCGCCACTCCTGCTGAGGCTCGTGAGATCCTGAGTCTCAAGCCCCTGAAGTAAGTAAATTCTTTTAAGTTAAAAATTATTTTTAGGAGGAAATTATTATGGCACAGCTGAAAGGCAACAAGTACGGTACCCACCGCGTGATCGAGCCCAAGGGCGTTCTGACTCAGGCCGCTTGGAAGATCGACAACGACATGGACAAGAAGTATTCCAACGAGATCATCTGCGATGTTATCTCCCTGAACGTTGACTCGGCTTCTTTCACTCAGATTTCTGAGGCTTGCGGCGGCGATGAGAAGAAGATCGGCGAAATGATCATGGGTATTGTCGCTGAGCGCGGCAAGCAGCAGAACCCCGTGACCGGTTCCGGCGGTATGTTCATCGGTAAGGTCGCTTTCATCGGCGAAGACCTGCTGGCAAAGCCCGATTTCGACCTGAAGGTCGGCGATAAGATCGCTTCCCTGGTGTCCCTGTCCATGACTCCCCTGAAGATCAAGGAGATCAAGGCCATCCACAAGGAAATCGACCGCGTTGACATCGTTGGTCAGGCTGTTCTGTTTGAGTCTGCTCTGTACGCAAAGCTGCCCGAGGATATGTCTGAGCCTCTGGCCCTGGCCGCTCTGGACGTTGCCGGTGCTCCCGCACAGGCACGCAAGCTGCCCAAGGAAGGCGACAGCGTTCTGATCCTGGGTGCTAATGGTAAGTCCGCCGTTCTGTGCGGCTACGAAGCCATGAAGAAGGTCGGCCCCAAGGGTAAGGTCGTTGGTGTTGTCCGCAAGGCTTCTCAGGTTCCTTTCCTGAAGGAACTGGGCGTTTACACTGATGTTGTTGTCGCCGACTGCACCAAGCCCGTTGAGGTTATGGAAGCTGCTCTGGCCGCTAACGATGGCAAGGAGTACGATATCTCCATTTGCTGCGTGAACATCGAGTCCTGCGAGATGTCCGCTATCCTGCCCGTACACGATGACGGTCTGGTATACTTCTTCTCCATGGCTACTTCCTTCACCAAGGCTGCTCTGGGCGCTGAGGGTATCGGCAAGGATGTCACTATGATCGTTGGTAACGGCTACACCAAGAACCACGCCAAGATCACTCTGGACGTACTGCGTGAGAACGAGAAGCTGCGCAAGCTGTTCGATTCCAAGTACTGCTAATTGATATTGTCCCGGAGGCAGGGGGGATTTTCCTCCCTGCCACCGCGCTATCCGTCAATTTTAATTATTGAAAAGGAGAAACAATTATGAAGACTCGTAATGGTCTGTTCGCTAATGTTCCCGAAGAACAGTGGAACGATTGGCATTGGCAGGTTGATAACCGCGCTGAAACCGTCGAAGATCTGAAGCGTTACATGACCCTGACTCCCGATGAGGAAGAAGGCGTTCGCAAGACTCTGGGCAAGCTGCGTATGGCTATCACTCCGTACTATCTGTCCCTGATCGATCTGGACGATCCCTTTGATCCTATCCGCAAGATGGCTATTCCCCGCGCTGAGGAGCTGGAGTATGCCGATTACGAAGACGCCGATCCTCTGCACGAGGATACCGACTCTCCCGTTCCCGGCCTGACTCACCGTTATCCCGACCGCGTGCTGCTGCTGATCACTGACCAGTGCTCCATGTACTGCCGTCACTGCACTCGTCGTCGTTTCGCCGGTCAGAATGACTGCGAAGTGGCTACCGCTCAGATCGACAAGTGCATCGAATACGTTGCCAACCATCCTGAGGTTCGCGACGTCCTGCTGTCCGGCGGTGACTCTCTGATGGTCTCCGACGAGATGCTCGAGTACATCATCTCCAAGGTTCGCGCTATTCCTCACGTGGAAATCGTTCGCCTGGGTTCCCGTACTCCCGTTGTCTGCCCCCAGCGTATCACTCCCGAGCTGTGCAACATGCTGAAGAAGTATCATCCCGTGTGGCTGAACACTCACTTCAACACCCCCAAGGAGTTCACTCCCGAAGCTGCCAAGGCTTGCGCTATGCTGGCTGACGCTGGTATCCCTCTGGGCAACCAGTCCGTGCTGCTGGCCGGTGTCAATGACTGCTCTCACGTGATGATGGAGCTGGTTCATGGCCTGGTCAAGATGCGTGTACGTCCTTACTACATCTATGCTTGCGATCCTTCCCTGGGTCTGAGCCACTTCCGTACCCCTGTTTCCAAGGGTATCGAAATCATGGAAGCTCTGCGCGGTCATACCTCCGGTTACTGCATCCCCACCTTCGTGGTCGACGCACCGGGCGGTGGCGGCAAGACTCCCGTTATGCCCAACTACCTGATTTCCCAGACTCCTCGCAAGGTGATCCTGCGTAACTTCGAGGGCGTCATCACTTCCTACACCGAGCCCGAGCACTATGTCCAGAATTGCCACTGCGACGTCTGCACCGGCAAGAAGGTGGCAGAGAAGACCGGCGTGGCATGGGTTGCTCAGGGTACTCCTCAGCGTTATCTGGAGCCCACCAAGCTGCTGCGTAACGAGCGTCACGTGAAGAAATAAGAGGTATCATAATGGAAAGCAAACTCGGCTTAAATTTTGAATTAGTCGATAAAGCTCGTCAGTCCGCTGCACGCGTTGCAGCGGACACCCAGAGCTTCATCGATCAGCACACCACGGTCACCGTGGAGCGTGCTGTCTGCCGCCTGCTGGGTATCGATGGCGTCAATGAGATGGACGTCCCCATGCCCAACGTTGTGGTTGACTATCTGATGGAGAACAGCCTGCTGCCCGTTGGCGCTGCCTGGAACATTGGTAACGCTATGCTGGAAACCGGTTTGGATCCTCAGGGCGTGGCAGAGAAGCTGGACAAGGGCGAAATCGACCTTTGTAAGCTGCCCGCACACACTGACAGCGAGATCCGTGCCGTCATCGCTCCCATCGTGGCAAAGACCATCGAGCGCATCAATAAGAATGTTGCCCAGCGTAACGCTTATCTGAACAAGTTCGGTGATAAGGAAGGCCCCTACCTGTATATCATCGTGGCTACCGGTAATATCTATGAGGATATTATTCAGGCAAAGGCCGGTGCCAAGCAGGGTGCTGACATCATCGCCGTGATCCGTACCACCGGTCAGTCCCTGCTGGACTACGTGCCTTACGGCGCTACCACCGAGGGCTTTGGCGGTACCTATGCAACCCAGGAGAACTTCCGCCTGATGCGTGCCGCATTGGACGAAGTGGGTGAGGAGCAGCATCGCTACATCCGCCTGTGCAACTATTGCTCCGGCTTGTGCATGCCCGAAATCGCCGCTATGGGCGCTCTGGAGCGTCTGGATGTCATGCTGAACGATGCTCTGTACGGCATTCTGTTCCGCGACATCAATATGCAGCGTACCATCGTTGACCAGTACTTCTCCCGTATTATCAACGGTTATGCCGGCGTTATCATCAACACCGGTGAGGATAACTATCTGACCACCGATGACGCTATCACCTCCGCTCATACCGTTCTGGCATCTCAGTTCCTCAACGAGGCATTTGCCAAGACCGCAGGTATGCGTGAGGAGCAGATGGGTCTGGGTCACGCTTTCGAGATGGATCCCGATGTGGAGAACACCTTCCTGTATGAGCTGGCACAGGCACAGATGGCTCGCGAAATCTTCCCCAATGCACCTTTGAAGTATATGCCTCCCACGAAGTTCATGACCGGTAACATCTTCCGTGGCCATATCCAGGACTCCCTGTTTAACATGGTGACCATCCTGACCGGCCAGAAGCTGCATCTGCTGGGCATGCTGACCGAGGCAATTCACACGCCCTTTATGTCTGACCGTGCTCTGTCCATCGAGAATGCGCAGTATATCTTCCGCACCATGAAGGATCTGGGCAGCGAACTGACCTATAAAGAGGGCGGCATCATCCGTACCCGTGCTAACGAGGTTCTGACCAAGGCAACCGATCTGCTCTCTGAGATCGAGAAGCTGGGTCTGTTCACCACCATTGAGAAGGGTATCTTCGCCGATGTTAAGCGTCCTAAGGACGGCGGCAAGGGCCTGGCCGGTGTCGTTGTGAAGGATGACAAGTACTTCAATCCGTTCATTGAAGAGATGAAAGGTAAGGTGGCAGCAGAATGAGTAGCGGACTGTATAATACCCATAAAATCGATTTCGATACCACGCTGGACCTGACTCGTCTGAAGCCCTACGGCGATACCATGAACGATGGTAAGGTGCAGACCAGCTTTACGCTGCCCGTTAAGGATGACGAGCGCGGTGAAGAGGCTGCCCGCCAGATCGCAAAGAAGATGGGTTTGGAAGAGCCCAATGTTGCCTATCATAAGGCGCTGGATAAGGAGTTCACTTTCTATGTCGTATACGGCAGCTGCGTGCACTCTGTGAACTATGAGGACATTCATGTCGTTACCGTGGAATCCGATGTGATGAGCATGGAAGAGACCAACGATTATATCCGCGAGAATATCGGCCGCAAGGTCGTCATCGTGGGTGCCTCCACCGGTACCGATGCCCATACCGTGGGTATCGATGCCATCATGAACCGTAAGGGCTTCGCCGGTCACTATGGCCTGGAGCGCTACGACATGATCGAGGCTTACAATCTGGGTTCTCAGGTTCCCAATGAGGAATTCATCAAGAAGGCTGTGGAACTGAAGGCAGATGCTCTGTTGGTTTCCCAGACCGTTACCCAGAAGGATGTCCATATCCAGAACCTGACCAACCTCATCGAGCTGTTGGAGGCCGAAGGTCTGCGCGACAAGTTTGTTGTCTGCTGCGGCGGTCCCCGTATCACTCATGAGCTGGCTAAGGAGCTGGGCTATGACGCTGGTTTCGGTGCCGGCAAGTATGCTGACGATAACGCCAGCTTCATTGTGACCGAAATGGTCAAGCGCGGCATGAAATAAGATACCAATACCGTTCAATCAAACGGCCATGGAGATGCCTTCATGGCCGTTTGGAATGTAACAGAAAATAGGTTAAACAAGTGCTGTTTACTTGCAATCTGCAAGGAAAAGTGCTATGATAAGACCGTTAAAAAAATAGCGAATACTATTTTTGGGAGACCGAAAAAAACAAGGAGGAACAGAAATGGCAAAGAAACCTGTGCTCACTGCCGCTGAGGCAGCGAAGATGATTCCCGATGGTGCTACCATTATGTGCGGTGGCTTCCTGGCTTGCGGTCAGGCTCGTGCAATCGTGAAGGAACTGGTCAAACTGGGTACCAAGGATCTGACCCTGATCGCTAACGATATGGGTCGTGCAACCGGCCCCAAGGGTGAGGAGTTCTTCGGCATCGCTGAGCTGATCCACAATCATCAGGTCAAGCGCGTTATCGCAACTCACGTTGGTATGACTCCCGAAGTCGGCGCTCAGAACACTGAGGGCACTTTGGAAGTTAACCTGCTGCCCCAGGGCACTCTGGCTGAGTGCATCCGCGCTGACGGCGCTGGTCTGGGCGGCGTGCTGACGCCCGTTGGCGTTGACACCCTGATCGAGGATAGTCCCTTCTGCATGGGTAAGCAGACCATCGATGGTAAGGAGTACCTGCTGATGAAGCCCGTTCATGCTGATTTCGCTCTGCTGGGCGCTTACAAGTGCGATGAAATGGGTAACTGCTGGTACAAGGGCACCATGCGTAACTTCAACACCGTGATGGCTACCGCCGCTGACGTTGTCATTGCTGAGTGCGAGTACATCGTCCCCGTTGGCGAGATCGAGCCCGAGAATGTTCATACCTACGGTATGTGCGTTGACTACATCGTGGAAGGAGACAGAAAGTAATGGAAAAGTCCGAAATCAAAGGCTTTATTGCTAAGCGCTGCGCCAAGGAACTGAAGAATGGCGACGTCGTTAACCTGGGTATTGGCCTGCCCACTCTGATCCCCGGCTACCTGCCTGAGGGCGTTGAGCTGATCATCCACGCTGAGCTGGGTATCGTCAGCGCCGGCACCTCCCCCAAAGAGGGCGATGCTAACTATGATCCCTACCACGTTGTTGACGCCGGTGGCGCACCTTCTTCCGTGGCATTCGGTGGCGGCTTCATCGATTCCGCTTCCAACTTCGGTCTGATCCGTGGCGGTCACGTCGATGCTTGCTTCCTGGGCGCTCTGGAAGTTGACGCACAGGGCAACCTGGCCAACTGGATCATCCCCGGCAAGAAGATGCCCGGTATGGGTGGCGCTATGGACCTGTGCGTCGGTGCTCGTAACTGCATCGTCTGCATGGAGCATACCGCTAAGGGTAACCCCAAGATCTTTGAAAAGTGCCGTCTGCCTCTGACCGCATCTCATTGTGTGAATAAGATCATCACTGAGATGTGCGTTCTGGAAGTCACTGAGAACGGCCTGGTCATGACTGAGATCAACCCCGAGTTCACCGTCGAGCAGGTGAAGGAAGCTACGGCAGCTCCTATCACTGTCGCTGAGAACCTGAAGTCCATGATCGACTGATGAAAGAATCAAAAAATTCCGACTCGCAAGAGTCGGAATTTTTTTTAACAGAATAATTCCTGCCGGCATAGAATAGAAGGTCAATAATATGAGGAGGAATTCCTATGAAAACCTTTCTGAGAAGCAATCGCTTCATTCTGCTCATGCTATCAGGCATTGTTTTGGGCTGTGTTTTTGGAGCATTGTGGCCCACCTTTGCCGGCAATCTATCATTTCTCGGCACCATTTTTATCAACATGATGTTCTGCGTCGTGGTTCCCATGGTATTTTTTTCCATCGCCTCTGCCATAGCAAACATGAAAAGCGCAAAGCGTGCCGGCAAAGTGATGGGCTGTACGGTAATAACATTTTTGATTACGGCCGCCATTGCAGGTGTTCTTATGTACATAGTCTGTCGCATAATCCCACTGGTCAATGGACAGTATGTAGTGGCTGCCGGCGAGATGGGGGAAACGCTGGGTGTAAGTGAGATGATCGTCAATTTCTTTACCAAACCCGATTTCACAGAACTGTTCAGTCGTCGTGCGATTTTGCCTCTGATCGTCGCAGCCGTTTTGTTTGGCTTCGGCGTGCAAATGTCAGGCGGTCCGGAAACCAAAACGGGAGTATGGATGAATGACATGACAAATTGCATTATGAAAACTGTAAAAATCATTACATATTATGCCCCTGTCGGATTTTTTGGGTTCTTTGCTTCGTTGGTGGCGACATACGGACCGGAGCTTATCGGGGATTACAGTCGCACGCTGATCATCTACTATGTAATGAGCCTTGCCTATCTGTTTATCTTCTTTCCCATTTACGCGCGATTTGGGGGAGGAAAAGGAGCCGCAAAATTGATGTTCAGCAAGCTGTTTCGTCCGGCAGCCATGTCTTTCGGTAGTTGCTCCAGCGTGGCAACGATTCCTACTAATATGGACGTTTCTCAAGAATCCGGTATCAGCAAAGATGTCAGTGACATCGTGCTTCCGTTAGGTGCTACTATGCACATGGACGGCTCTGCCATGTCAGCAATTATCAAGGTGGCATTCCTGTTTGGTATCTTCGGTCAGGATTTTAGTACCGGAAAAGCCATTCTTGCTATCATTGTGGCAGTATTCTCCTCGGTGGCGATGTCCGGCATACCGGGCGGAGGCGGTACAGGCGAATTGGTTATTTGCACCATATTTTTCCCGGATCAACTGGCGATCGCTTATCCTATTGCCATTGCATTGGGCAATTTAGTCGATCCGCCGGCTACCATGGTAAATGCAGCAGGGGACTATGTGGTTTCGTTTATTGTCAGTCGGTTTGCAGACGGTAAGAATTGGCTGCAAGAACAACTTGTGAAAAATATTGAAAAGGACTGATCAAAAGATCAGTCCTTTTTCTTATGATTACTGCCCAAAAAAATCAACGCAAACACAAGGCAAATAGCTTCGGAAATGACAGGAGCAAACCAAATACTGTCGCCGCCAAAGATGGCAGCCAAAATAAGCAGGCAACAACTCTGCACCAACAGTCCCCGTCCGATAGAAATGGCAATAGCGGGTTTGGGGCGTTCCACGGCCGTCATAAAACCGCCAATCATGATGTTAAAGCCAACCAATAGATAGCAAAGACTGTAACGATGAAACGCATTCACAGAGTATGCGTTCAGCGCAGGATTTTCATTACCCAAAAACGCATGTACTAACTGCGGAGCAAACAGGTAGAATAAACTAAAACCGACAACAGCGACGCAGGCGGCCGTTATCAAACCATAACGCAGCAAGCTTATATTATTTTTTTTGTTGCCCTTACCGTACTGATAACTGATCAGGGGCTGTGCGCCTTGGGAAACACCCAACATGATATTGATAATCAGCGTGTTAACATAGGCAATAATCGTGTAGCTGACCAAGCCGTCTTGTCCAATACAGCGCAGAATCGTGCGGTTAAACAGGAAAATCATTAAGCCGTTACAAAGCTCTGTTACACCGTCTGAAACACCAATGGGAATTAAACGGCGGTAAATGTTCCAATCCATACGGAATCGAACCGGATGGAAGGTGGTCTTTGACCCTGTGAAATGAATCAAATAGATGATACAGGTTAACAGTTGTGAAAGACCGGTGGCAAAAGCAGCACCCCAGGTACCCCATTGCCAAACAAAGATCATCAGATAGTCCAATACGCAGTTTGTGATACATCCTGTCACAACTGTTATAATAGCTATCTGAGGATAACCGTCTGTCTTAACCAGAATTTCCAGATTGTAAGAGACCATAAAGCAAACAGTGAATGGTGCAAGACCTTGCAGATATTTCGTAGCATAGGGGAGCGTCACATCTTTGGCACCCAGCAACGCAGCGAATTGCTGAGGGAAGAGCAGGACGATTGCCGTTATGACTAAGCCGATGGCAAGGAGCAATGCTAAATTCTGTGAAAACAGGGAATTAGCATTTTCGTGTTTTCCTTGACCTAAGTAGATGGCAATTATTGTGGATGTGCCAACAGCAAAAAGCACGGCAACTGAAAATAGCAAGTTAATAAACGGCACCGCCAGGTTTACTGCGCTCATGGCGTATTCACCGATTCCGCGAGCTACAAATAAGCCGTCTATAATGGAGTATAGGGAAAAAACCAATAGCGATGCAATGGTAGCAGATGTAAATTTGAAAAACTGTGCAAGCAAACTGCGGCTTTCCAGCATTTTGAATAAAAATCCTTTCCTTTTTTACCATTATAACCCACTTAAAATAGCCTGTCAAATGACCTATTGATTAAAGTACACCAATACGGTATAATAAAAACAGCAAAGGAGGGCATTGCATGGAAGCTTATGTAATGGACGCATTCTCTGCGCAGATTTTTGGTGGTAATCAGGCCGGTGTTGTTTTGCCGGATCGCGCATTGAGCGATGAGATCATGCAGCAGATCGCAGCAGAGTTCAAACACTCGGAAACGGCTTTTGTTTGTGTAGAAAAAGACGGAAGTGTGACGTTGCGCTATTTCACGCCTGCAGGGGAAGTAGATCTGTGCGGTCATGCAACGATAGCCAGTTTTGCGCTGCTGCGCCAGCTTAACAAAATCGGCGATGGTATTCATATCGCCCATACCAAGGCGGCAGAGCTTTCCATTGAAGTATCCGGCGATACTGTGTGGATGGAAATGGCGCCGCCCAAAGTGCTTCGTACGCTGAAAGACTGTGAGGTGAATGAGCTTTACAGTGCTTATGGACTGAGCATTTCAGATAAGCCGGAGGGATTAGAGCCCCAAATAGTATCCACTGGCTTGGCAGACATCATGATGCCCGTCAACGACCACGATGTATTGATGAAAGCTGTACAAAATGAGCAGCTTGTTACGGAAATATCTCGCAGATATGATTGTACCGGCGTTCATATGTTCTGCCTTGGCGATACCTGCACCGCTTATTGCAGCAACTACGCGCCGCTATATGACATTCCCGAGGAATGTGCTACCGGCACCAGCAATGGCGCACTGACCTATTATCTTTCCCGATGTGGTGTTGTAAAAGAAGAGGAGGAAAACATTTTCATACAAGGCGAGCATATGCGTCGTCCGTCCGAAATACGCAGCCGACTGACATTGAAGAATGGAGAGCCGATGGTGTTGATCGGCGGCCGTGCGGTTATGAGTCTTTCCTGCGACCTGAGGATTTAATATGTATACAAAAAATCGGGAAACAGAAGTGATATGTACCCCCAATACTGGACACCCAGTATTGGGGGTATTTTCATGAA
>JAUMWJ010000021.1 GCA_030529655.1 Eubacteriales bacterium
AGAAAATGATTGAATTTCTGCATATTGATAATCCGGTCGAAATTTTTTTGTGCTCAAAGTAACTTAGAGAGTTACCATATAAACAAAGAAGGAAGAACGGGTGCAAACATTTTTGACATTTTTGCTGTTTATTTTCTGCATCACCTGTTTTCCGGCATATAACATAATATCAATCATGTTGTATGCGGCATCCGTTCAATCGTCGGAGATGAGATAGTATGAAGAAAAACGACCTGATCGGGCAGCGTTTCGGTAAACTCACCGTCATCAAGGCGGCAGAGTCCACACAGCGCGGTCGGTCACGGTGGGTCTGCCGCTGTGACTGCGGGAAAGAATGTACTGTATTGGGTTTGAATCTCCGACGGGGTCACACCGCCTCCTGTGGCTGCTCGCGTGAAAATGATCTGACGGGGCAGAGAATCGGCAAACTGACCGTGCTGTGCCGCTCGGACATACGCACCGCCCGTGGTGCGCGTACCACGCCTGCGTGGGAATGCCGGTGCGATTGCGGCAACACGGTTTATCAGGCCACCGATTCTCTTACAAGAAGCTGCTATCATATGTGTGCCCGTTGCCGTGAGCTGTACGCCACCGAAAAAGCGAGGGAAAATGCCGGCTTTGTCGGCGGAACACAGCTAAGCAGGATTAAGAATATGAATGCACCGTCAACCAACACAAGCGGTGTGCGTGGTGTTTATTACGATAAAAAATCAAATAAATGGCGTGCGCGGTTGAAATTCAAGGGGAAGAACATGAACTTCGGCAGCTATGAGAAGTTCGAGGATGCAGTAGCGGCGCGAAAGAAAGCGGAAGAGGAATATTTCCAAACCGCCCTTGATACATATTTACAAGTTGAGCATTGAACCCGTATTTCCCGCATCGGTGATCTGCTTTCGTTTGGCATATTTCGTTCCGTTGGCTGCACACGGCCTGATAACGAATTGTCGAAAAAATGTAGTTGATAAATCGTTAATATATTGCTATCTTATATATGGAGAGATACATGGGCGCATCAGGGGGTACCCCCTGACATGGTTTCTGTAGAAACCATGATGAGCTTTCTCGATCGGAGTGCATGGAGGATCGATGTGCTGCGATGGAGGAAGGACATGAGAGCTCGTTGTCTTTCCGAAGACCTGTTTCCCGTCTTGGCAGCGTCACGGGCAGCAGCGTTATCAGGATGCTGACACTACATAAGGAGGTACTCAAAATGAAGAGTACAAAAAAATCGCTCTTACTGAGCATGCTGAGTCTGGTGCTCTGCTTTGTCATGCTGATTGGTACGACATTCGCTTGGTTCACCGACTCCGTCACCTCCGGCGTGAACAAGATTCAGGCCGGTAATCTGGATGTAGCTTTGGAAATGTCCACTGACAACGGTACTACATGGACTAATGCAGAAGGCCAAGTCCTAAACTTTGTGAAGGCTGCATCTGCTCCTGAAAACGAGCAGATCCTCTGGGAGCCGGGCTGTACCTATATGCTGCCCCAGCTACGCGTTGTTAATAAGGGCAATCTGGCACTGAAGTATCAGTTTGCCATCAATGGTGTTGACGGCAACGCCAAACTGTTAGAAGCCATTGAATGGACAGTCAAGGTCGGCGGCAATGAGGTTGCTCTCGACAAGCTAAGCGGCAACCTTCTGGCCAATACGAATTCCGAGAATATTGTGATCTCTGGCCACATGAAGGAAGAAGCTGGTAATGAGTATCAGGGCCTGTCCATCGAGGGCATCGGCATCACCATTTTTGCCACTCAGATGACCAGTGAATATGACAGCTTCGGTAATACTTACGATGAAGGCGCAATGATTGAATCCTTTGAGGAACTCAAAGCTGCTGCTCAGAATGGCGGTGTGCTCGTATTGAAGGGTAATATTGCAGCAACAGAGAACATTACCTTTGCTAAGAATGTGAAGCTGGTCGGCGATGGTGATACCCGGATTACAGGAAAGCCCCTGTATTTCAAAGGTGATTCTGTTGAGATTTCCGGCATCAACTTTAATAATGGTACCGTCGGCAGTGAATCTTGCATGTATTTCACTGAAGAGGGACTTAAAAATCTTGTAATTGAGAATTGCACCTTCTCCAATGCAAAGTGGGATGCTATTCAGCTGACCAAGGCAGCAGAAAGCGTTACAATTAAGAATAACTCCTTCAAAAATACTGCCAAGGGCTACCGTTATATCCATCTGGAGATTCGTGATGCCAATGACAGCTATGGCACAACGAATGCAATCCTGAATATCACCGGCAATACCTTTACCAACCTTACCGCGGCTTATTGCGAAGACAGTGCCATTACCATTGCCGGCTTCAAGATGAATAATATTACATTTAAGGACAACACCTTTGCTGGTGTCGGTGCAGATACAATTAACACCGACATGGTTTGGATCTGCAATGGCACAACTTTCAGCGAGCTGATGAGTGTCGGCACCATCAAGGCCAACAACCATTTTGCTGTGGAAGCGACACCTACTACTCTGTCGACTGCCATCAGCAACGCATCTAACGGTGACACGGTTGTGCTCAGCGCTTCTACAACTGACTACACAATTCCAACTTATTCAAACAAAGAGCTCACAATCGTAGGTTCTGGGGAAGATACCGTAGTTTCTATGCCTGCAAGTGCAACAACTCTTTCAGGTTCTAAGCTCAATCTTGAAAATGTTACGGTAAAAAGCCAGCATAGCGGACAAATGCCCTATACTCAGGCTATTCAGCATGCTAACGGACAGTCTTATAAAAATGTTGTATTTGATGGATTATTCGTAATTCAAAATGGTGCTACTTTTGAAAATTGTACATTTAAAGCATCCACCACAGATGAATACACCCTTTGGCTGTATAGTGGCAATATGGTGCTAAAAAACTGCGTATTTGAAGGAAGCGGAACAAAGGGTTTTGTTAAACTTTATGGAGAAAGCGGTAATGCAATTAATGCAGATTTAGAGAATTGTGTATTCAACGGTTCTTGTGCTAAGAATGCTGCTATCTACGTCAGTAACAACAACAACAATGCTAATAATGTAGTATATTCCGTCAATGCAAAGAATTGTATGACTACTTGTACAAACCTTGTGATGGACAGTGGCAAGACATCTACTATTACAATTAGCTGACGCCCCATTGTCAATAGATCTGTTTTGACTTGGTCGAACCCCATACAATAGCAACGAGTGTCTGCGGTTTCCCGCAGGCACTCGTTTCAGTCTGTCGAGAAATCCAGCCTATGCATCAGCGTAGGCTGGATTTCTCGACAGACTGAGAGCACGGATAAGGTACAATAAGTGTAAGCGTAACTTCTACCCGCGTATAAAAGATCCAGGGCGTCTTGCCCTGGATCTCAGCATATCAGCTATTCACTTTACATTCATCTTGCGCATGAGCCGGTACCAAAGCCGCTGCCCACTTCTCATCGCTCTGGCTCAATTTGGGTGCTGTCTGCAGGACCCACAGCAGGTATCGATACGGATCCAAGCTGTTTTCCTTTGCCGTCTCAATCAGACTGTATATCACGCTGCTGGACTGCGTACCCGCATCATGGAGGTACACAGGATGACATCACCAGCATTACCGCACTCTGACATCACCCCAGACAAATGAGACCGTTGTTCTGCTGAAGAATGTGGACCTTGATACGCGTATTGACATCGGCAAGAAGCTCACGCTCGACCTCAACGGCAAGACCGTTAAGCCGATGGATAGCCTTAGCAATAATACTGCATTCAAACCGCTCAAGAGTGCTAGCGCTGCCTCTAACGGTTATGTAACCGGCGTTATCGCGGTTCTCCGCGGCGGTGATCTGATAGTCAAGGACAGCGCCGGAAACGGCAAGATCGATGCAAACGGCAAAACCTATTCTGCAATTTGCATGACGGTAACAGGCGAAGACGCGACCGGTGCTCTTGCTAAGCTCACCGTCAACGGCGGTACGCTGATTGGCGACTATTATGCAATCGTCGGTAACGGCAGCCGTCACAACACTGAAATCACCATCAACGGCGGTACCTTCAAGGGCACGCATACCAACGACAATCAGGCTATCTACCATCCGCAGAACGGTACGCTGACCATCAACGGCGGTACCTTTGAAGGCTACAACACTGCGATTGAACTGCGCGGCGGCAATCTGACGATCAATGATGGCAGCTTTAAATCTCAGGCAACTCCGACTGAAGTTCAGCCCAACGGCAGCGGTACGACCACCAAGGGCGCGGCAATTGCTGTAGCACAGCATACCACGAAGCTTCCCATTAACGTCGTTATCAATGGCGGTACCTTTACCGGCCACACTGCGCTGAATGAGACGAACCCGCAGAATAATTGCGCTGAAGACGTCGAAAAGATCAAGATGGAAGTTAAGGGCGGTACCTTCAATGGCACAGCAAACGCCGTTTCGTCCGCCGATTGCAAGAACTTCATCACCGGCGGTACGTTCAGCAGCGAACCGACGACGTATGTTGCCGGGGGCTACAAGACTGTTGAAAACGGCAACGGCACCTGGACTGTTTCAGCTACAAACTAATTCAAACCTAACCTCAAAAGAGCACGGCTTCGGCCGTGCTCTTTTCTATTGCCCCCACGTGCACCGCCGCAGGAAAGCGGTACCCGTAAACTCTACCCACTTATCAATTGAGCGGCTCCGCCGGCTTAAACCGAACAGGCAGAGCCCCTTTACTATACGCGAGTAGAGTTGACGCTAACAAACATGACAACAAAAAATGACAAGATGACAAATAATTATTGCATATATTAAAATATAGTAATATAATGTAAAGGATGTAAAAGGGAAAATAATCATGTCATAAAACAAAACAGAAATGAATGACCTATCATGAAATAAGCGTAGATACTTGGTTTTAGATGAAGATGAAGAAGTCAATATTCGATGACGGCTTATGATGCCCTGATCCTGTTGGCAATGGATGGCATAGCGGATGAAAGAGAATTAGTGTCTGCTCGATGAAAAACAGTGGGAGAGAAAAGAGACGAAACGATGTTTACTGGAAAGCTAGAACAATTTGAAAAAAGGGTCTGGCTGGCATCTCCGACAATGCACGGGGACGAGCTGCAATATGTGCAGGAAGCATATGACACGAATTGGATGTCAACGATTGGCACCAATATCAAAGAGGTTGAGCATATTGCTGCAGAAAAACTGGGCTGCAAGTATGCCGTAGCGCTTTCCACAGGTACAGCGGCTTTGCATATGGCGGTGAAGTTGGCAGGTATCAAGCCGGGTGAACGCGTTTTTTGTTCGGATATGACATTTTCTGCGACGGTTAATCCTGTGATGTATGAGGGTGGTGTCCCTGTTTTTATCGATGCAGAACGGGATACATGGAACATGGATCCTGTGGCATTGGAAAAGGCGTTTGCATTGTATCCCGATGTAAGGGTCGTGGTTTTGGCAAATCTTTACGGCACTCCGGCAAAACTGTCGGTGATCCGAGAGATTTGCGACAAACACCACGCGATTTTGATCGAGGACGCGGCTGAATCCTTAGGCGCAAAATGGGGAGATCAGTACACCGGCACTTTCGGCGCATTCAATGCCATCAGCTTTAACGGCAACAAGATCATCACCGGCAGTTCCGGCGGTATGCTGTTGACAGACGATGAAACAGCGGCGAATCAAGTTCGCAAGTGGAGCACACAAAGCCGCGAGGCGGCACCCTGGTATCAGCACACGGAGCTGGGCTACAACTACCGCATGAGCAATGTGATCGCCGGCGTGGTGCGGGGACAGTTCCCCTATCTGGAGGAACATATCGCCCAAAAGCGGGCAATCTATGAGCGCTACAAAGAGGGCTTTAAGGATTTGCCGGTCACCATGAATCCTTATGATGAAGATCATTCTGTTCCGAATTTTTGGCTTTCCGCAATGCTGATTGATGAAAGTGCCATGTGCAGACAAAGTCGCTCCGATGATGAAGCGACCTATGTGCCTGAACATGGGAAGTCTTGCCCAACGGAGATTCTGGAGGTATTGGCAAAGTGCAATGCCGAGGGGCGTCCCATCTGGAAGCCCATGCATCTCCAGCCGCTGTATGAGGACTGTGGCTTCGTTACCATGGATTGCGATGTGGGTGCAGACATATTCCGGAGAGGGCTCTGCTTGCCCAGTGACAATAAGATGACACCGGAGCAGCAGGACAAGGTTATTGAGATGATCAGAAGGTGCTTCGATTGAAAAAAGGAAAGGACAGCATTTACTGTCGTTACATAAAAAGAATATTGGACATTCTCTGCGCTCTGGCGGCCATGGTTGTCTTCTGCTGGCTCTATGCCATTGTGGCGGTGCTGGTACGCATCAAGCTGGGCAGCCCTGTGATCTTCAAGCAGCCGCGTCCGGGAAAAGATGAGAAGATATTCAACCTCTATAAGTTCCGCAGCATGACGGATGAGCGGGATGCAGATGGGAATCTTCTGCCAGATGAGCAGAGGGTGACGAAATTCGGCAAATGGATCCGCGGTACGTCGCTGGACGAGCTGCCGGAGGCGTGGAATATTCTCAAGGGAGATATGAGCGTGGTAGGGCCGAGACCGCAGCTTGTCCGGGACATGGTGTTCATGACCGAGGCGCAGAGGCGTCGCCACAGCGTAAGGCCGGGTTTGACGGGCCTTGCCCAGGTCAGTGGCCGCAATGCCTTGCAGTGGGATAAGAAGTTGGCCGCGGATATTACGTACATACAGAGAATCAGCTTCGGTCTGGACTGCTGCATCATCTGGAGAACGGTACAGCAGGTATTCTTTCACAAGCGTGCCTTGGAGTACACTCAGGTAGATATCGTTGATATTACCGATGATTTCGGAGACTATCTGTTGAAAAAAGACAGGATCAGCCAATCGGAATTTGACCGTCGTCAGCAAGAAGCACGGAAACTGCTGGGAGAACACAATGAAATTCTTGAAAATGCTCTATGAAAAGAAAAACAGGAAGTCGGCACCATATTATTACGATTACTCCATTCTGACTGTTATCAAAAAGCCGATTCGTAAATGGATTTCACAAGTACTTGCACCAAACTGCGTCTTTAATTTCCTACGCATTTTTCTCTATCGTCTTTGCGGCTTTCACATCGGCAAGCATACATTCATCGGTATGCGGTGCTATCTGGACGATATGTGCTACGATCTGCTGACCATAGGAGATCATGTGACCATCTCCTACGGAGTTTATTTTGCCTGCCACGGAAAAGATCAGGGGCACTATCCGATTGTTGTAGGAGATTACGCCTACATTGGGATGCGTGCCAACGTCATCAGCAAAAACGCGGATGGCGGAGAAAATGGTGTGTTCATCGGAAAAGGTGCGGTGGTAGGTTCCTGCTCACTGGTCAATCGAAATGTGCCCGACGGAGCAACGGCGGTTGGCGTGCCGTGCCGTATTTTGGAGAAAGAGGAAATGCTGCATGACGAATGACTTGGTATCCGTCATTATGCCGTCTTATAACTGCGAGGCATACATAGAGGCGTCCATCCGTTCTGTTTTGGCGCAGACATATGAAAACTGGGAGCTGCTCATTGTAGATGACTGCTCTACGGACGGTACGGTACCCATCGTGCAGTCATTTCGCGATGACAGGATTAAGCTGTTTTTTAATGAGCGCAACAGCGGTGCGGCGGTATCCCGAAATCGTGCGCTTCGTGAAGCCCGGGGGCGTTGGATCGCCTTTCTGGACAGCGATGATCTCTGGCATCCGGAGAAGTTGGAACGGCAGATCAGTTATATGGAGAAAAACGGATATGCGTTTTCCTGCACGGATTATCGCATCAACTTAAATGGGACGTGGCTTTCCCATGTGAATACGGGGCCGATGGCAGTTGACCGGCGAAGGATGTACCGATACTGCTATTTTTCAACGATCACCGTGATATATGACAGGAATGTTGCAGGGCTTATCCAGATCGGAGACCTTCGTAAGAATAACGATTATGCCATGTGGCTCCGGGTGATTGAGAAGTGCAACTGTTACCGGCTGCCGCAGTGTCTGTCGTTTTATATCAAGCATGACAACTCCGTTTCCGGGGGCAGAAAGTGGAAGCTTATCAAATGGCACTACCGGCTCTTCCGACAGGAACAGGAAAAAGGGGTGCTGCCTGCCCTGTATTGCACGGCGAGAAATCTCTTTTTCGGCGTCATTAAGAAAGCATTTTTCAAGCATTCGGTCACATCGGCAGAGCAGAAATTGACCGAAGAAACTGTTTTGACTGTTGAAAATATTGTGAAAGAACAAGAGAAGGTTAAAGAAAATGTCGCTGTATAAGCAGATTTGCAACAGAAAAGAGAGCCTTGCCGTGATCGGCTTAGGTTATGTGGGAATGCCGCTTGCTGTGGCTTTTGCGAAAAAAGGGCTGCACGTGATAGGGTTTGATCTCAATCAGGCGAAAATTGAAATGTACAAGTCAGGCATCGACCCCACCAAAGAAGTGGGCAGCGATGCCATCAGAAATACAACGGTTCATTTTACATCTGAGGAAGCGGAGCTGAGGCAGGCGATATTTCATATCGTTGCCGTCCCCACACCGGTCAATTCAGATCACACGCCGGATCTGGATCCCGTGATCAGTGCCTCGGAGATCGTCGGTCGAAATCTGAAAAGGGGTTCCATCGTTGTCTATGAGTCTACCGTATATCCCGGCTGCACAGAGGATATCTGTGTTCCCATTCTGGAAAGGGAGTCCGGTCTGAAATGCGGCGTGGATTTTAAGGTGGGCTACTCTCCCGAGCGCATCAATCCGGGTGATAAGGTGCATCGGCTGGAGAATATCCGTAAGATTGTTTCCGGCATGGATGCCGACAGTCTGGAGGCGATCAGGAATATCTATGATCTCGTGGTCGAAGTGGGCACCTATCCTGTCTCCAATATCAAGACCGCAGAGGCCGTCAAGGTGGTGGAAAACAGCCAGCGGGATATCAATATCGCGTTCATGAACGAGCTGGCCATGGTCTTTGACCGCATGGGAATCGATACCAACGAGGTCATTGACGGTATGAACACCAAGTGGAACGCCTTGGGGTTCCGCCCGGGATTGGTGGGCGGTCACTGTATCGGGGTGGATCCTTACTATTTTACCTATGAAGCGGAAAAGCTGGGATATCACAGTCAGATCATTCTCAACGGGCGCATTGTCAACGACGGCATGGGACGCTATGTAGCCGATGCCGCCATCAAAAAGATGATCGAGGCCGGACAGGCGCCCAAAAACAGCAGGGTCGTCATTCTCGGCCTGACCTTCAAGGAGAATTGCCCGGACATCAGAAACAGCAAGGTCAACGATGTGATCAAACGGCTCAAAGAATATGGCATCGAGCCTTTGGTGGTAGACCCCTGGGTATCTGAAGAAGAAGCTATGCGGGAGTATGGCGTAAAGCTTTTCCAGCTTGAGGATATACGCGATGCGGACTGCATCATTGTGGCGGTGGCTCATGAGGCGTTCCGGGGGATGGGTTTATCAGACCTGAAACGCCTATATCGTGCGAGGGACGATGAGCGCAACGTCCTGATCGATGTAAAAGGAGTATATTCGAGGAATGCGTTATATGATTCCGGCCTGCGCTGGTGGAGACTGTAAGCCTTTGGATGGATAAATAAAAATGCGTATTTTGCATATTAACTGCAACTATATAGGGACAACGCTCCACCGGCTGATGATTGAAAAATTGGATACCTTGGGCTTTGAAAATGAGGTTTTCGTTCCCGTTTACGATCGGAACATTGCCGTGATACAGCCCAATGACAATGTGTGCGTTTGCGAATGCTTCCGGAAATGGGACAGGATTTTGTTCCGCTATAAGCAGCGGAAGATCCTCCGGGCGATCGAAGCACAGTATGACATGGGGAGCTTTGATCTCATTCACGCCTATACCACTTTCACAGATGGTAATGTGGCGCGAATGCTGTCGGAGAAATACGGCGTTCCCTATGTGGTAGCCGTGCGGAACACGGATATAAACACATTTTTCAAATATATGTTCCATCTGCGTAAATTGGGACAACGGGTACTCAATCAGGCAGAACAAATTTTCTTCTTGTCCGATCCCTATAAGGAATGTGTGCTTGAAAACTATATCGCAGCATCTGATAAACCGCGTATCAGGGGGAAATCCCGGATGATCCCCAATGGTATCAACGATTTCTGGCTACTCAACAGATCTCCGGTGCGTACATACCATGCTTCGGATAGAATACGTTTGGTTTATGCGGGAGTGATCGATCGAAATAAAAACATTGAGACAACCCAATGTGCTATGGCGCTTCTGCAAAAAGAAGGAATACATTCTCAATTGACTGTGGTGGGAAAATGTGTGGATAAAACCGTTTTTAACAGAATACTATCCAACCCGCATACAACTCATATTCCCCATTGCGGTAAGGAGGCGCTGATCGACATCTACCGCAACCACGACATTTTTGTGATGCCCTCCATCCATGAAACCTTTGGCCTTGTGTATGCCGAGGCCATGAGTCAGGGCCTGCCGGTGATCTATACCCGCGGTCAGGGTTTTGACGGGCAGTTTCCGGAGGGAGCGGTGGGCTATGCTGTTTCCGCTCACGATGAGAGGGAGATTGCTGATGCCATTATGAAAATCTGCGCGGACTATGAAAATATGAGCGCACGCTGCACGGAGCTTTGCCAAAAGTTCAGTTGGGATGCCATTACGGAGCAATATGCGGCGATCTATGCGCACATCATGGAAAAAGAGGACAGGTAAGTGGGGAAGATTAAACATATCTGCGTGATCGCTGACGGTTATCCATCGGAATATTTGGTGAAAAATGCCTTTGTTGAAACGCTGGTGAACGCCATGACGGATAGCGGCGTGAACTGCACGGTTATTGCCATGCAGTCATTGTCCCGTGTGGCGCTGGGGAAGGAGAAAAAGCTGCCCGACTGCCGCGTTCGTCATACCCCGCAGGGAAATCGGGTCACCGTGTGGACGGCACACTATTTATCCGCCTCCAACAAGAAGATTGGTTCCCTTCGGACGGCTGCCTTCGGATTACATTCGGCGCAAAGCAGTGTGGAACGTATTTTCAAAAAGCTTCTGCAAACGGAGACGTTTGATGCCATCTACGGCCACTTTATCAACCCTGCCGGCATGATCGCCAATTATTTAGGACGGAAATATCACATTCCTGCCTTCTTTGCCTATGGGGAGAGCAGTACGCATACCATCGACTGCCTGGGCGATGAGAAGACCCGCGAGCTGCTGCATGGTATCACTGGCGTGGTGTCGGTTTCCACGGAAAACAAGCGGGTGTTGATTGAAAAAAATATGGTTTCTCCGGAGAGGATCGGCGTATTCCCTAACTCCGTGGACACAGGCTGCTTCTATCCCCGTGACCGTGCGGCCATGCGGCGGGAGCTGGGATTTCCGCCGGATGGGTTCATCGTTGCCTTCGTAGGCCGTTTTCTGGATGTCAAGGGCCCGGACAGACTGTCGGCGGCTATCGAGCAGCTGAACGATGACAACATCTACTCCATTTTTATCGGCGATGGGCCGCTGAAGCCCGCCTGCCGCAATATGCTGCATTGCGGTCCCCTGCAGCATGAGGAAATCCCCAAGTATCTTTCGGCTGCCGATATATTTGTGCTGCCCACCAAGGCGGAAGGCTGCTGCAACGCCATTATAGAAGCCATGGCCTGCGGTCTGCCGGTGATTTCCTCTGACTTGCCATTCAACGATGACATCCTTAAGCCGGATCGCTCCATCCTGTTGGATCCTACGAATGTTGATGAGATTGCAGATGCGGTTCGTAAGCTGAAAGAAGATTCGGCTTTGCGGGCTGAAAAAGCAGATGCAGCTATTCGCAGCGCACAGTTTTTGTCCATTGAACAGCGAGCAAAGGACATTCTGGAATTTCTGTACAGGCAAGCAACTGAGTGATGTATATTTTCACCGAACAGGTGACGATATAAATTTAAAAAGTACGAAAAGGAGAAGACAAGATGAAACAGCACAAGTTCTTATCCAAGACACTAGCTGGGATTCTTTGTTTGTTGATGGTTGTCAGCTTATTGCCCACAGCGGCGTATGCAGCAATCGACAATTACAACTACGGATACCAGTCGGCAACGCACGATGTGTTCAAACACACCGAGCAGACGCTCGCCCCCGGTGTAACGCAGTATACCAACTACGCTTACACCACTGCTGACGGCAAGCAGATGGTTTATTATGTGACCACCGCTGATGTCAACAGGGACGACGTGATCATGCAGGTTTCCTATAAGGGAATGCAGCATGATACGCTGGGTATGGAAAAACTCGCGCAGACAGTTAAAACGGCAAATGAAAAGTATTCCGATCCTCAGAACCCTGAGTACATTAGCGAATACTACAATGTTGTTTCCGCTGTCAATGGTAACGGCTACAATATGACAACTGGTAAACCCTCCGGCGTATGGGTCATGGGCGGCGACATTATCACCGAGTATGACGGCAACAGCGCTTATGTTGCAATCGGTAAAGACGGCAAAGCATACGCAGGCAGAACCGTTGCCGATTGGAACAATTTGAAGTCCACCGTTGGCGTTCAGGAAGCCATCAACTGCTTTGGTTCTATTCTTGTATGGGACGGTGCAACAACAATTACCCAGACAAGCTCCTATTATTCTGACCGTGCTTCCAGAACCATGGTCGGTATCACGGAAGACGGTCAGATCGTATGCGCGGTTGTTGACGGTCGTCAGGAGCCCTTCTCCTGCGGCGCATCCATGCTTGAGCTTGCCAACATCATGCTGGAAGCAGGATGCAAATACGCGATCAACCTTGACGGTGGTGGATCTACCACTTACATGGCAAAGAACGAAGGTTCCAATGAATGTACGGTCAATAACAGACCCTCCGACGGTTCCGAGCGTGCGATCTCCAACGGACTCATCATCGCTTCTTTGGCAGCTCCGTCCAATGTATTTGACCATGCTTCTATTTCCGTTTCCAATAACTATGTAATGCCCAATGCTTCCGTAGAAGTGTCTGCAACCGGCGTTTCTCCTGCAGGTACAGCTGCCGAGATTCCCGAAAGTGTGACATACACGGCAGAGCTCGGTACAGTTGTCAACGGTGTCTATACCGCCGGAAGTGAGACAGGCACCGATACCATCAAGATGATGTACGAAGGCAAAGAGGTAGGTTCTTGCGAGGTCAACATTGTTGCACCTGATAAGATCTCCTTTGCTATGGCGGCAATCTCTTGCCCGTATGGCAAAACCACTGACGTAGACGTTGTTCCGACCTATGGCGAATTCAATTTGGAAGTTGCTTACGATGCAAATTCCGTTTCTTTCGTACTCGGTGATTCCAAGTTCGGTGCCATGAATAACGGTAAATTCACGGCAACGACTGAAACTCTTGCAAACACCAATTCTACGATCACAGTTAAAACAAACTGCACTCCCAGCGTAGAAGCTACGGTTCCCCTTCAGGTAGGACGCGGCTCTGAAATCATTTGGGATTTCGAGGATCAGGATGTCAGCAAGTGGAGCTACTTCGACTATTACAACAGCAAGAGTTCTCTTGACATTTCCACGGTTGATGCAACCACTGGTAAGGTGCACAACGGCAATTATGCCCTTGCTCTGCATTATGACTACTCTCAGACGACCTATTATGAAGACTATCTTTCTCTGATTGTTGAATATAATGCGGCTGCAATCAAGGAACACGGCGCTTCAAATAAAGATTCTCAGGGTGGTACGATTGGCGGTCTTGAAGAAGACTATATCGACATCACCGGCGCCTGCGGTATGGGCTTCTGGCTGTATCTGCCGGATGACATGGATATTCGCGGATTTAATCCCCGTTTGATGTTCGGCTTTAAGAAGAACCCGACCGATAAATGGTCTCGCGGTACTACTAGTATGAAGCTGATCGTAGATGTTCAGCATCTTCCTACCGATGGCTGGTACTATTACTGGGCAGACCTTTCCGCATATGCTTCCTATGCCGGCCTGACCGTGCAGAATTCCCGTCCGCTTAGTGAGAACGGTTCTTCCAAGAACGGTCATGGCGGATATGCCGGTGGTGCGTACTATGCCGGCTCTATCCTTGACTTCTATGTAGAAGACAGCGCATGGAAGAGCTATAAGGAAAAGTCTTATAACGGCAACTTTACACTGTATATCGACGACTGGACAGTAGATTACTCCACCGTTGTCGAAGACAATCAAGCTCCTGAATTTACCGAAGCTTTGTATGCTTGCAACGGTATGTTTGATGCTGCATCACTTGTTGATGGCACAAATATCACCGCAAACGAAATCGACTTCACAATTTCTGTGGCAGATGCAAATAGATTCCTTCCTGCCGGTGTAACTGCTTACAAGACCACTACAAATGCCGTAGGTCTTGATGCTTCTACCGCAAAGGTCTATGTAGACGGCGTGGAAGTTGCTGCTTCCTACAAAAACGGCAAGATCGCGCTCGATCAGGCAATCAACCTTCCCGACGGTGCTCACAAGGTAACCTTTGAGATGGCTGATAAGAACGATAATGTCGGCAAGAAGATTATCAACTTCACAGTTAACGCAAATGCCGGATATGACACCATTAAGGTCGTTCCTCATGATGCAACTATGAAGGAAGTCCTCAATGGTCAGCTTTACTACATCGACCTTATTGCAACAGATATTTCCAAGGTAAATAAAGTTACAACAACGCTCAAAGTTAACAATGTCAACAACTGGGAGCCTATGGGTATTGTTGTTGCAGATGGCTTCACAGCTGAATATGCGCAGGAACCCGGCGACCTTGGCGAATTAACTCTTACGATTACTCGCACCGGCAATGTTGAGGCTACCGGCGAGGTAGTGATCGCTTCTGTTCCGGTTCGTGCTTGGTATCCTCACAATGCGTTGAATAAGGATTCTGCATGGCTGATTGCCAAGTCAAGAGTATTCCCGATGGATATCAAGGTTGTTACCAAGGCTGGCGCAATCGAGTTTGTTAACGAAACGAATTATGTTGGAGCGTTCTCCGCTGATATGATCCAGATCGATAACGAAGCAATGTGCGATTATGGTTATATTGGTACTCTCAAAGCGGGCGGCAACAATCCTTGGCACAGCCACAACGCACAGCCTGTAGCCGACAAGCCCGCCACCTGCACCGAAGACGGCTACACCGGCAGAACCTTCTGCGACGTATGTAACTCTGTTGTCGATTGGGGTACCACTGAGGCTGCTACCGGCCACACCTACACTATGGTGGACGGCGTTCGCAAGTGCGCCTGCGGCGAGCTGTTCACCGGCGAGTTCGAGGGCAAGACCTATGTCAGCGGCGTTATCCTTGCCGGTTGGGTGGAAGACAGCTACTACGTTGACGGCGTAAAGCGCACCGGCGTACAGAGCATTGATGGCTTCTACTATGACTTTGGTGAAAACGGCGTTTGCGAAGGCAAGATGAAGTACACCGGTCTGGTGGATATCGATGGCACAAACCACTATGCCAAGTTCGGTACTCTGACCTCCGGCTGGCATGAGATCGACGAGGAGTGGTACTACTTCCTGCCCGAAACCTTTGCCGGTGCTGATGGCGAGGTTAAGACTACCGATAACATCAGGTTCGTCTTTGACAATGGCAAGGTAACTGACGGTGTATGGGTCGATAACGGCAAGGGCGTCCGCTACTGGTATGGGCCTTCGTTCTATACAACGAACTCCATCAATGTGCCCGTACTGCTGCAGGAAATCGACGGTGTGGAATACATCTTCAAGAAGGGCAACGGCTATCTGCAGCACGGATATGTGTTCTATCATCTGTCCAATAACCCTGAACTGATCTGGTATGATTGCAAGGATGACGGTATTGCCAGACCGGTCTACGGTCCGAAGATCGTCGAATGTACAGATTGCGGCAAGTATAATGGCTTCTACTATGTTGATGCTGATGGACATACGAATGTAGAGGGTGTCGTGAAGGTTGGCAATGATTATTACTTTGTCACAGCTGATGGCACGATAGTGAGGGATAAAACCCGTTACGTCAAGCGCAGCACCACGGGCAATGAGTTGGTTGCTACTGGCTACTATGACTTCGGCGCAGACGGCAAGATGATCATTCCCGAGCCCAAGAATGGCATCGTGGACGGCAAATACTATATTGATGATGTACTCCAAGCCAATGCAGGACTGGTAAAGGTTGATACCGATTTCTACTATATCCTGAAGGATGGCAGCATCGCCACCAACTACACCCGCTACCTCAAGCGCAGCACCACGGGTAAGGAAATGGTTGCCACCGGCTACTATGACTTCGGCGCAGATGGCAAGATGATCATTCCCGAACCCAAGAACGGCATTGTGGACGGCAAATACTATATTGATGATGTACTCCAAGCCAATGCAGGACTGGTAAAGGTTGATACCGATTTCTACTATATCCTGAAGGATGGCAGCATCGCCACCAACTACACCCGCTACCTCAAGCGCAGCACCACGGGTAAGGAAATGGTTGCCACCGGCTACTATGACTTCGGCGCAGATGGCAAGATGATCATTCCCGAACCCAAGAACGGCATTGTGGACGGCAAATACTATATTGATGATGTACTCCAAGCCAATGCAGGACTGGTAAAGGTTGATACCGATTTCTACTATATCCTGAAGGATGGCAGCATCGCCACCAACTACACCCGCTACCTCAAGCGCAGCACCACGGGTAAGGAAATGGTTGCCACCGGCTACTATGACTTCGGCGCAGACGGCAAAATGATTGTAGAATAACATAACCCCCACTCCCGCCAGGGAGTGGGAGCCACACAAAAATAACGCCTCCACGTGGCGTGTGGCGGGCAACGGACATCTGTCCGGCGAAGTTATTTCAAGGGAATTGACACAATTCTCAAAAAATCCTATAAAGTATAAATTATGAAGTATAGATAGTATAATTTACAATGAAGAGAAAAACAGGTCTGAAAAATACAAATATTTTTCTGGTATGTGCGAAATATCTGTCAGGAGCACTGTGCTTTTACCTGAACTGGTATAAGCAGATTTGGGGCAACCAGAATATCATCCTGTATGGTGTATCCGCGCTTCTGCTTATCATGGTAGCGTTAGATATGCTTCGCAGAAAAAAAGTTCCCTACAGAGATTTCCCGCAAATACTTGCGGCAACGGCTACCCTCTGTGTATTCTCCTTGGCTACGGGCGTTTTTGTAGCTGTGGATCGGCAAGTACTGCTGTCAACCGTGGCAACGACACTGGAATTTTCAATCATGGCGGCCGCCATCTGGTATGTCTGCAAGCGGTGCCATGAAACAACCTGGGTCTATAACATATTGGAGCTATGTGGTGCTGTATGTGCTCTTCAAACTATTTTCTTAGGGGCAGATTATAATAACGGTGTCATCGTTACTGCAATGAGCGAGAGCAACAACCCCAATTTGCTGGGGTTAGTTTTGCTGTTTGGCATATTTTCTGCCGTGATTCAAAAGAAACGATTGGAAAAGAATCTTCTCTTGCATCTGGTGATTATTGTGATCTCCCTTTATGCCATTATCTTGAGTGCATCGAGAAAGACTTTCCTGGCAGCAATCGTTTTTTTGACCATTTGGCTTGTGGTGTATCTTCGGGATAAGAATCGTCAGAAGATCAATGCAAAAACACTGCTGGTGCGCCTTATTATCATTGTAGGAGCGGTCATCGGTGCTTCCCTCGTTGTAAGTCAAATCATCAACGGTTCGGCACTAACAACCAGAATGCTGGGATTGAGGGAAGAAATTTCCGGTGGCATTCGGAGACAGCTTTATGCGGAGGCCTGGGAAATGTGGAAGCAAAGTCCTATCATCGGTGTGGGATTGGGACAATTTGTGCTTCGTTCTCGCTTTAATATGTTTACACACTCTGTTTATGCCGAAACTTTGGTTTCTGCTGGAATTGTAGGAATACTGATCTATGCATGGCCTTTCTTTGCTATTGGCAGACGATTGCTGAAAAGAATAAGGTCGAAGAAACTGCACGGAGACACTAATTATGATATTCAGGTGATTGCAGTGTGCCTTATTATAGAAATGTTTATGGGCTTGGGGTCAATATTCTACTACTATTTTCCTCATATTCTTATATTGACCATGCTGTTTTATGAAGAGCAATGCATGGACTTCGGGAAAAAAAAGAAAAATGCAGTTCACCATATCAGGTAGGAGAGAACACTTTTATGAAGTATATAAAAAAGGGGTTATCGATTCTTTTACTGGTATTACGTTCTGTGCTGATAAAAGGATTTCATCTTTCGGTGTTCCATTCAAACATTGCACCGGGAACAGAATTTGTTATCCGGGATAATGGCAGTATTAAGGGAATCCTGAATACACAGGGACGCGTATCTGTTTTGGTAACAGGCGGCAAATTGAAAATCGGGAGCTTATTTTTGAATCGCTATTCTGTCATTGCCTGTCACAATAGAATAGAGATTGGAAAGCACTGCACTTTCGGTTCCTCGGTTATGCTGTATGATCACGACCACAAATTCGATAAAACTGGTATGTGTAATGGCTATTCTATGGGAGAAATCATCATCGGCGACAATGTATGGATCGGCGCGAATTGCGTGATATTGAAGAACACACACATCGGGAATAACTGCGTGATCGGTGCAGGGTGTGTAGTACGGGGAGATATTCCGGATAACTCATTGGTTACCATGGAGCGTTCACTGAAGGTAGTCCCACTGCGGAAGAAATAGGGGATCCGAAGAGGAGCAAATCATGAATCTTGTATCGGCAATCGTCACAACCTGCAAAAGAAAACCCCAAATAGTTTTGCGCGCCGTAAAAAGTATCTTAGCACAGACGTATCCTGAGATAGAGATCATAGTTGTGGATGACAGTCCCAACGACTATCCTCTCCGCAATGAGGTAATGCAGAGTGTGCTGGACTGTTCATCAAAGATACTGTATCTTCAGAATGAAGCACAGTCCGGTGCGTGTTATTCCCGCAATCGCGGCCTTACCGCTGCAAAAGGAGACTACATCGCCTATTTGGATGACGATGACGAATGGCTGCCTGAAAAAATTGAAAAACAGGTTCAGGCCATAGAGGCTGCCGATGAAGAAACTGCCATGATCTACTGTGATTACTATCAGTACGATGACCTTTCCCGTTCTGACAGAGAAATCAAGCTGAGGAAATGCACCGGCAATATCTATGAGGAGTTAATGCGCCACGGAAATTTTTGTGGCGGTCTTTCCATGCCGCTTTTGAAGACAGAGGCATTGCGGACTATCGGCGGCTTTGATGAATTGCTCCCCTCCGGTCAGGATTATGATCTGTGGATACGACTGGCACAGCGGTATCATGTGGGTTACATAGAGAATCCCTGGGTCATTTACCATTGGAACAGTGGGAATCAGATCACAAAGAATCCAAAATCCAAAATTGCTGGCAACATAAGGATCCTCAAGAAAAATGAGGACTATTTTTCTTCCCACCCAAAAGAAACAGCGCGTATGCTAAATAAGCTGTCTGTTCAATATGCCATGGACACCGATGCCCGCAAAGCGATGGCAACTTGGTGCGAAATGCTGTCCCTTGTGCCGCTGAAGTTTGGCACAAATATAAAAACTCTTTTACAGATCGTTAAACTGCTGGTAAGTCCCCGCAACAAATGTGTCCATACAAAATAACTGCGGAAAGTGAGTTCTGCTATCATCAGCCGGAAACAAAGGAATCTATGGAAAGAACAAGAACCCAAAAAGCAAAACTAAATATCGTGTCTTCTCTTTTGAGTCAGTTCATTTCCCTGGTGTGCGGACTGATCGTACCGCACACACTGTTGGGTGCTTTTGGCTCTACTGCCTACGGCGCTACCGCCTCCATCGCCAGCTTTCTGGGCTATATCACGCTTTTTGAGGGCGGTATTGCCGCCGTGTCCCGCTCCACGCTCTATAAAGCGCTTGCCGACAAAGACCATCACAGCATCTGCCGAATCGTAACGGAAACCAAACAGTTCTTTCAAAAGCTGGCCTTGGCTTTTTCCGGCTATGTGCTGGTGCTGGCCTGCTTTTATTCAAAAATATCCCGCAAAGATTCTCTGGACTTCTGGGTGACATTTTCTCTTGTGATCGTCATTGCCATTTCCACCTTTGGCGAGTACTTTATCGGTGTTTCCTATTCGACACTGTTTCAGGCGGATCAGCGCACCTATATTCCTACAATCTTTAAAATTATTACAACCATTCTGAACACCGGCATGGTCATTCTTCTGGTGCATTACCGATGCTCTCTGATCATCGTCAAACTGGCCTCCAGCATGGTTTATATCCTTAAGCCGTTGGCGTTGTCGGTTCTTGCCCGACGCCGATATTCTCTGGAACGCTGTGTGGAAAAGGAAAAACTCCTGACACAGAAAAAAACGGCCATCGGTCAACATATCGCGTGGGTACTCCACAACAACACGGATGTGGCGGTTTTGACTATTATGGATTCGCTGTCCCTGGTGTCTGTCTATTCTGTTTATTACATGATCGTTGGGCAGATCGATAGTATCGCAAAAACTTTTACCAGCGGAATGGAAGCGCTTTTCGGCGATATGTATGCCAAAAAGGAAATCGAGCAGTTGAATGCTACCTTCAATTTTTATGAAACGCTGATCTCCCTTGTCTCCGTCACACTCTTCTCCGTGACCATGGTGCTGATCGTCCCCTTTGTCAGGCTCTACACGGCTCATATCCACGATGCAAACTACATTGTGCCGACATTTGGGATCCTTTTGACGATTGCCGTCCTCATGACCAGCCTGAGATCGCCCTATGGCACGCTGATCATTGCTGTGGGACATTTCAAGCAGACAAGAGCGGCGGCTTACGGAGAGGCTGTGATCAACATTGTCCTTTCGTTGCTGCTTGCGTTCCGTTTTGGATTGATCGGTGTTGCTATCGGGACAGTGGTGTCCACGCTGTATCGATGGATATTTTATGTGTCCTACCTTTCAAAAAATGTTCTCAACCGTCGCATGGGAGCGTGGCTGAAGCGCCTCCTGTGCAACGGTGGGATTGTATTTGCGGTTGTGACAGTCGGCGATGCGTTGGCGGCTTGTTTTCCCATGAGCAACTATTTGGAGTGGGCATTTTGTGCCGCGATTATTAGCATCCTGTCGTTTTCTGTGACTTTTATCATATACTTTCTGCTATTCCGGACGGATACACTTGCCATCATGCGGCATTTTCGCCCCGTGCGAAGCAACAGAGCTACCAATGACTTATAAATGAGGAGTTAAACCATGTCAAAGCTTCATGCTCTATTCGATATATGCATCGACCGCAGGAAACGATTCTATTTTCTTGCGTCAAAAGGATTCTATGCCGGGCTTCCGGAATCGGAATACCTGAAAAAACTCTATCAGCTCAAGGTTGGAAAGGAGCTGGATCTGGAAAATCCCCAACGGTTCACGGAGAAAATTCAGTGGCTCAAGCTCTATGACAGAAATCCCGTCTATACGAAGATGCAGGATAAGTATCTCGTCCGGGAGATCATTGAAAAGAAAATCGGAAGTCAGTACATGATCCCGCTGCTTGGCGTGTGGGATCGGGTCGAGGATATTGATTTTGATCAGCTCCCGGAACAGTTTGTACTGAAATGCAACCATGACTGCGCCTCTGCTGTGATCTGCCGTGATAAGGCATCTCTGGACATAAAAGCAGCAAAGGCAAAGCTCAAGCAGTGTCTGGAAAGAGTCTACGGAGCAAGCGGCATCGAATGGGCTTACAGAGATATTCCCCGCAAAATCATTGCAGAGAAATATATGCAAAATGGAGACGAACTGACACTGACCGACCACAAGTTCTATTGCTTCGACGGGGAAGTCAAAATGGTCATGCTGACATCGGGAACGGCACATACCGACGAACGCAGACGGGTCACATTGGATCCGCAGTTCCGGCGGATCCCCGTGTGCAAGAAGAATGATGTAAACTCACCGGAGCCCTATGAGGTACCGAAATGTCTGGATGAAATGATCGCACTGGTGGAGAAAATTGCGGAGGGGATCCCCTTTGTTCGCGTGGATTTCTATGTGATCGGTGGCCACCCTTATTTCGGGGAGGTCGCATTTTATCCGGACGGAGGTTTTATCGAGTTTGCTCCGACCGAGTGGGAACAAAAGCTGGGAGAATGGATTCAATTGCCAGAAAAACGAATGTAAAGTTCGTTGGCAGCGTAATTATTTATATCTGTGGCAGGAGGCAAACCATGAAAAAGTATTTGTCTGCATTTCTTATGATGCTATGTATCGTTTTGCTATGTGCCTGCGGTGAGCAAGCAGAGAGTAACGGCGTTGCTATTGACGGCGCGACTGTGCAAACTCCCTATGCCGAATTAACGGTACCTGCAGATTATGAGGATCATGTTACGACAACGGTGGTGTCGCAGGAGCCCTACGTGCTGTCTTTTTCTGCAAAAGATGGTACACAGCTCTTCACGCTATCCTTCGGCAAGGAATCAGAGGATCTGCTAGGCACTTTAAAGCTTGACGATCAGAATGTGGTGATTTATGCTGCTTTCAACGAACTGGATAAGAAAAATGAAAACTATGCGGCGTATAGCGAATATCAGGATGGCATCAATACGATTTTGCAAGGAATGATTGCCAATAACGACTTTGCAGCAGGCGAGATCATTGAATATGTGGATAATAGTACGTTCGATATCAAAACCCCGGTTGTTACCATGAAGTATCCTATGAGATGGAAAGATAAGGTGCAAATCGACGTGTCAGAGGAAGCAGTGAAGTTTTCCAGCAACGGGACGAAACTGTTTGATCTGCTGTTCGTCGAATGCGACGGATACCTGTTGGGCAAATACAAAGATATGCCAATTTATATCGTAGACTACAATGTCGCCACCGATGAAGAAATTGCCATGCAGGATGATGTTAATGTCATCTTGGAACACTTGACAGAAGATACGAGTTTTGTGATAAACCATTAACATAAAAGATGGCCGCAGGTGCGATGATGGAGAGTATCCGTGCTTTCGCCCACACCGGGATGCGGGGCGGTCTCTCTGCCTTCTGGCCTCCAGCCGACTATGTTTTCCATGAGCGTGGGCTGATTCTTCCTTTGGTTCGGTAGGATCAGTCCACGCCTGAGAGCGCTTGACGCGGTCGGCATTTTCGCCTGCCTGTACTTATTGCCCTGTAAATGTTCCCGTTCCGATGTTGGTAAAGAAGGAGTCGGAGACTCTGTCGTATAGGCCGATAACACTGTCTGCCTTCCGTATGGCGGGTACAAAGTCGCGGCGCAGAATGCCGTCTGTATATAGCTTCAGCGCATACAGCCTGGCTTTGGCCTGATAAGAAACAGTTCCTCCGCCATTGTTTCTCGCAAAAATGAAAAAGTTGTTTTCAGGTGTATACGTTTGCGTGGCATATCGTCTCTCACTGAAATTCCCTTCCGTTGTAATGGCTATACCGCCGGCAAACCCGTTTGGAGTGGCGTTATTAAAGATATGGCACAGCGATCTATATCTTTGGTTTTTGTATATTTCGCTGTACGAAGACGCGGAGCTATAGCTAAACCAGTTTGGCACAAATTTTATTTCCTCGCCGGAAGAATGTGTAAAATGCACGAGATACATATGGGTAGATGCAGAAACTAATGCGATATAATCTCTGTTTGTATATCCGGTCAATGCAAAGTCTATCTCGGCGGTGCAGTTTTCGGTGGGCATTACGCCTGTATCAATATACTGTGTACCGCTGGCTTCGATATACTCCAGTTTTGTATAGAGATTCGGGATCGGATTTGTGTCAACCTCCGCACTTGCAAACTGCGTCACGTCATATGTCCCATTGGCGGTGATGGTTTTTGTGCCGCTGGGCGTGATACCTGTTTGTATATTTTCGATCTCTGTGGCCATCTGGTCGAGGGACAGTGTCCCGGAGATACCGCGCTTTGCCCGGATGGCATTGGCGATAGCGGTCATTTTACTGTTTACGCTCATTACCATGCACCTCCTAAGATTGCATCATCCACATAACCCTTGATTGTGGCAATGTCTGCCGCCGTCCAGTAGTCCGTGCCGCGGACAGGGGTATAGCCGTCTGCACCGTTGGTACCGGGTATGCCCTGCACACCCTGTACGCCGGGTGCGCCCTTATCCCCCTTAATGTTACAAACAATTTCCCATCCTACCGTATTATCTACATAGCGAAGTACATCGTAAGCGTGATAAGCCTGTCTATCGACTGTGATAAGATAGAAGTCTCCCGGATGTGAGTAAGTCGAATCCGGGTTGATTCCGCTGTACCAGGTCGCACCGTCTGCGCCATTAACACCATTAATACCTGCGGGGCCTTGTGTACCTACAGCACCGGGATTTCCTTGCGGACCAGCTTCACCTGAATCACCTTTGAAATCACCCGCCTGTGCCATGTGCATTACTTCCTTGGCCAAATCCAGAGCTTGCAGCGCCAGGAACTTTGTCTGTTCCTCCGCCGTAGGCGTGGCAACGGTGCGAAAACGGCATCCTTGTCCGTCTTCGGTTTCTGCCACAGTGAAACGGCAGAGATTTGTGACCTTTTCCTCCCGTAAGGTGCCGTTTTCATTGTAGTTTTCACCCTTAAGATATACATTCCATCGTCCCTCGGGAAGAACTGTGGCATTGTCTGAGGTAATACCCCCATTTTCGACCTTCATGCGGTAAGCGACACCGTTTCCCTCCAAATAAGCCCAAATAGAGGAATAGCGCCATGTGCTGTCGAAGACAAACTGTGCGTTGCAGAAAGCCTCGGGTGTCACGGTTTCGGTGGCTTGCTGCAAAGTCATTCGTTGCCTGGTTACAGTGAATTGCATCATGTCTTTCTCCTTTCAAAGTGGATTTCACTATATGGAGAAGATACGGGCATAGTTGTACTATTTAGTGCAACATGATATGAAAGAGTACCCGCACCTCTCAACGTAGAGCTGTATGATGTGTTTTGCTTTGCAGGAAAAAAGAATGTAATTATTCAGAAAGGAATCCGGAGATGAAGAATCAACCGAATACAACAGATGCCGCACTGCGCAGAAACCTCAGTCCAACTTATGTGTGGGCCATTGCTTTTGGCTGTATCATCGGTTGGGGTAGTTTCATTAACCCGGGAAAGAAATTTTTGCCCAATTCCGGTGTAGCAGGCACGGCCATTGCTATGCTGCTGGGTGCGCTGGTGATGATAATCATTGCCTGCAGTTATGCCTATATGGTGCCCAAATACCCCAAAGCCGGTGGAGAGTTTACCTTTACAAAAAACTGCTTCGGCAAGGCACCTGCGTACCTCTGCGGTTGGTTTCTGGTGGCGGCTTATCTCACCAATGTTCCCATGAACTCCACTGCTATCGGCTTGATCGTGGACGGTCTGGACGGTTCGGCGGATATTCTAAAATTCGGTTTTCACTATACCGTTGCAGGATTTGACGTGTGGCTGGGAGAGATCATTCTGGCCGCGGGGATCCTGCTTCTGTTCGGTGTTCTGAACATCCTGGGTGTGAAGAAAGCCGGCTTTGTGCAAACGGTTTTGGCCTCCATGCTGGCACTGTGCGCCCTTACGCTTTGCATTGCCGGACTCCTTTCCGCTAAGGCCAGCGGCGTACATATGGCACCGATCTGGGGCTTTGATAAGTCCGCAGCCATTGCCGCAGGCGCTGCCACGGAGAGCGTTGGCGCCTTTGCCCACACTGGGACGAGAGGTGTTCTCTCCGCTATTCTCGCCACCTTCGCCATTGCGCCTTGGGCATATGTGGGCTTTGATACCATCCCTCAGGCAGCTGAGGAATTCAAATTCTCCTATAAAAAAGTGATGGGCATCATGGTGGTCGCCATTGCCTTCGGCTGCTTTGTATATATTTCCAACAATACGGTAGCCGCTGCCGCTCTCGAAAACTGGCCGGATCGGGTGATGGCAGGGGAGTGGGTTTTGCTTGTAGCCGCAGAAGAACTTTTAGGCATCTTCGGTAAGGTGTTGGTAGGCGTGGGTGTTTCCAGCGCCGTGCTCTCCGGCATTATGGGCTTCTATCTGGCCTCCAGTCGGCTGATGTTCGCCATGAGCCGTGACGGTTTTTTGCCCCGGTGGTTCGGGAAAATCAGTTCCCGTTACGGGACCCCCGTCAACGCCATGCTCTTTTGCATTCTCGTTTCCCTGTCCGGTCCGATTTTGGGCCGTGAGGCGCTGGGCTGGTTTGTGGATATGTCCGCCATCGGTGCGTCCATTGGATATTTCTTCACCTGTGCGGCAACCTTACGCACCATGCGCCAATACGGAGACGGCAGCCGCTGTCTCAAAACCGTGGCGCTGATTGGTTCTTTGTTCGCCATAGCCTTTATGATATTGCAGCTCGTTCCTATTCCCGGTCTTAATGGTGTTCACTTCGGAAGAGAATCCTACCTGATGCTTGTGATTTGGATCACTATCGGCGCTGTGTTTTATGCGGCGCAAGGAAAACGCGGCGTGTAACTATCGTCACACGCCACGCATGGTCAAATTTTATAAAACGCTTGATACCACTCGGCAAATCTTCGCAGTCCCTCCCGCAGCGGCGTATGCGGCTTAAAGCCAAAGTCCCGCTCCAGTGCCTGCGTGTCTGCAAAAGTCATCGGCACGTCTCCCGGCTGCATAGCCATCAGCTCCTTATGCGCCTCAAAATCATAATCGGAAGGCAGCACACCGGCTCGGATCAATTCCTGCTGGAGGATGTCAACAAAGTCCAGCAAATTGTCGGGATCGCTGTTGCCAATGTTATATATTGCATAGGGGGGGACGGGAAGACCGTCCTCCCCCTTATTCTGTTCCGGGGCACCCTGCATCACGCGCTTAATGCCCTCCACAATGTCATCAATATAAGTGAAATCTCGCTTACAGTTGCCGTAATTAAAGATGCGTATGGTTTCACCCCGTACCAACTTGTCGGTGAAGCCGAAATAGGCCATATCCGGGCGGCCTGCAGGGCCATAGACCGTGAAAAACCGAAGTCCCGTACAGGGAATATTGTAAAGCTTGGCATAGGCATGCGCCAACAGCTCATTGGATTTCTTCGTGGCGGCATAGAGGGATACCGGATTGTCCACTTTGTCTTCTGTGGAGTAGGGCACTTTTTTGTTAGCGCCGTACACGGAAGAGGAGGAGGCATATACCAGATGTGCCACTCCCGGTGCGCCGTTATCATAGGAATGGCGGCAGGCCTCCAGAATGTTGTAGAAGCCGATGATGTTGGACTGAATATAAGCGTCCGGATTGGTGATGGAGTACCGCACACCGGCCTGTGCCGCCAGATTCACCACGATGTCCGGCTGGTGTTCGGCAAATATGCGATCGATCAGTGCCTTGTCCGCCAGATCTCCCTGATAAAATATATAGGAAGAATCCTTGTGTTGGGCGGCACACTGCTGTATTTTTTGTAAACGCCACTGCTTGAGGGACACATCGTAATAGTCGTTTATATTGTCCAATCCCACAATGCGGATGTCTTTTTGTGTGCCGAGCAGCTCCAGAACCAGAGCGCTGCCGATAAAACCGGCAGAACCGGTGACAAAGACGGTTTTCCCCGTCAGGTCGGTTTTCTGCATAATGACCTCCTCAATCCCTCCGGAAAATGTCCCGGGTATAGACCTTCTCCTGCACATCGTCTAAACAGGCATCATAACGGTTGGCAATGATGGCCTGAGAAATCCTCTTGAACTCGTCCAGATCGCCGATGACCCGACTGCCGAAGAAGGTGGAATCGGCAGGGAGCGTGGGTTCATAGATCACCACCGTGGCACCCTTCGCCTTGATGCGCTTCATCACGCCTTGAATGGAACTTTGCCGGAAGTTATCGGAGTTTGCCTTCATGGTAAGACGATAAACCCCCACGATGACTTCCTTTTCACGGGCAGCGTCCCAGGAGCTGTTGGCTTCGTAAGCACCGGCCAGCTCCAGCACGCGGTCGGCAATGAAGTCCTTGCGTGTGCGGTTGCTGTCTACAATAGCGCTCATCATGTTCTGAGGTACATTTTCAAAGTTGGCCAAAAGCTGCTTGGTATCCTTGGGCAGACAGTATCCACCGTAACCGAAAGACGGGTTATTGTAGTGAGCGCCGATGCGAGGATCCAAACACACACCGTCGATGATCTGCCGGGTATTGAGGCCCTTTGACTCGGCGTAAGTATCCATTTCATTAAAATAGGAAACGCGCAACGCGAGATAGGTATTAGCAAAGAGTTTGACTGCCTCGGCCTCGGTGAAACCCATAAACAGGGTCTCAATATCCTGCTTCTTCGCACCTTGCTGTAATAGCGCCGCAAAAATGCGTGCCTGTTCTGCCGATTCTTCATCGCAGGATACGATAATGCGGGAAGGATAAAGGTTGTCATAGAGTGCCTTACTCTCCCGCAGAAACTCCGGGGAAAAGAGGATGTTGCCAGTATGGTATTTCTCCCGACGGGAGGCGGTGTATCCTACAGGCACGGTGGACTTGATAATCATCGTGGCCCGGGGGTTGACGCGCAGCACCGTTTCTATCACGCTGTCCACCGCCGAGCAGTCAAAGAAATTCTGCTTGCTGTCGTAGTTAGTGGGCACGGCAACGATGACAAAATCAGCATCGGTATAGGCACGCTCCGCATCCAGTGTAGCAGTGAGATCCAGTTCTTTTTCTGCGAGATACTTCTCAATATACTCGTCCTGAATGGGGGACTGCCTCCGGTTGATCAGCTCCACCTTCTCGGGAATAATGTCTACCGCGATAACGTGGTTGTGCTGTGCAAGAAGCACCGCCAGCGAAAGTCCCACATATCCCGTACCGGCCACAGCAATGCGGTAGCTTCGAGAGAGCATCTTATCCGGGACTCTCTGCTCCGTAAACAGCTCCGTCACATCAAAATCCAAGGCATCTGCCAGCGCCTGAAGCTGTGAAATGGAGGGAATATATTCCTGGTTTTCCAGCCTGCCGATGATCGCACGGTGAATCCCCGTCAGTGCACCCAGTTGTGTTTGCGTCAGCTTCTTTGCCCGCCGCAGAGTGTAAATCGTGTGAACCATTTTTTCAGCAGAAAAACTTTTCATAGGCACCTCACAATGCTATTTTTCGTAGGATTATTATGCAATTATTATACACTTCCCATCAAATATGTCAATTGCATCTGGTAATAAGCAAATAAATGCTATGAACTGCAGAATTAAGGCGTTGATTGTATCGCTTTTTCCGACAGCGTTTTTCCGAAAAGAGAACGACTGCATGGGTCGCTTACAAATATACCTGTATTGATCAATATGGTGTATTCGCAGAAAAAATATAGGAAATAAAGCAAAAAAACGGTTGAAATCGTGTAATATCAATGCTATACTATTTCTAAGTATATACTGCGCTAATATAGTGTGGAGTGCACATGGGAGGAAAGCGAATGGAAGAGAGAAGACCTCGCGGATACAACGAGGAAGAAGAAATAGATCTGCGAGAGATTCTATTCCTGTTTCGGCAGAATGTTCTCCGTATTTTGATTGCCGCCATCATTGGCGGTATTCTGGCTTGGTCGGTCAGCTATTTTTGGATCGACCCTACCTACAAAGCTACGTCAAAACTCTATGTGGTCTCTGCCTCCAGCGATTCGGTGGTAAATCTTTCGGACCTGCAGATCGGTTCCAAGCTGGCATTGGACTATGAGGAGCTTCTCCTCACGCGCCCTGTGATGGAAAGTACCATTCAGAACTTGCATTTGAAGGATGAAACAGTAGGCAGCCTCCGCAGTAAGATTGATATTGATAACCCCAAGGAAACACGTATTCTGAAAATTACCGTTACCTCCAAGGATCCCCAGTATTCGGCAGATATTGCCAATGAGATGGCCAAACTGGCTATCACCTGGCTACCCTCTGTGATGGAGAGTAATGCCCCCAACCTGGTGGAATCTGCCGTGCCGCCCACGGCACAGGCTGCGCCGCATTGCGTTCGCAATGGCGTGATTGCCGCTGTTGCCGCAGCAGCGTTTGTGTATGGTTGTTATGTGGTAGCGTTCCTGCTGGATGATACCATCCGCACTGACGAGGATATGGAGCGCTACTTCGGCGTAACTCCCATGGCGGATATTCCTCTGGAGAATGCGGAAAAGAGTAACGCGAACGCACCGCAGCGTGCAAGGAAAGGCGGTGGCGGAAAATGAAGCAGCTTCAGATGAAGGCCATGCAGTCCCTGCCGTACCGCAGCAAGGAGGCCATCAACCGTCTGCGGGTAAATCTTTCCTATTGCGGTGCCCGGTACAAGCGCATCATGATCACCAGCAGTGTACCCGGTGAGGGGAAGAGCTTTACCTCCGTATATCTCTGGCGTGCCATGGCGGAAACGGGCAAGCATGTTCTTCTCATTGACGCGGATATTCGCCGCAGCACATTGCGTTCCCAGTATCAGATGAGCGTTGGCAGAGAGCAGCACCCGGTAGGTCTTGTGAACTATTTGGCCGGTCAGGTACCGTTGAAAGAAATTATTTATTCCACAGATATTCCCGGCGCCGATATTATCCCGGTGTTTCGCAACATTGCCAATCCTACATTGCTGCTGACCTCTCCTGCGTTCGGTACGATGATGGAGACCCTGGCGGAGCAGTATGATTACATTTTCATTGATACCCCGCCTTTGGATAGCGTATCCGATGGCCTGCAGATTGCGCCTCACTGCGACGGCGCACTGCTGGTGGTGCACTGCGGTTCTACTCCTCGCAAGTTGGTGGACAGCAGCATCAAGCAGTTGGAGACCATCAACTGCCCACTGGTGGGCACAGTGCTCAACCAGGTGGAGATGAGAAAGACATCGTATTACTATCGCTATTCTCGCTACGGATACTACAATAAGTATTATCGAAACGAAAAGGGGAGCTGAATCTGTTAACAAAAGCGAAGCTTTCAAATATCAACCATGAATTTTTGGAGGGAAGATAATGAAAAAGATTCTTGCACTTATGCTGGCCCTCGTGCTGGCTCTGTCTCTGACCGTTTCTGCCTTTGCGGCAGCACCCACCAGCAAGGGCGGATTGGACGAAAGTGATGTTACAATGCCGAACCCGCCTGCGGCTATTCAGTCCGGTGACATTAAGATTGTCGTTACTTCTGCAGAGAATGCAGATTACGGGGACAACATTGTTTCTCAGTCCGGGGATTTCGGTGCTGCGTTAAAGACCTCTATTGCCTACTACGTCAATGAATACGTCAAATCACACTCGGAACTTACACCGGCTGAAATGCAAGCAGCAATCGATGCGTATGCCCAAAAGGTGGAGAATGATGTCTATGCAGTGAATGACACCGCTACGGCACGGCAAGTGGCTAAAAACGCCGGCGTTACCAACTATGACAATTTGGTGCCTATGACTGTGATCGATATCAGTCTGCTTGCAAATGGCGTTGCTGCCATTGGCGGTGATACAATTCCTGCTAACACAACGATCACGATGAATCTTTCCTCTGTCACCGGCGGTGTTGACCGGCGTGTGGTTATTCTGCATTATCTGATGCTTGATGGAAGTTGGGAAAAGGTTTACGACGCTAAAACGGTAAATAACTTCGCCAGCTTTCAGATCAATAGCCTGTCTCCTTTCCTGATTATGGTGGAGGGCACCAACGGTGGCGGCAGTAGTGACGTCGTTACCAATCCCCCGACTGCAGATACCACACCCATAGTCCTGTTGGTCAGTCTGGCTGTGGTGAGTGTTCTGGGGTGTGCTTACTGCATTAAGCGCAGCAGAGCTTAAATGAACTAAGGAGCGACGTCTGTGGAATACAATAATGTGATTGATTTTCATAGTCACATTCTCCCCGGCATCGATGATGGAAGTCCCGATGTCGCCACCAGCGTTGCCATGTTACAAGAAATGAAGAAGCAGGGCGTTGCACACTGTGTGGCAACGCCCCACTTCTATAGTTATCGCCGGAGCGTTGAGACTTTTGTATCCCAGCGCGAGGCGGCATGGCAACAGTTGCGCTCGGCATTGACGGAGGATCTGCCGCGTGTATATCTGGGTGCAGAGGTGGCACTGTTTTCAGAGCTTGCGGAACTACCGGAAGCAGAACTCAGTGCCCTTTGTATTGCCGGAACCCGAACCCTGCTGTTGGAAATGCCCTTTGCCCAGTGGGGAGATTATGAAGTAGATGCCGTGGCTCGGCTTTCCATTGATCGGGAGGTGCAGGTGGTACTGGCTCATTTGGAGCGGTATCTGCCCCTGCAGCGAAAAAGCACCTATATGGACCGGATTTTGACACTGCCGGTATGGGTGCAGATCAATGCTGAGAGTCTGGGCGGCGGTCTGGGAAATCTGCGGCAGAGGCGACAGGTGCTGCAGCTCTTTGAAAGCGGACGGGCGCACGTTTTGGGCAGTGATTGCCACAATTTGCACCACCGTGCCCCCAATCTGCGGCAGGGCAGAGATACCCTGCAAAAGCGTCTGGGAGCTGAAACACTTTCACGCATAGATAATTTTGGCGCAACACTTCTTTCACAGGAGGCCGTTATCATTTGAAACAAAAACTGTTTTTTCTGCTGTTACTATGCGCCGCCCTATTGCTGTGCGCCTGTGGCAGGCAGCCAAAGGACCCACTCTCCGGTCAGACGGTGGAGGAGATGTTGAAGAATAACCGAGGTGAATCCATCAGGATCGATGGACAGATTTACGATCCCAAGCAAGATGTACAGACCATCCTGCTGATGGGCATTGACCATGACGATGTGAACCAGAGCAGCGGCAACCTGTTTTCCGGTCAGGCCGATGCTCTGGCACTCTTGGTCATAGATCGTAAGGAAGAAACCTACCGCCTGCTGCCCATCGACCGCAACACCCTATGTGATGTCAATGTTCTGTCTCTGGGCGGCGATGTTGTTGATACGTGCACCATGGAGCTTTGTCTCGCCCACTGCTACGGTAATGGTGGCGCAGATAGTTGTGAAAACACAGTGGCCGCGGTGTCCGGACTTCTTTTGGACATCCCTATTAACAGCTATGTGGCACTCTACATGGATGCATTGCCCTTGCTCAACGACGCCGTGGGTGGCGTTACGGTGACTATTGAGGACGATTTCTCTCAGGAAGATCCCTCCCTTGTTCTGGGACAGGAGATCACCCTCGCCGGCCGGCAGGCATACCACTACCTGCGGGGGCGTATGCAGGTGGGAGACGGGTTAAATGAGGGGCGAATGCGCCGTCAGCAGACCTATGTGGCGGCCTATCTCACCGCCGCACGGGAAAAGCTCCGGAGAGACAAGAACTTCGCGGCAACCCTTTACCGGCAATTGCAGCCCTATATGGTTGCTAACCTCTCCGGCAAGGACATCAACACCCTTGCACAGCTCATGGGTACCTATCAAAACGGCGGCTTTGCCACTTTGGCAGGAGAAGCTCGAATTGAGGATAATCACCAGCAGTTTATTGTGGATAAGGAAAGCATTTATGCCACGGTGGTGGAATTATTCTATGAAGCAAGATGCCGGTAAGCTGCAAATAACGACTGAACCTTGGAGAATTTTCAATGGCTCTTGTCACCTGCTGTGTCCCAACTATTGACATGGAGCTGAATCTTTATGTGAAGGTACTCTCCAAACAGCAAAAGCGAGTTCAGAAAATATAACGAGAAGAAAGTCATAACTGTAAAGTGGCTCCGCCGAAAAAGGTGGAGCCACTTTGGTTAAGTATTCGATTTACAGACGCAGCCGTATGTACGATCAGATTTTGTGGGGTAGCTGCATCAGCATGGTCAGCAGCTCGCCGACCGTGCCCTGCTTCTTTCTCCACCGTCTGCCCCGCACATACATCTCCTCAGCGCACAGGCGGGGAAAATCCGCGGTAGTGACGCGGTTGATGTCCCAATCCGCGGTAAAGAAATCCGCGTCCTTGCCTGCCTCCAATGTGCCGGAATGCTCCAGCTCGCCCAGCATTCTGGCTCCGTTGACTGTGTAGGTCAACAGCGCCTCATAGGGCGTCAGGGATACCTCCGGCAGATAATGCTCCACCATGCCAAGCATCTGGTCATAGGGGCTGATGGACTGCACCGGCGAGTCACTGCTTCCGCAGAGGCAGACACCAGCCGCCATCAGCTCCTTTAAGGGCGCCTGCTGCGCGATGATCTCCGGCGGCAGAAACTGCTCATAGGAGTGGAGATAACGCTTGTCGATCCAGGCATAGCCCGGTTGGATCGTAATTGCCAGCGGCAGGTGCTTTACGGTGTCCACCGCCTGACGGGTAGGAAACTCAAAGTGGTCGATACGCATCAGGGGACCCTCTGTGGGCAAGCGCGAAGCGGCAGCGTAGATACCCGTGATCTGGTCGATGGCCGCCTCACCGATAGCGTGGGAGGAGAGCTGAATCCCCTGACGCAGCGCATAGGCGACCTTCTGTGCAACGGTCTCGGTTTTGTAATAGCAATGCCCCATTCGACTGTCATCGGCGTAGGGCGTGTAGAAAGCCGCGCTGTGACTTCCGACGCTGCCATCCAGCTCCCAGGCGGCGCATCCGCCGGCCCGGGGACAGCGCAGCTTCGGCGAGAGTTGTTCCGCCCGATCCAAGGTCATGTACTGGGGGAACAGCCGCACGTCAATGTCCATTCGCCGGGCAAGAAATGCCAGCAGACCGGTCAACCGATCCGGGTTCTCGTCCTCGTTGCCGTCCATGGCGCACACGCGGCTGATGCCGTAATGGGCGCAGAGATTGGAGAAGTTGGCGATTCCGCGGCTTAAAAGGGCGGGGGTCACTTTGGAGGCAATGAGAGCAGTGACCTTTCCCTGCATGAATTCGTGTTCCTCGCCGGAGAAAATGCCGTTATGTCCCTCTGTCGGCAGAGCCAGCAACTCCATGAGTCCGGTGGACATAGAGGAGGAATGGCCATCAATGTTGTAGATGACCATGGCACGACCTCCGGTCCAGTCGTCCAGCTCCTGCCGGGTGGGCAGACGCTTTTCCTCCACGGCGGAGATAATATACTGATTGCCGGTAATGATCTTCTGCTTTGGGTTTTCTCTGCAATAGCTGCGGATGCGCTTCTCAACGCCCACCAGATTTCGCGGCGCAATGCCCTCCGGCGTGATCTCGCACACGTTGAAGCTGGCCGCCGCCAACACGATGGTGTAGAGCAGGTGCAGGTGGGCGTCCGTCATGGTGGGGTACACATGGCGATCGTTCAAATCTACGGTATTGTCGTAATCCGTGCCCGGCGCATTGCCTACATAGCAGATCGTTTCACCGTCCACGCCCAGACAGGAATAGACATCCTCCGGCGCGGTCATGGTGTGGATATGACCGTTGATAAACAGCGTCTTACTCATAAGGCACCACATTTCCCGCGGCCATCAGAAGATAGGCGATCAGAATCACCAGCTGCATGACCGTTCCGCCCCAGGCCCCCAAAATCGCCTCACCGGGCTCTTTTCGGGACTTGCGGTAGGCGGGCACCACCAGCAGAGCGATGATAATGGCGATCAAGCCACCTGCCAGACGCATATATTCCATGAAGCCGCCCAGCCCGATCAAGGTGATGAGCAGGGATGGCAATGTACCGATGAGCCAGCAAAGGCGGTGGTCACATTTGAGCTGATCGTTGACAATATCGCCCAGCGCCAAAGACAGGGACCAATAGGTGGTCAGCATGGCCAGAACGGTGAATATGTCGCCCAATATTTCTGCCCAGGTGCCGATGCCACGGCTCCAACCGATCATGGCCAGCTCTGTCACGGTATCGGAGGCGGAAAGAGCACAGAAGGTGATGACCAGAATCAGGAGCAGATTGTTGCCCAGACCCAAAGCTACGGCGCGCTTGACTTTTTTTACATCGCCGTCCAGTCCCTCCACCGCCTGAGGCACGGAGAAGAACGCCCCGAAGGCGAACATCACCAGACCGAAATACGCCAGCGCCTGATTGAGTGTTCCGACACGGAAGGGCAGGGAGTGATTCAGCTTGAACAGAGAACACACCGCCAACACGCCGATGACGCCGAAAATGATCGTCACGGCCACCTTTTCACTGACACCAACGGCCTTCAGCCCGAAGAAAACCACGCTGGCCGCCACGATGTAGAAAAGGATCTCACCCCAGAGCAGCGGGATCCCCAGCAGCTGCGCAAGGATCTCTCCGGCACCGGAGATATAGGTGGCCAGATTGGTGAACAGTACCAGCGCCATGATGACGAAAAATACCGTGGTCAGGGCCTTTTTTGCCTTGCCGGGGAACAGGTAGTGACCGAAAATCTCAATGATCTGCACCTGACCGCCGGTTTTGATGACTGTTTCGGCAATCATCACATGGAGTACATAGCTGGCTGCAAAAGCCGCCAGCAGAATGGCCAGAGACAGCAAAACACCGTTTTTGACCGCCAGATAGGGCAGCGCCATAACACCGCCGCCAATTCCGTAGCCGGTGATGATACAGGCCGCCTCCCAGGTGGTCAGCTTCTTCTTTTTCATCGGAAATTCCTCCTGCTGTTTTCTTTTTCCTGCCGTAAAAAGTTTTCTCGGGATTGCAGAGCAAAGACCTGCAACCGCTATATTATCGCATATTCATTTTATCGCATATTCTATGTTTGCGCAAGAAAAATAACGAAATAAGAGGTGCTCTTGTCCGCACAGAGCCCCGGTGACATATGAAAAGGGCAGCCCCACGCATAGAATCAGCCAAAGGGAAAAGGCGGAAAAAGCAAGTAATACTTTTACCAAAATTAGCCATGCAATATTTCCCAAAAAAGGTTTGCAATATATGGATATCTTCGGCAGATCCAACGCACATTTCTGCTTTTGTGAAGATCAAATTGTCTCGGCTCAAATTATATAGAGGTGTTAGATCATGTGCAAACGGTATCTATCAGTGGACGATTACCGAACAGGGGCCTGAGCCCCTGGATAAACGTAGTTTCTGCAGCCCATCGTGGAATAGTTGAAGAAGTAGAAATTGCCGAAAGATTGTGATTGACATATCGCCAACGAATTGGTTTTTTTCATTACCGCACTCTGACATCACCCCATGCGGCATCGAAGGAGATAGAGCAGACTTTATCCTCCTTCTCCACGCAGTAAATGGGGAGTTGGCGTGTGGCGGCTGTGGCAGATACGGAGTTGGGGTAAGTGACCACATAGAAGATACCTGCCGCCATAGCCAGTGCAGCCAGAATTGCTACATAACGGCGGCGTATCAAGAATATTTTCATGTTCATCCCGTCCTTTTCATTTTTGCCAACCTATGCGAAAAATGAGGGGAATATGACGGCAGAAACTGAGCAATAACGCCTCGCATTAAAGCAAACTTATAATATACGGAATGTTCCGAACTCTTAAAATGAGTCGAATGGAAAAGAAGCTTCAGAACTTTCCGCGCAGCTCCACTACC
>JAUMWJ010000022.1 GCA_030529655.1 Eubacteriales bacterium
TTGTTCTCTCGCAGGGCATCAAAGTCTACCTCGATCAATTTCGGTTTGTCTTCATCTACATGAACATGTTGTGCCGCATGATTTATCAATTTATCACTACGATATTTTTCTAAATAATAGTTTCCTATTTTATAGGCAGAAAAGGCAAAAACGCCAATCAATACAATAAGCAATGCGTAATAAACAACCTTTTTCATATGCATCCTCCTATCACTATACTATATTAGCAAAAAAAATATGATAAATCAAGTGACGCTATTGCTTATATAAGTAATTAATGCTTTACAGGCGTATACAAATACGGTAAAATATAAAAAATGAAAGGAGATTTATTTATGATCTACTTTAACAGCGATTATTTAGAAGGCGCACACCCTTCTGTTATGAAGCGATTGGCTGAAACCAACATGGCACAGTCTGTCGGTTACAGTGAAGATGAATACTGCGCTGCAGCGCGCGAAAAAATTAAGGCGGCCTGCGAAGCACCTAATGCAGATGTACATTTTCTGGTTGGCGGTACACAGACCAATACGACTGTCATCGCATCCATTCTTCGCCCCTATCAGGGCGTTATTGCTCCCATCTCCGGCCATGTCAACTGCCACGAAACCGGTGCAATCGAATCTACCGGCCACAAAGTATTGACATTGCCCACCGATGATGGCAAGATTACTGCGCAGCAGATCGAGGAATACTATCTGTGGCACCGTGATAACCCCGATTATGAACATATTGTCATGCCGGGCATGGTCTACATTTCCTATCCTACCGAGGGCGGCACACTGTACTCCAAAGCGGAGCTGACCGCCATTTACGAAACCTGCCGGCGCTGCGGTCTGCCGCTGTTCATTGACGGCGCACGTTTGGGTTACGGTCTGATGTCCGATGAATGTGATATGACGCTGCCGGAGTTAGCTCATCTGTGCGATATTTTCTACATCGGCGGCACAAAGGTGGGCGCTCTGTTTGGTGAGGCCGTGGTGGTGATGAATCCTGCTCTAAAGAGGGATTTCCGCTTCTTTATGAAGCAGCGTGGCGGTATGCTGGCCAAGGGTCGTCTGCTGGGCATTCAGTTCGACACGCTGTTCACGGATGACCTGTATTTGAAGATTTCCCGTCATGCCATTGAGATGGCACATCAGATCCGCGAGATTTTTGTCTCTGCCGGTTATCCCCTGCTGTTTGACTCCCCCACCAATCAACAGTACCCCATTATGTTGGACAGTGAATTAGCTGAGATCGGGAAAATCTTTGGCTATGAATACTGGGATCGTGTAGACGAAACCCATTCCGGTGTGCGCTTTTGTGCAAGCTGGGCTACTACGCAGGAAAATGTGGACGCTCTGCGTGAAGCGGTCAATAAACTAAAGAAATAAGATAAAAGTCGGGAGCATTGCTCCCGACTTCACTTTTTATATCTTCTGCACAGAGATGTCATAAATCTGCACATGAACTCCTTTCTTTTCCGCTAAGGTGGAGACCTTTTCAATGATGACTGCACGCTTTTTTGCGGCAAGGTTAACTATGGTTTGATCTTTTTTCTCCTGGCTCATCTTGCTTAGTAGCTTATGTGCCTTCTGTGCCAGCTTTTCCGTTTTGCTGCCGATTTTCCCGGCAAGTCCACCTTTCGCCTGCAGCTTCTCCCCCACCACCGGCATCAGCAAATCAACAATAGAATCATAGTCGATGTTATCCACTAAAATTTTGACTTCTATCATGGGTTCATTCTCCTTGTTTTTAATTGACCTTTCCCGCGTAAAATGATATAATAGTTATATGAAAAAGAATTTAACTTACAACATCACAGTACGCCTGTTCTCCGATGAAAAGAGTTTCGGGCCGGGTATTGCTAAGCTGCTGCATCAAGTGGAGCAGCTCCATTCACTGCGCGCTGCGGCGCAGTCTATGAATATGGCTTACTCTAAGGCATGGACGATCGTGAAAAACTCGGAAAGAGCTTTGGGCTTTCCCTTATTGCACTCCGTCACAGGCGGAAAGAACGGCGGCGGCGCAGAGCTTACAACCGAAGCGGTTAATATGCTCAACACCTATGATGAATTTTGCGCCCAGCTGCAGGCCTATGGTGATCAATTATTTGTCGAAATGTTTTTATAATTTACTTCACTTCTTTTAAAAAATCTCGGTTCCTTACGGAACCGAGATTTTTTTATTGGAATCAGATTTTACCCAATTCATGGAGCAGCTTCTCGGGAGTCATGGGCCAACTGCGCATCCAAACACCGCAGGCATCATGGATAGCGATACCGATGGCGGGAGCAGCACCGTTGCAGGCGATCTCAGAGATGGACTTGGCACCGAAGGGGCCATAGGCATCGTCCACATCGATCAGCACGGCCTTGAAATCCTCGGGTGCTTCACCGATCATGGGGGTACCGTAATCGGTCAGGTTGGCATTGATGCACTTACCGTTCTCGTCCAGTTTCATATCCTCATACAGAGTATGACCGATAGACTTCATGGATGCACCGTACATCTGGCACAGAGCGATTTCGGGGTTGATGGGCGTACCGGCATCCTGCAGCGCATAGAACTTCTGCACCTTGATCTCACCGGTCTTCACATTGACAGCCACCTGAGCAAAGTGTGCGCCATAAGGCACAGAAGAAGCGGTGGTAACATAATTACCGTGTGCCACCATCTGGCCACGACCGTCACCGGCAATGGCAGCATGGGACAGATCACCGTAAGAAATAGCGTTACCGGTAGCCTTGGAATAGACCTCGCCGGGAGCGCGGACATCCAGATCCTCCACCTTTTCGTCCATCTGCAGAGCAGCTTCTTTCAGGATCTCAGCCTTCAGATTCTTGCAGGCCTCGATAGAAGCGTTGCCGCTGAAGAACGTACCGGAAGATGCATAAGCACCGGTATCGAACACGCAGGAGTCGGTATCACCGGACACGACCGTGATCTTCTCCATGGGAAGCTTCAGAATTTCCTTCACAGCCTTGGCGGAAATGGTATCAAGACCCGTACCCAAGTCAGCACCGCCGCTGTTCAAAATGACAGTACCGTCGGTTTCCAGCTTGGCAATGGCTTCAGCGTGATCCAGACCCGGCAGGCCGCTGCCCTGCATGATCATGGCAAAGCCCTTACCGATCTTCCAATCGGGATCATCGGACACTTCCTTCTTGCCCCACTCGATCATGTCGCAGCCCTTGGAAATGGCTTCGTCCAGACCGCAGGAACCAACGGGAACCACGTTACCCTCACGGCCTTCGCCCAGACCCTTCAGGATCTCCAGCATATAGCCTTCGCTGACGTGGTTCTTCTCTACCATGGTGCGGTAGTCGATACCCAGCTTATCCGCCAGCTCGGCCATCGCCATCATGATACCATAGGTGCCCTTAGGCGTACCGTAGCCCTGATAGGCACCGGCAGGAGGTGTATTGGTATAGAACACCTTCAGGTCGTATGCCATGTTATCCACAGCAAACAAAGGCAGGGTCTTGGAGCAGCTGTTCATGGGAACGGTCAGGCAGTGGTTGCCGAAAGGACCGGTATTGGCGCAGACTTCCATGAAGATAGCCGTAATGGTACCGTCCTTCTTACCGCCCATCTTCACCTTGACACGCATGGGATGACGGGTGGAGTTAGCATAGAACTCCTCAGCACGGGTATTACGATAGTAAACGGGCTTACCGGTGACCCAAGCGGCATAGCCGGTCAGATCCTCAACGAGGATATCCTGCTTGCTGCCGTAGCCGCCGCCGACACGCTCTTTAATGACGTGGATCTTGTTTTCGGGGATATTGCAGACCCAGCTGACAATGCGGCGCACATGGTACGGCACCTGCGTGGCGCAGTTGAGCACCAGACGGCCGTTCTCAATGTGTGCATAGCAGACATGGGGCTCCAGCGGGGTATGCTGGATCTGGCTGGTCTGATAAGTGCTTTCCACAATAGCGTCAGCCTCAGCAAAGCCCTTGTCCATGTCACCGATGCCGCCCTTATTGGAGGCAGCGATATTCTTATGAATATCAGCGCCCAGGGGGAACTGATAGACGACCTTGCCTTCGCGCTCATCACCGGCCTTGGCATTGAACTCAGCCAAGTCAGCAGGAGCACCGGCGTTATAAATAACCTCGCCGTTATGAACCAGAGGAGCACCCTCGGCCATAGCTTCTTCCACCGTATAGACGGCGTCCTGAGGCTCATACTCCACCTTAATGAGAGAGGCAGCCTTATCGGCGATCTCGGGAGTGCGGGCAATGATACCGGCAACACGATCGCCCACATGGCGAACCTTCATGTTGAAGAGGCGACGGTCATGAGGAGACGGCTCGGGGTTACCCTGACCGGCCTGCATATAGTGGGTATCGGGGGTATTGTACGCAGTCAGAATAGCAGCCACGCCGGGCAGTTTCTCTGCTTCGCTGGTATCAATGGACTTGATATAAGCGCTGGCAAAGGGGCTGCGCAGCACATGCAGGCACCATGCGTTTTCGGGCACCTTATCCTCAACGAAAACGGGCTCGCCGGAAACCAGAGCCACACCGTCGATCTTGCCACAGGGCTTGCCGACGACTTCCAGATTGGGGCGGAAAGACGGAGCGATCTCGCTCTTGAACTCGCCGAAATCGCGCAGTTCGCATGCCAGCTTGACAGCCAGATAATAATGCTCATAACCGGCATCACGAATGAAGATACTGGTCAGAACGTCCTTGATCTCCTCCTTGGAGGGATTGGGCTTCTTCTCCAGCAGCCAGGTCAGGATCAATGCGGCAGCGGGAGCGTTATAAGCGCTCTGCACGATACCGGCGGCGATCATGGCCTTCTGCACATAGTTGATCTCACGGCCGTTCATCAAAGACTCAGCAGTCTTGATATCGGCACCCTCGGCCTGATAGAACAGAATCAGGTTGGAATACTTCAGCTGACCATTGAAGATGATGGTATCGGAGCCGGCAAAACCTTCTGCGTCATCACTGTCGCGGACGCTGCGGTATCCTTCCTTATACAGAACATCACGAAGTCTTGCGGTGGGCTCAGCGCAAAGAGCAACCTCTACGCCGTTAATTTTACATTTCAATTCCATCGCTGTTACCTCCCGAGTGTGAACACAATTTTTGCCAGATACTTCTTGTACTCTGCACTACCGTTGATATCGTCAACGAAAGTCATGGTATCAGCCAGATCAGCGGAGGTACCGTAAGCGAAATCACTGCCGGACACGCTCAGTGCGTACTTGTCACCGCTCTGTGCGGCAATCAGAGTAGCATGGCTGGAAGAAGTATTACCGAAGCGCTTGACCCAACCGGTGCGGTTCTTGTCCACCACAATAGCGCGGATGAAGCACTTGCAATCGCTCTGCAGATACTTGCCAATCTCCTTCTCTATCTCACCGTGAGGGGTGACGGTATCCAAAACAGCATCAGCAGCGGTCAGAGCAGCAGCCATATAACTGTCCTGACGGCGCAGACCGACGTTGCCGCCGATGGTGGCGCTGTTACGCTTGACAAAGGACACGCAGAACTTGGCAGCCTCGCGAATAAAGGCGGGAACCAGATCACTCTCGACTACCTGCTGCAGTGTGCAGCGTGCACCGATGTAGATCTTACCGTCCTTTTCGGTAATGGAATCATAACTCTCGTCCAGACCGTTGATGTCAATGAGTTCCTTGCCCTCGGCAGCAGAGCCAAGGCGCAAGTCATCGGTACCACCGGCCAGATAGGCGGAATTTTCAATGCTCTTACGAAGCTCAACAGCTTCCAGAGCAGTTTTGGGATGATGGATCATCATAAAGGGTGTCCTCCTTACTCAACTCTTCCGGCGCCGTGGCCTGCGATCAAAGCGTCGATGAAATAGGAAAGCATTCTTCTGGTGGTATTACGGCGATACTCGGGCATAGCATGGGGAGCAATCACATCGTTCCATGCATCCAGGAAGGATTCCTTCACGCTTTCCAGTTCCTCAACCTTCTTACCGATCAGCATTTCCTCGGCCTTGCGGCTTCTTGCCACCTTGGGGCCGGCTGCGCCGGAGGAGGCGCGGAAGTCCACCACCACGCCGTCCTTGATAATAGCGGCGGAGGAAAGGGTCAGCTTGGAAATAGCATTAGCGCGGCGCATACCGATCTTACGGAAAAAGATATGGGTAAAGTCATGCTTGGGGATGATGACCTTGGTAATCAGTTCATCATCATGGATAGCGGTCTTCTTGGTGGCGATGATGTACTCATCCACCAGCATTCTGCGCTCACCGTCCTTGCTCTGCAGCACCACTTCGGCGTCCAGCAGAATCAGAGGCTGAGGCATATCGCCCTTAGGAGAAGCGTTGCCGATGTTGCCGCCGATGGTAGCGCTGTTACGCAGAGCAATAGCACCCATGCGGGAAGCGGCATCCTTCAGCAGAGGATGAACAATGGGAGATGCAGCGATCTCAGCGGAGGTGGTGCAAGCACCGATCTCAACGCTGCCGTCTGCGTTTTCCTTAATACCCTTGAGTTCCTTCAGATTGCCGATGAGCACCACGGAATCGCCCTTGAAAGCAGGGGTGATGCCTGCGCCGCGGCTGCCGGCCACCATCAGATCAGAGCCGCCGGCCAGAGGAATGGAATGATATTCCTTACGAATTTCCAGAGCCTCTTCCAGCGTCTGGGGAATGAAGCATTTTACTTCTGCCATAAAGCTGCTCCTTTCCGTGCTGCCAAAGCAATGCACTCAACAATCAGATCGTAACCGGTGCAGCGGCAGATGTTACCGCTGATACCGACACGGATTTCTTCTTCAGTGGGATTGGGGTTCTGCTCGAGCAGGCAATAGGTTGCCATGACCATACCGGGAATGCAGAAGCCGCACTGCACAGCGCCGCCTTCGGCATAGGCATCAATGATGCACTTGCCCTTCTCGGTTTCGCGGATACCCTCGATCGTCCAGATCTCGCAGCCGTTCACGCCGCCCACGGGGATAATGCAGCTGGTAACCAGCTTACCATCCTTGATGATGGAGCAGGCACCGCACTCACCTTCACCGCAGCCTTCCTTGCTGCCGGTCATGCCATAGTCGTCACGCAGGACGTCCAGCAATCTTCTCAAAGGATCGCCGGTATAAACTTTCTGCTCACCGTTGAGCATAAAACGAATCTCAGTGTACATTTTTCAGCGCCTCCTCAATATCTTCCGGGGGAATAGGAATGGAATTAAACTGGGTACCCAGTGCACGCTCCACAGCGTCCACGTAAGCGGCAGATGCGCCGTTGAACACCAGCTCGCCCATGCCCTTGGCACCGTAGGGACCCCAAGGATAGGGATTTTCCTGAATATGATAGAACTGCTTGGGGAAGTCCATAGACGTGGGGATCACGTAGTCGGACATACTCTTCTGCTTGAAACGGCCGTTCTTGACCTCCAGTTTTTCCATAGAGCCATATCCCAGGGACTGCATGATACCGCCGTTGATCTGACCGTGAACGATCAACTCATCGATGGCCTTACCGATCTCGTGGGAAGACCATACACCGACGGTCTTGATCTCGTTGGTCAGCTTGTCCGCTTCCACTTCCACGCAGGCAACACCCCAGCCGTAACCCAGGTAAGCGTCACCGCGGAAGGTGGCCTGATCCCAAGGATAGCCATCGGGATGTTCATACTCAACTTCGGTGGTGATATCGCCTTCGTCCCAACGCTCCTTCATTTCCAAAGCGGCACGCTCGACCAGACGGCCGACGACCATGGTGGAACGGGATGCGGCAGTAGGACCGGAGTCCACGACCTTGGAGGTATCGGGATCCAGATACTCGATATTATCAATGGAGATGCCCAGCGTTGCTGCGCAGATCTTACGAAGGCTGGTCTTGAAGCCCTGACCCATTTCGGTAGAACCGACCTGGATAGACACCTTGTCGCCGGTACGCACCAGACGTGCGTGGCCCTTGATGATGGCCTGCTCACCGTTACCGGTGAACGCGCCGCCGTGGTTATAAAGAGCAATACCAATGCCCTTGCCGCAGCCGGGGGTATATTCCTTGACCTTGCGCCAGTAATCGGATTCGCGGGTGATAACTTCCAGCATCTCGGGCAGCTTCACATCTTCAATGATGTGGCCGTTGGTGGTGGTCTCATCGCCCTTCTTGGCCAGATACTGCATCTTGAATGCCAGAGGATCCACACCCAGATGATGTGCCAGGTGGTCCAGATGGGTTTCAATAGCGAACAGAGTCTGAGGTGCGCCGAAACCGCGGAATGCGCAAGACGGGAACATATTGGTGCCGATGCCTTCGCCCTTCAGATAAGTATTATCGAAGGTATACACGCCGTTGCCGTGGAACACGCCACGCTGCAGAACGACATAGGAGGAAGACAGATATGCACCGCAGTTATAATAGATGTGACCCCATACGCCGGTAATCTTACCGTCCTTAATGGCGGTCTTATAGATGCACTTGGAGGGATGGCGCTTGACGGAGAACTGGGTGTCCTCTTCGCGGTCAAAGACCATCTTAATGGGCTTATGGATCTTATTCTCAGCAACCAGCAAAGCGCCGCAGATGACATCGGGGAAGTGTTCCTTACCGCCGAAGGCACCGCCGGTGGTGCACTGACGGACGATGATATCGTCATAGGGAATATCCAGAAGACCTGCAATGGATTTGCGGATATAGAACGGGCACTGTGCAGAAGCATAGAACACGAACTTGCCATCTTCCATATCGGCGATGGCGCTGTTGGTTTCCAGATGGACGTGCTCCTGATAGGGCGTTTCAATGGTCTCCTCAAAGACCTCATCAGCCTCAGCAAACACCTCGTCCATGGGACGACCCTTCTCGCAGAACAGCTCGCACATGACGTTGCTGTTCTTTTCAGGGAACATGGGACCACCGACACAGTTGATACCGTCATCGATGGAGCAAGCAGGAGTCTGTTCTTCATAGTCAACCGTGATCTGCGCTTTCAGATCCTTCAGCACGGTGCGGTCGGGACCGACAACCAAGCCGATGGTTTCACCGACGTACAAAACGTACTCGTCGGCGAAGCAGCGCCAATCCTTCATGATCATCCACAGCTCATTCTTGCCCTTGGCAGGAATGTCCTTTGCCGAGATGAAGTAGTATCCCTCGGGGAATTCGGGCAGATGAATTGCCTTGATCTTACCTCTGGGACAAGTCGAACGCACCATATAGGCATACTGCATATCAGGCAAAGTCATATCGCAGACATATTTTGCCTCGCCGCGTGCCTTCTGCACTGCGTCAACTCTGATGATTTTATCATCAATTTTCGTTACTGGCATTGTATTGCCCCCTTGCAAAAATATATTTAATATATTAAATTTAGCCAAGGTAATGATAGCACATTTTGTGCAAATTGAAAAGCATTTTCGTTATTTTATTTTCAGAATATTGGCAACATTTGACTTTATCTTAAATATGTGGTTATACTATATTTTAGAAGGAGTGATTTTTGTGGAGAAAACATCCCTCGGCTGCGTTGTGATGGCAGCCGGAAACGCCCGACGCTTCGGTGCCAACAAGCTGGCCGCGAAGGTCGGCGGTAAGTCATTGATCCGCCGCACATTGGAGGCGATCCCTGCAGAGCAATTTGATGCAGTCACTGTAGTCACTCAATATCCCGAAATTGAATCATTGGCCTCTGAATTTGGTTTTAACTGCATCAAAAACGAACATCCCGATTGGGGCATCAGCCACACGATTTCACTGGGACTGCAGGCGCTTTCCCATTCAGATGCCGTCATGTTTCAGGTTTCCGATCAACCCATGCTGCAAAAGGACAGCGTGAATGCCATGCTGAACTTTTACCGTGAGCACAGCGACAAGATTGTCGGCTTAAGTCATGACGGTGTGCGTGGCAACCCCTGCATCTTCCCTGCCCGTTTTTTCCCTGAACTGGTCGCTTTGCGCGAAGATCACGGCGGCAACACCGTCATTCGCCGCCATGAAGAAGATCTGCTGCTGTACGAAGTATCCGGCAAGGAGCTTTTTGATGTCGATACCCCCGATCAACTGGACAAGCTGTAAAAAAATCCTCTGATGTCTTTCATCACATCAGAGGATTTTTTATTATCTATCTTCTTACCACCAGTAGCGAGGCATCTTAGGACGCTCGTAGGGCGTCTTCATCAGCGGCAGACTGGTACGCATCTCGCCGTCCAGCGCAAAATAGGCACCTGCCACAGCGGGAGCCGTAGGGATCGTGGTGATCTCGCCGATGCCCACTGCGCCGAAGGCCATGTCCTGACCGTCCTTCTCCACCAGAATACTGGTGATAGGCGGCACCTGATTGGCACGGAACAGACCCAATGTGCCCAGTTTAGCCGTGGGAATACAATCGTACAGAGGATAGTGCTCCGTCAACGTGAAGCCCAGTGCCATGGTGACACCGCCCTCGATCTGACCCTCGCAGTTCAGCGGATTCACTGCTTTACCCACATAGTGAGCAGCAACGATTTCCTTAATAGTGCCGTCATCGTTCAGCAGGCACACCTGCGTAGCGTAGCCATAGGCCACATGGCTCACGGGATTCTCCACGCCCTCAATGCCCAGCGCGTCGGTCTTGGCAAGATACTCGCCATAGAACTCCTGTCCCTCCAGCTTTTTCCAATCTGCCGTCGCGTCGACGCTCAGCTCGGTACCCACCACGCCGTCGCCGCAGTTGTCACCGGGCAACTCGGACATATCCGCTCTATGAGCGATACCGGCATAATCGGAAACCGTCACATCGGCACCAGCCGCCTGAAGCAGCTTCTGGCAGGCTCTGCGGCAGGCCTCACCGGTGACCAGCGTCTGGCGGGAACCGGAGGTGGTGCCGGAATCGGGTGCATCCACCGTATTAGATGCCTCGTAGACAATATCATCGCGCTCGCAATGGAGCATGGAGCCAACGATCTGCGTCAGCACAGTACCCAGACCCTGACCGATGCAGGAAGCACCGGAACGGATATGGATCTTGCCGTCCTTCACCGCTACAATGCAGCGGCCGGTATCGGGAATACCCACGCCCACGCCTGCATTCTTCATAGCGCAGGCAATACCCACGTTCTTGTTGTTCTCGCAGATATTCTTCACCGCCTCCAGCGTTTCCACAAGGCCGGTAGAGGGAGGTGCGATCTGACCGTTAGGCATGACCTGACCGGGACGGATGGCGTTGCGGTAGCGGATCTCCCACGGGGAGATACCCAGCTCGTGCGCCATCTTGGTCAGCGTCATCTCCATGGCGTAGCAGGTCTGGGTCACACCGAAGCCACGGAAAGCACCCGCCGGCGGGTTGTTGGTATAATAGGCACGGCCGGTGATCTCAAAGTTCTGATAATTGTAAGGACCGGCAGCATGGGTACAGGCACGCTCCAGCACCGGGCCACCAAGAGAGGCATAAGCACCCGTATCAGCAACGACCTCTGCCTTCACGCCCTGAATGATACCATCGCGGTTGCAGCCCATAGTAATGGTCACCTTCATAGGGTGGCGCTTGGGATGAACAAGCAAACTCTCCTTACGGGTGAGCTTCACCTTGACGGGACGGCCGGACAGCCATGTGATCAGTGCGGCGTGGTGCTGCACCGTCATATCCTCTTTACCGCCGAAGCCGCCGCCCACCAGCATATTCTTAACGTGGATCTTCTCCTTGGGGATACCCAGCATATAGGAGGTTTCGCGGGCGGTATCGTAGGCACCCTGATCGGTGGAGAGAATGGTCACACCGTCGCCGTCCTTATAGGCCACAGCGCACTCCGGTTCCAGGAAGGCATGCTCCGTGTAGGGGGTTTCATAGTGATACATCAGCACATAGTCTGCATCGCGCAGCGCCTGATCGGCGTTGCCGCGGGACACGTGCTTCTCGCACAGCAGGTTGCCGGACTCATGCACCTGCGGTGCAAAGGGCTGAGCGGCATAGGTAGGACTAAACACGGGTTTGAGTTCCTCATACTCAATTTCCACCAACGCCTTGGCCTGCTCCAAAATCTCCGGGGTTTCCGCTGCCACAAGGCAGATGGCATCGCCCAGATAGTGGGTGATCTTCCCTACCGGGATCATGGTGTCCCAATCCTGCATCAGGTGACCCACCTTGACCTGTCCGGGAATATCGTCAGCAGTATAAACGCCTACCACGCCGGGCAGAGCCTCAGCCTTCTCCTTATGGATAGCAAGAACTCTGGCACGGGGATATTTACTGCGGATAGCACTGCCGTAGATCATACCGTCCAGATACACATCATCGGGATATTTGCCGGTGCCCAGCACCTTCTCTGCGGCGTCAACACGTACCGCGGGTTCACCCACGCGGACAGAGGTGTTGTCCTCAGGAATCTCACCGCCGTTGCGGAAGATCTCTGCTGCCAGCAGGATTGCATCGATGATCTTCTTGTAGCCGGTGCAGCGGCAGATGTTATTGCGGATGGCAAAGGCTGCCTCCTCGCGGGTGGGTGCAGGGTTGGTATCCAGCAGCGCCTTGGCAGAAATCACCATACCGGGGATGCAGAAGCCGCACTGGACAGCACCCGCCTTACCAAAGGCGTAGGTATACACCTGTTTTTCTACATCGGAAAGGCCCTCTACGGTGACGACGCTCTTGCCCTCCAGCTTGTCCGTCTGAGGAACACAGGCCTTGGTAACCTTGCCATCGATCAGTACGGAGCAGGTACCGCAGGCACCTTCACTGCAACCGTCCTTAACAGAGGTCAGATGCAGCTCATCGCGGAGATATCGTATCAGTTTTTGATTTTTTTCTACGGTGACAGAAGCGCCGTTTACAGTAAACGTTGCCATGTTAATTCTCCTTTTTGCTATGAAAAACGTATAATGCGGGAATTTTATTCATTATACACGATTATCCTCTGTTTCGCAAGAATAGGGCGAAAAAAGCGTTATTCTACTTTATGAATATCCAAAAGTGAGAAAAGAACGGCTGTTGCCGTTCTTTTCCTGAAAATTCAGTTCTGAAAGCACTCGTTAATTGCTGCAAGCAGTTCTGTTTTTCCTGTTCCCTTCTCTGCTGAAAATGGAATCAGAATGTCAGTATCTTCCAGCTCCAGTGTGTCCCAGATGGTTTGCAGATTCGGCTCAATTTCCCGTGCTTTCAGCTTATCCAGCTTATTTGCCACAACGATCAGCGGACAGCCGGTGCCCTTGAACCAGTTACACATGGTCACATCGTCCGCCGTGGGCTTATGTCGTGCATCCACGATCAGCACGCCTAATGTGATCAGCCCCTCCTCCTGGAAATAGCTTTCCATCAGGCGGCCCCAGCGGTCGCGTTCTTCCTTGGACACCTTGGCATAGCCGTAACCGGGCAGATCAGTGAAATAGATCTTATTATCGATGCGGAAATAGTTGATCTGTGTGGTTTTACCGGGTGTAGCACCCACACGGGCAAAGTTCTTGCGATTCAAAAGTCGGTTGATCACGGAGGATTTACCCACATTGGAACGTCCTGCGAAGGTCACCTGCGGTCTTCCGTCACGGATAAATGCACCGGATTTCACAGCTGAGAGCACAAACTCCGCCTTATTGAAATTGATGGCCATTTCTTTCCCCCTTAGCTTTCACCGGATACCAGCGCCGTCTCAAATACGGCATCCACCGTTTCCGCCGTAGTAAACTGCAGCTTACTGCGTACGGTCTGATCGATCTCGTCCAAATCTTTTTCGTTTTCCTTGGGAATAATCACCGTCTTGACACCGTTGCGCAAGGCGGCCATGGTCTTTTCTTTCAGACCACCGATGGGCAGCACACGGCCGCGGAGCGTCACTTCGCCGGTCATGGCCACATCGCCGCGCACCATTCTCCCCGTCAGCGCCGACAGCATGGCTGTTGTAATGGCAATACCGGCCGAAGGACCATCCTTAGGCACAGCTCCCTCCGGGAAGTGAATGTGAATATCCTTGGTCTTGTAGAACTCTTTCTCAATGCCTAACACATCGCTGCGGCTACGCAGACAGCTCAAAGCTGTCTTGGCGGACTCCTGCATCACCGTGCCTAAGTTACCGGTCAGCTCCAGTTTGCCGCTGCCGTCCATCACATTGACTTCCACTTCCAGTATCTCACCGCCCACTTCCGTCCAGGCAAGACCGTTAACCACACCAATCTCATCTTTGGTGATATGTATGGATTCCGTATGGCGTTCTACGCCAAGGAAGTCTTTCAGATTCTTCTCTGTAATGCTGATACGCTTTACATCTTCCTGTACCAGCTGCATGGCGGCCTTGCGGCATATTTTGCCGATTTGGCGCTCTAAGACACGCACACCGGATTCACGGGTATAGGCAGCGATCATCTTGCGAATGGCATCGTCACTCAAACGAAGCTGCGACTTCTTCAAGCCGTGCTCCTTGAGCTGCTTGGGCAGCAGATGGCGTTTGGCGATCTCTACCTTTTCTTCATCTGTATAGCTGCTCAGCTCGATCACTTCCATACGGTCCAGCAGCGGACGAGGAATAGTGTCCAGCGTATTGGCGGTGGTAATAAACATCACACGGCTTAAGTCCACCGGAATTTCCAGGAAATGATCGCGGAAAGCATAGTTCTGCTCACTATCCAGTACCTCCAGCAATGCCGAGGCCGGATCGCCGCGCATATCATTGGCCAGCTTATCAATTTCATCCAGCACCAACAGCGGATTCATGGAACCGCTGTGGATGATCGCATCAATAATACGACCGGGCATAGCACCGATATAGGTCTTGCGATGACCGCGGATATCTGCCTCATCACGCACACCGCCTAAGCTAAGACGTGCCAGCTTTCGGTTCATCGCCTTAGCCACAGAGATAGCAATAGATGTCTTACCGACGCCCGGAGGGCCTACCAGACAGAGAATTTTGCCCTTGGCATCGGGATTGATCTGCCGCACGGCGATAAACTCCAGAATGCGTTCCTTGACTTTTTCCAATCCGAAATGATCATGATCAAGCAAATCCCTTGCCCTCGTCACATCGGCGCGGTCCTTCGTCTGCTTGTTCCAAGGCATCTCCAGACAGACATCTAAGTAGTTACGGATCACAGACGCTTCTGCGCTGCCAAAGGGCTGCTTGGCAAGGCGATTGACCTCTTTCAGCAGTTTTTTCTCTATTTCTTCTGTTAAGTGTAATGACTTTACCTTATCGGTGTATTCATCAATTTCCTCGTCACCGTCATCACCCAGCTCATGCTGCAGCACTTTCACCTGCTCACGCAAGATCATATCCTTCTGCACCTGTCCCACGCGCTGGCGCATCTTCTGATCCATCTGCATTTCAAGAGAAATAACATCCACCTCATGCATCAAGATTTCGTTCATTTCTTTCAGACGCTTAACGGGATGCAGTTCCTCCAGAATGGACTGACGCACTTCATGGGGCAGCGCGATCTGCTGAGCGATGGTATCCGCTACCTTCCCCGGTTCGCGGCAGTCCAGAATTGCAGAAACGATCTCATCGGGAATATTATTGACCAGTTCTTTATACTCACCGAAAATGGAATAGGTCTGGCGCAGCAGGGCCTCTGTACGGTTGGTAAACTTACCGGGGAAATCCTCCTCCAGAATTTCCACATTGGCCTGTAAAAACGGCTTCATTTGCCATAAACGGCGGATACGGGCACGATCCTCACCCTTGACCACCACACGGACAGTGGTATCGGAGGTTTTGATAATCTGCATGATCTGACACACCGTGCCAATCTCATATAGATCCTCTTCCTGAGGTTGAATCACGCCGATTTCACGCTGTGTCACCAAGAAAATACGGCGATCTTCCTCCATCGCGCGATCCAATGCAAAAATGGAGATTTCACGCTCCACATCAAAGCTCAGGGTCAGATCCGGAAAAACCGTCAAGCCGCGCAGGGCCAAAACGGGAATATTCACTGTAATTTGTTCCATGGGTAAACTCTCCTTTTAGGGGAAAGAGGGAGAGACTTTGCGCCTCTCCCTCTGTTTATTCGTTTATCACGAAGTTAAGAGGCCGGTTCGGATACCTTCTCCGACTTGCCGGACTTCAGTTTAGCGTGGCGGACCGCCTTGTCCGCATCACGCTCGATCACCGGCTCTGCGCCGTTTTTCACGCAGTCCTCGGTGATCGTTACCTTCACGATGGTAGGATCGGACGGAATATCGTACATGATCTTGGTCAGCAGGCCTTCCATCACGGCACGCAGACCGCGAGCACCGATATTGCGCTCGATAGCACAATCTGCCACGGCCTCCAAGGCACTCTGCTCAAAGTCAAGCTCCACATCATCATACTCAAATAGTTTCTGATACTGCTTGATCAAGGCGTTTTTCGGTGCGGTCAGAATCTGTACCAGATCATCACGGCTCAGGCCATCCAACGCCGCGATCACCGGAAGCCGACCCACCAATTCAGGGATAATACCGAATTTCAGCAGATCATGGGGCTGCACTTCTTTCAAAAGCTCACCCGTGCGACGCTCGGCCTTGCTCTCTACAATGGCATCGAAGCCGATACCCTTGCGATCGGTACGCTTTTCGATGATCTTTTCCAGACCGTCAAATGCACCGCCGCAAATAAAGAGAATATTGTGTGTATCCACCTGAATGAACTCCTGATGGGGATGCTTGCGGCCACCCTGAGGCGGCACATTGGCAACCGTACCCTCCAGAATCTTCAGCAATGCCTGCTGCACACCTTCACCGGACACATCGCGTGTAATGGAGGTATTCTCGCTCTTGCGGGCGATCTTGTCGATCTCGTCCACATAGATGATGCCGTGCTCGGCAAGCTCCACATCGAAGTCTGCCGCCTGCAACAGGCGCAGCAGGATATTCTCCACATCGTCACCCACATAACCGGCTTCAGTCAATGTGGTGGCATCAGCAATGGCAAAAGGCACATGCAGAACCCTCGCCAGCGTCTGGGCAAACAGCGTTTTACCGCTGCCGGTAGGCCCGATCATCAGGATGTTGCTCTTTTGAAGCTCCACATCCTCATCGCCGCCGAAGTAGATACGCTTATAATGGTTGTAGACTGACACGGACAGAGCGACCTTAGCCGCCTCCTGTCCCACCACATACTGATCCAGCACCTCTTTGATTTCACGAGGTGTAGGCAGTTGATCCGGTGCTTCGTACTGCTCTGTGGCGCCTTCCGTCAAGTAGCCATCGTCCAGAATGGACATACAGAGCTGCACACATTCATCGCAAATACGCACACCCGGTCCTTGAACCATACGATGCACCTGATTTTCGTGCTTTCCGCAGAAAGAACACCGCAGACTCTTTTTCTCATCAGCCATTTGTGTTACCTCTTGTAGATCACCTTGTCAACCAAACCGTACTCCTTGGCCTCTTCTGCACTCAGCCAATGATCACGCTCAGAATCTGCCTTGACCTGCTCCGGCGTCTTGCCGGCATTTTCTGCCAGAATCTTATTCAGGCGCTGCTTGATCTTCAAGAAATGCTCCACATCGATTTCCATGTCCGTGACCTTGCCCTTTGTACCGGCAGAAGGCTGGTGGATCATCACCTCGGCATTGGGCAGCGCAATACGCTTACCCTTGGTGCCGGAGGACAGCAGAAATGCACCCATGCTGGCAGCCATGCCGATGCAGATGGTAGACACATCGCACTTGATGTACTGCATGGTATCATAGATCGCCATACCCGCGGTGACAGAGCCGCCGGGGCTGTTGATATACATCTGAATGTCCTTATCGGGATCCTGCGCTTCCAGATACAGAAGCTGTGCCACGACCAGACTGGCGGTGGTATCATTCACTTCTTCGCCCAGGAAGATGATGCGATCGTTGAGCAAACGGGAAAAAATGTCATAAGAACGCTCGCCCCGATTGGTCTGTTCCACAACATAAGGGACTAAACTCATAGAAATTACCTCCTGTTCAATAAGACGCTTACCATACCCAAGTATACCCGCCTGTATGTGATTTAAGCAAGGATGGGGCTGAAATTATTCGGCCTTTTCCTCCTCTTTCTTCTCTTCCACGGGAGCCACAGCCACACCGGCGTCAGCGACAACCTTAATGACCTTCTCGCGGATGACCTGCTCCTTCACCTGATCGGCAGGCAGATACTTCTTCACGGATTCCAGATCCATGCCGTACTTCTCGGCAATGTTCTTCATCTCGTTTTCCACATCCTCATCGGATGCTTCCAGACCCTCAGCCTTGACAATGGCTTCCACTGCCAGATCCATCTTGACCTGATCCAGAGCGGGCTCGTGTGCCTGAGCCAGGAATGCCTCGTTGGTCATGCCGGTCATCTGCAGATACTGCTCAAAGGGGATACCCTGGGAAGCCAGCTGCTGCTTAAAGCCCTCCAGCATACGCTCCGCCTGTGCGTTGACCATAGCATCGGGAATCTCCGCCTCGATACCGTCAGCGACCTTCTTCATCAGAGCATCTTCAAATGCCTGCTGAGCGGCAACCTTGCGCTCCTCGGTCATTTTCTTCTTCATGTCGGCCTTCAGTTCCTTCAGAGTGTCAAACTCGCTGACGTCCTTTGCGAACTCATCATCGATAGCGGGCACTTCCTTGGCCTTGACCTCATTGACCTTCACATGGAAGACCACCGGCTTGCCGGCCAGCTCGGGGGTGTAGTTCTCGGGGAAGGTGATGTCGATATCCTTCTCAGCACCAACCTTCATACCGATGAGCTGATCCTCAAAACCGGGCACGAAGCTGCCGGAGCCGATCTCCAGATCGAAGTTATCGCCCTTGCCGCCTTCAAAAGCGACGCCATTGTCAAAGCCTTCGAAGTTGATGTTGGCGGTATCGCCCTTCTTCACAGCGCGCTCAACGCTCACCAGACGGCTGTTGCGATCAGCCATTTCCTTCAGGCGGGCATTAACATCAGCCGCCATGACCTTAACCTCGGCCTTAGGGGCCTCCAGGCCCTTATACTGGCCCAGCTTGACCTCAGGATACACAGCAACGGTGCACTTGAAGGTAACGCCGTTCTTGCTGCAGTCTTCCAGCTCAACCTCAGGATAACCCACAACGTCCAGCTCCTGTTCCTTCACAGCGGCCTCATAAGCCTCGGGCAGGACGATATTCACTGCTTCTTCATAGAACACTTCGGCGCCGTACATACCCTCGATGATTTTACGAGGGGCCTTACCGGGACGGAAGCCGGGAATGTTCATCTTGCCGCGCATCTTCAGATATGCCTTATTGATGGCAGCCTCGAATTCTTCTGCACCTACCTCGATGGTCAGTGCAACCTTGCTCTTTTCCAGTTTTTCACAGGATTTTACACTCATTTTGTTTTTTCCTCCGTTCAGCAAAGATTTTATCAATGCAATTTTATATGATAACAGAAAACATTTTAAATTTCCACACTTTTTTGCGCTATTCGCAAATTTTTTTGGGAATGAAGTGCAAATAGTCCGCCGCCACCAAGGAAAAATCCGTTCCGTGGCTGTTTCCTTCCATTCTTCGGCGGTGAGAAGCACCGTGCAGATGTCCGTAGTAGCACGCTTTCACAGGATATTGCTGCAAAAGGCGCAGAATTTCCGGACATTCATACCCCTGATAGAGAGGTGGGTAGTGCAAAAAGCACAGGATTTCCCTGTCCCCTGCCAGCTTCAGTGAGGTTTCCAACCGTCCCGCCTCACGCAGCAACATTTTTTCATTGTGCGTGCCCTCGTTGTCCAGCTCGTAAAACCAGCCCCGTGTGCCGCAGATGGCCTTATCGCCGTAAGAAAGGCAATTATTATAAAGGAACGACATGGTGGTCAGCTCATGCTCCTTGAAAAAGCGCTCCATCTTGGCTACGGTATTCCACCAATAGTCGTGGTTGCCCTTTAAAAGGATCTTCTTGCCCGGCAGGGCGTCAATAAACTTGAAGTCCTCCAGGGATTCCTCCAAGCTCATGCCCCAACTCAGATCACCGCACAGCACCGTTACATCATCGTCATTCAGTTGTGAAAATCCCTCTTGGATCCTTTGCACATAGCCCTTCCATCCGTCACCGAAGATTTCCATCGGCTTGTTGGACGAGAGCGATAAGTGCAGATCGCCGATTGCATAAAGTGCCATAGCGTTTCTCCGTTTACAGTAGTCGTCTTAAATTATTCCAGAATAAATCCTCCAATAATGCTTGGGGATATCCTCGTTTTTCCAGTGCCTGCCAGATTTTCGGCACATCCTCCATGCCCTGCATACCCGCGGGCAATTCCTCACAGCCGTCCAGGTCACCACCCATGCAGACGGTCTTTTCCCCGTTCATGGTAAGGAAATGCTCCATATGACGCACCAGATTATCAATCGTCGGATGCTCACCAATAAAGTGGCTGTAGAAATTCATACCTACCACACCGCCGGTATCGCGGATCGCACGAAACTGGTCATCCGTCAGATTACGGGGATGCGGACACAAGGCACGGCTGTTGGAGTGAGATGCCACAATGGGCTTGGTCGTCATGCGGCAAAGATCCCAAAAGCCCTGATCGGACAGATGTGACACATCGGCATAGATGTTACAGTACTCCATCTGGCGGATAAAATTCCGTCCTTTGTCGGACAGTCCTCGCTGCGGATCCTCACTGTTGGTACCGGAGAGCACATTGGCGCGATTCCAAACGGGGTTAAGGAATCGCACACCCCAGTCCGCCACGGTTTTGATCTTATGTACGTCACACTCGATGAGGTCAGCACCCTCTATGCTCAGCACCGCCGCCATCTTACCGCTTTTTACCGCACAATCAATTTCTCTTCCGGTGCGGCAATGGCAAATAAGGTCGCAATTCTGCGCCATTTCATGCAGGAAACAATCGTGCAGACGCTGACATTGCGCCCACATACCGTCAGAAGGTGCATCGGCTGCGTCAAAGTATAAAGCGAAAAACTGACCGTAGCGCGCAAACTGCCTGCCACGCACAAGGTCGATATGTCCGCCGTTTTCACGCAGGCATTTACAGGCGGCAAAGTACTGCTTCTGTTCCTCCATATCCGCCCCGAAATCCAGCGTCACTTCCGATCCTGTCATCAGGCAGCGATAAATCGTGTCACAATGGGCATCAAAATAGGGGATTTGTTTCAATTCACATCACCTCAAAATGCTTCTTCTATATATTCTATGCGCACCGAGGTATGTTCGCTGTCGGTATAGACCTCTGCCACATCAAAGCGCGTGGGACAATCCAACTCATGAGCGGATATATACATGGCCGCCGTTTTCCGGAGCTTTTCCTGCTTAGCAAAGGTCACATAGTCTCGAGGCAGGCCGTAATCCAAATTGGATCGGGTCTTGACCTCCACAAAGCACAGCACCTTCCCCTTTTTGGCAATCAGATCGATCTCGCCAAAGCGACAATTATAACTGTGCGCCAGCAGTTGATAACCTCTGCGCCGCAGATAATTGGCCACCTGCGCTTCACCCCATGTTCCGCTCGACCGGCTCATTTGCGCTTTGCCTCCCACTTTTTCAGGAAGGTCTTGCGGTGCTCGGGGCAGGGGCCGAACTTGTCCAGCATCTCATAATGCAACTTGGTACCGTAGCCCTTGTGCCTGGCGAACTGATATTCAGGGTACTTTTTATCCAGTTCCTCGCAGACATAGCGGTCACGGCTGACCTTTGCCAGAATGGATGCCGCCGCAATATTGGCGCTCTTGCCGTCACCGCCTACCACGGTTTCATGGGGTGTGGTGATAGCCGCCGTCTTGCCATGGTCCTTATTACCGTCGATCAAGGCAATGTCAGGGAAAAAGTCCAGACCGTTGATAGCCATCTGCATGGCTTTCATACGGGCGCTGAGAATGTCGGTAGCATCTATTTCAGCCGCTTCTATTCGGGCAACAGAGTAAGAGATCGCCTTCTGCACGATTTGCTCATAGAGTGCCTCGCGCTTTTTCTCTGTCAGTTTTTTGGAGTCGTTCAAGCCCTCAATTTGGCAGAACGGCGGCAGGATCACCGCCGCGGCATACACAGGACCCATCAAGGGGCCTGCACCGGCCTCATCCACGCCGCAGATGATCTCGGCACCACGCTCAAACCAGCCCTGCTCAATACTCCAAGGGTGCTCTAAATTCGTCATTCTTTCACATCCTCCACCGTTTCCAGTGTAAAGCGTCCTAACTTGCCACCTCTGAATTCATCCAGCAAAATGCGTGCCATGCGTTCCGTATCCACCTCAGCGCCGCGCATGAGAAAGCCACGCTTGCGTCCGGCTTTAACAAGCAGGTCATAGCCGCTGTCTTCTTCCTCGACTTCGATCTTATAGCGCTCGGCCACCACGTCAGCATAGTGCTTACCCAGATATTCCATCAGATAGCAGGCCAGTTCCTCCAGATCCATCACATCATCCTTGATGGCGCCGGTAAAGGCCAGATGGATCCCCACCTGCGTGTCATCAAACTTCGGCCACAGAATTCCCGGTGTGTCCAAAAGCTCCAGCGTGTTGTCCACCGGCACCCACTGTTTGGTGCGTGTCACGCCGGGGCGATCTTCCGCCTTGGCGGTCTTGCGCTTGGCGACCTTGTTAATGAAAGTAGACTTGCCCACATTGGGAATACCCAGTACCATCACGCGCACCACACGGCCTGCCTGTCCCTTTTCTGCGTAGGCGGTCAGCTTGTCGTGAAGCAGCTCGCGCACGGCACCGGCGAACTGTGCCGTACCTGCGCCACCCTTGGCATTGGCCTCCAGTACGGCGTAGCCTTTATCGCGGAAATAGGCAGCCCAACGCTTGGTTTCACGGGGATCGGCCTGATCCACACGGTTTAACACCATCATGCGGGGCTTGTTCCCCACCATCTCGTCCACATCCGGATTGCGGCTGGCAAGCGGGATACGCGCATCCACGATCTCACACACCGCATCCATATTTTTAATTTCCGCCACGATCATGCGCTTGGTTTTCGTCATATGACCGGGAAACCAACTTAAGCCCTGCATCTGCATGGTTCTTCACCTCATTGGAAATATTTTCTCATTCTTGAACATTATAACATAAAACATATAAAAAGGAAAGAAAAAACCGTCTGCAAAAAGCAGACGGTTTTCTTTCGGTTCTCAGCTTACAGCTTCTCGCGCAGCTTAGCAGCCTTACCAACGCGATCACGCAGGTAATACAGCTTGGCACGACGCACGTAACCGTGACGAACGGTCTCGAACTTCTCGATGATGGGAGAATGCAGGGGGAACACCTTCTCCACACCCACGCCGTAGGAAAGGCGACGGACGGTAATGGTTTCCTCGATGCCACCGTGCTTCTTAGCAATGACAGTACCCTCAAAGACCTGGATACGCTCACGGGAGCCTTCCTTGACCTTCACGTGCACGCGGACGGTATCGCCCACTGCGACTTCGGGAACTTCCTTCAGCTGCTTTTCATTCAATGCCTTAATGAGATCCATGGATTTTTCCTCCTAATATTATAGGTGTTCATGCCGTCATTTCTGTGGTATCCATCCTGTTCGGGATACCGGCGACAGAGGACCGCCCTTTTTACGCCATGATAGAATATCACATACTCACTGTAATTGCAAGCATATTTTTGAAAAAAATCAATTTTTTAGCGAAAATCCTCGCCATTTGCGTCCAAAAGTCGCTGACGGCGAACACGAATGAAATCCGGTTGACACATGGGCAGGTATCTTTCGATGGCTTTTCCCAAAAGCTGAGGATTCAATCCGGGATTCTGTGCCAGTACCGTCACCTGCGCGCAGATTTTCCCCTCTTCTTCTGCCCATTTCACCTCACGGATCATGGGCGCAATATCCACATCAGCCAGATCCTTTCGCTTGGTACGCTTTTGAATCACGATTTCCTCGCGGCTGAACAGCGCCTGTATCTGCGCCAGGGCACCCTCAGGCACGCCGTTGTCGTATTCCAGTTCCAAGGCCGCCTGTAAATAGGCCAGTTCCTTTACGGGGCGTTTGGCTTCATAGCAGCTGAGCACACGAAGTCCCGCCGGCATACCTTCATTCAGTTTCTCGGCAATGCCCCTGCCATCGGTTTCCTGTGTCACCTCAAAATCCAGCAGTTCACATTCGCTGCTCTGTCCTACCGGCAGCGGCAGGACGATGGAAATAATAGGGTGAGGATGATAGCCCTGAGAGTGCTTGATCTCCAGCTCTGTACGGGGAAAAGCACGCTGGAAGGTACGCAAAAGATCCAAATGGGAGATATAGGACGCCTGCGCCTCCTTAACAAACAACAAACGCAGCTTAGACATCACATTTCCCTCCTACCAGTCGATTGGCGCCGCAGCCGTTGCAATGAGTGCGGCAGTCCGGCGTAGTGACGCTTTCGTATGCTCTTTCACGCTCACGCCAGAGATAACTCTCCGTTACGCCGCTGGAAATCATGCTCCAGGGCATGATCTCGTCCTTTTCACGGACACGGTTGGCATAGAAATGGGGGTCGATGCCACATTCTGCAAAGGCATCCATCCAGCGCTGCAGAGAGAAATACTCCTCCCACGCATCCAGTTTGGATCCCATGCGCCATGCGGTTTCCAGCACCTTACCGAGCCGTCTGTCACCACGGGCCAACACGGCCTCTATAAAGCTGGTTTCGCCGTCATGCCAGTTATAGGTCACGGTCTTGGTGGTCATGGCTTCGCGCAGTAATTTGACACGGCGCTCGTATTCCTCGCGGGAAATCTGCGGCTCCCACTGAAAAGCGGTATGAGGCTTAGGCACAAAGTAAGAGGTGGAAACCGTAATGCGTACGCCACGGTTCTTATTGGCGGCGCTTTCACGCCATGCGTGCATCACGCGAGCCGCCACATCGGCGATACCGAGGACATCCTCGTCTGTCTCCGTGGGTAACCCCAGCATAAAGTAGAGTTTCACCGCGTTGTATCCACCGGCAAATGCGGTCTTGCAGGAGGTTAACAAATCATCCAGCGTCACATTTTTATTGATGACATCACGCAAGCGCTGTGTACCGGCCTCCGGCGCAAAGGTCAGGCCGGACTTCCGTCCCTTTGCCAGACGCTGCATCAGATTCATGGAAAAGTTATCGGCACGCAGACTGGGCAGGGACAGATTCACATGACGATCGGCGCAGAAATCCTCCAAATCGTCACAAAGCGCCGTCAGTTCGGGATAGTCACTGGTGCTCAGGGAGGACAAGGTCATCTCCTGATACCCGGAATCGTTACAGGAATCCATGCCATATTGCGCACACAGATCGCGGCTGCGGTTACGCACCGGGCGATAGACATAGCCGGCCTGACAGAAACGGCAGCCGCGGATACAGCCACGGAACAGCTCCAGCATCACACGGTCCTGCACAATTTCCGTAGAGGGCACGATGGTCTTTACCGGGAAATAGGATTTGTCCATATCACGGACGATACGCTTGGTCACGGTCTTGGGTGCGCCATCGTGGGGAACAATCTCTTTGACCGTGCCATCCTCGTGGTATGTCACCTCGTAAAGACTTGGCACATAAAGGCCGTCAAGCTGAGCAGCTTTACACAAGAATTCATGCTTGCTCCAACCCTCACGCCGTGCCTGACGGTGTAATTCTACCAGTTCCACGGTAATATCCTCGCCCTCACCCAAGCTGACAATATCAATAAAGTCCGCCACGGGCTCGGCATTATACATGGCTGTACCGCCGGCAATGACCAGAGGCGTCAGCTCGGTACGCTCAGCACTGTGCAGAGGGATATTCGCCAGATCCAGCATATTCAGGATCGCGGGAAATGCCATTTCATAACCCACGGAAAATGCCACGATGTCATGATTGGTGATGGGCTCGCCGGACTCCAAAGCGAACAGCGGCATACCTGCCTTGCGCATCTCCTCCTCCATATCGCCCCAAGGAGCAAACACACGCTCACACCACACACCGGGCATCTCGTTCATCACACCGTAGAGAATCCGCATACCCAAATTGGACATACCGATCTCGTAGGTATCGGGAAAGCAGAATGCAATGCGTGTGTCCACTTCATCTTTATCTTTCATCACCGCATGATACTCGCCGCCTACATACCGTGCCGGCTTCTGCACACGGGGTAAAATGCGCTCTAATCTTTTATCCACAATAATTCTCCTGTCGTAAGTTTCTTTCTCATAACAAGTTATTTTACCCCGTATCCCCGCATTTGACAAGACTTTTTATTATGTTTGACATGATTTGACACTTGACAGGTATGGTATAATAAAAATGAGCTTTTTCTCGTTTCTGTATCAAACGAAAAAAGCTCATTTTTTTGTTCAGGAGGTAACTATGAAAAGAAAGTTCAGCACGGAGCTTGCCTATGTATGCGGCATTTTATTCGTCGCATGGGGCGTCGTATTGATGGAAAAGGCGAATTTTGGCGTTTCTATGGTGGTGGCCCCTGCCTATTTACTTTACCGCTGGCTGTCCCCTATTTGGCATTTCGTCACCTTCGGCATGGCGGAATACTGCTTGCAGGCGGTAGTATTGATCGCCATGTCGCTGTTGATCCACCGTTTCCGCGTATCCTATCTGTTTTCTTTTGTCACGGCGGTGATCTACGGTTTTGTTTTAGACGGATTTATGCTGCTGGGCGCCATGCTGCCGGTCGATTCCGTCTGGCTGCGCGCCATTTATTATGTACTGGGCATGCTATTCTGCTCGGCAGGCGTGTCCGCCATGTTCCATACATATATTTCCCCGGAAGTTTACGAGCTGTTTGTCAAAGAGGTTTCCTCCCACTTCCATATCAATATCAATAAATTCAAGACCGGTTATGACTGCACAAGCTGTTTGATCGGTGTGATCATGAGCTTCTTGGTGTTTGGACTGTGGCACTTTGAAGGTGTGAAATGGGGTACGATTCTCTGTGCGCTGATCAACGGCTGGATCATCGGTCGTTTCTCCGCTTTCTATGAAAAGCATTGGACCTTCTATGACCGCTTCCCCTGGCGCAAATATTTCATGTAAGGCGCAGTTTTTGGCGCAGGGAGGTCAACAGCAGCCATAGCGCCATCAGCACCAGAAAACAGCCGCCGCCTGCACAGCTTCCCAATATTGCCGTGACAGCAAGCAGTAAAAATGCCACAGCAAGTCCTACATTACTTGCCACGCGGTCTGCCGTGTACGGCTCGGTTGACCATGCAGCGGCAAGCCACAGTATACTGCCGCCGTCAAGAGGCGTAATAGGCAGCAAATTGAAGAGTCCCAGTATAAACTGCGCACCTGCCAGCAGATAGAATAGCGGCATATACTGTCCGCAAAGTCCCCATAGCAATCCAAGCAGCAAATTGACAGCAGGGCCGGCGAGTGTCGCCAATATTTCACCGCCATAGGATAACCGACAGCTCGGTGCTATGTGCATTTCTGCTCCCAATGCGGTGACTTCAATGGTATCAACTCGTCCGCCCAATGCCCGCAGCACCAGATAATGTCCCCATTCATGTGCCAACGCCGCCAACAACAGGGCTGCCAGAATTTCCGGAGAAGAAAGCAAAATAAATGCCGCTAACACTACCACTGCCGCAGGTGATACACGGATGGTCGTTTGCTCAGTGGGATACATAGAAAACCGGATTGAGATAGAGGGTGTCCTGGTGCAGTTCAAAATGCAAATGCGGTCCTGTGGCTTGACCGGTAGCACCCACCTCCGCTATGGGATCGCCTAACTGCACCGTCTGACCGGAGGAAGCGGTGATGCGCTGGCAATGTGCATAAAGCGTTGTAAAATCGTTGGCATGAAGCACAGTTACATATTTCCCCAGCTCTGAGCTCTCCCCTACCGCCGTCACCTTTCCATCCGCAAAGGAACGGATGACCGCCCCCTCTTCTGCGTCAATATCCATACCGTAATGGAATCGTTTTTCTCCTGCAATCGGATGTATACGGTAGCCGAAGGATGATGTCAACTGTCCCTTAATCGGATCGGCGTATGGAAATCCCAGCACACGCTGCAGCAGGAAGACATCCTCCGGCAGATTATCTGCCGTATAGATGATGTCTTCCTGTTTTGTTGTCTGTGCCATCAGAGCCGTGCTTCCCCCTAGCTCCACGCTGTCCGCCTTGCCAAATACCGCTGTATAGGCGTCCTCCAGCGCATCGGATATACCGTCCTTGCCGGATACAGCACGACCTATGGAGGAGAATGCCTCTGCAAAATCGGTATTCTCTCCCATCCATGACAGCAGTTTGTCCCGGCAAAGCGCCAATGTATCGGGAGCTAGCAGTTTTACACCCACCACACCTATCAAAATAACAGCACACGCAATAAGTTGTATCATGCGGCGTTTTCCTCTGGGTGATTCTTTCCGTTTTGCTGTGTCGGTTTTGCTCGTTCGGTATCTTGTCGGCGTCTGATTTATGCGTCGACCGCTGTATTCCCGCCGTGTTGCCATGTTGTCCCCTCCCTTTTTCTCTATGTCTATGCAGTGTGTCTGCTTCTTATGTGAGGAATAAATTTTTCTTGACATAGACACGGAAAAACAATATAATAGGTTGGCTGACGGGGAGTAGCGCAGTTGGTAGCGCGCTTGGTTCGGGACCAAGAGGCCGGGAGTTCAAGTCTCCTCTCTCCGACCAGAGAAAACCGCTGAAATCGTATGATTTCAGCGGTTTTATGTTTAGATCCCCATTAGGTTTTTCGCTTTCAACACGGCAATTACCGTTTTGGCATCCTTTATTCCACCGGAAAGGCACATATCCTTCAACTCTGTAAACGGAATGTTTGCCACTTTCAAAAACTCATCCTCATCCGGGTGCCTCTCACCAAAGGTCAGCCCACGCGCCAGAAAAAGATACAGCGTTTCATCATAGCAGCCGGGTGAAGCAATGATTTCACCCATAGGCAGCCATCGTTCCGCCGTAGCGCCTACCTCCTCCAGTAATTCACGCTTAGCGGTTTCCAACGGTTCTTCTCCGGCTTCGCGCTTGCCTGCCGGAATCTCCCACAGTTCCCGCGAAAAAGCATAGCGGTACTGTCGCACCATCGGCACACAGAAATCATCGTCTAACGCTAAAATACCTACACCACCGGGATGGCGTACTACCTCACGCACGCCGGTTTTGCCATTGGGCAGCTCTACCTCATCGCGCATGACCCGGATAATCCGTCCGTGATACACTTCTTCACTTTGTAATGTTTTTTCTTTCAGATCCATGTTAACTCTCCTCATACACGGTAAAATCCGACTTAGCGTAATACACTTAAGTCGGATTTTTTTACTTTCAGATCAATGCACCTTTACTTGCGGATAAACAGCACGCCCAGCGTATTTTTGCCGCAATGGGAGGAGATTGTGCAACCGGCTCTTGTAATGCGAATTTGCTTTACAGGTACCAGTTTACGCACTTCTTCTGCACACATCTGGCAAATTTCATCGTCACAGCCGGCATGAGTAACGAAAACATGGTCGGCAACAATCCGGCTTCCGTCCCCCACCTGATCGGCAATATACTGCAGCAGCACCTTTTCAAACTTACCGCGATATTTACGGCTGACATCCATCTTACCGCCACTCACCTCAATACACGGCTTCAGCTTCAGCAGATTGGCGCCCAATGCCGCCAACGCAGAGCAGCGTCCGCCTTTGTACAAAAAAGTCAGATCATCCACGATAAAGGACGCACTCACCCGATCTGCAAGCTCTCGGCTTTGGCTGACAATTTCTTCAGCCGTCATGCCCTTTTGTGCCATCTCGCAGGCAGAAACCACCAGCAAACCGCCGCCTGTGGACAGATTACGGGTATCTACTACGTATACATTCTCAAATTCCTGGGCGGCAATGACCGCATTACTGCACGACGACGACATTTCAGAGCTGATGGTGAAATGGATGACGGTATAGCCGTCATTCACCAAAGCGCCAAAGAAGTCGATACATTCCGCCAGATTCGGAGCCGCTGTCTGAGGCAGTTCACCCTTTTCCGCATAGTGGGCATAAATCATATCGGGTGTAATATCCACACCGTCAGCATAGGTTTTATCCCCTAAAACCACCTTTAACGGCAATATTTTAATACCATATTGGGCGATCAGCTCCTCACCAAGATCGGTGGTACTGTCGCTGGTAATGATAATTTTCTCCTGCATATGGGTATTTCCTTTCTATTTTATTTTTTTATTATAACGCTTCTGCGGTAAAGATGCAGTAAAGAAATTCTGTCGATAGCTGTAAAAATAACGGGCGTATACTTGCAGCTCAGCAAAAGAATAGGTATAATCTATCTATATGCAAGTAAAGGAGCAGCCCATATGCGAGGAAAGCAAAAAACTTTGAAGCAGTGGTGGAGCGATATTCTCTTCACGCTAATTGTTTTAGTAGGAGCATTTGGTGCCAATATTCTGATCCGCACGCTGCTGCCTTCCCAGTCGCTGACACCTATGATCTTTGTGTTCGGCGTATTTCTCATTTCGCTGAAAACCAAGGGTTATGTGCTCTGCGTCATCTCCGCTATTTTAAGCGTGATCGCCACTAATTTTGCCTTTACCTATCCTTACTATTCCTTTACCGACCTGCTTACCGGTCAAAATATTTTCTCGGCTATCCTGATGCTCGTAATCGCCATTGTCACCAGCAGTCTGAACACAGCCATTCGTGTACAGGATGAGATTCGTGCCGAAAGCGAGAAGGAAAAAATGCGCGCCAATCTGCTGCGCGCCATTTCACACGATCTGCGTACACCGCTTACTTCTATCTACGGTGCCAGCTCCACCATTATCGAAAATTTCGATTCTCTGAAAAAACCGCAGCAGATCAAGCTATTATCTGAGGTACGGTCAGACAGCGAATGGCTGATTCATATGGTGGAAAATCTGCTCTCTGTTACGCGCATCGACGAGGGAAACATACAGCTTAACAAAACGCCTACCGTATTAGAGGAGCTGATCGATGCCGTGCTGTTGAAGTTTCGCAAGCGCTATCCGGATCAGCCGGTCTTACTATCCATTCCTGATGAGTTTATCAGCATACCCATGGATGCGCTGCTGATCGAGCAGGTTTTGTCTAACCTGTTGGACAACGCCATATACCATGCTTCCGGCATGACGGAGCTGTCGCTGAGTGTACATACCGAAGGCAGAAAGGCCGTCTTTGAAGTGGCAGATAACGGCTGCGGTGTGCCATCAGAGAAGTTGACCGATCTCTTTACCGGCTATTTGGAGCATCTTACCTCACCTGCCGATGGAAGACGCAACAATATGGGCATCGGATTATCCGTTTGTTCCACCATTGTACGCGCACACGGCGGCGAAATCTGGGCAGAGAACAGGAAAAACGGTGGAGCTGTTTTCCGTTTCTCGCTGGAAATGGAGGATAACTCACTTGAGTAATAACCGTTACAAAATTCTTGTGGTGGAAGATGAAGCCAACATTCGCAGCTTTGTGGAAACCATTCTGGATGCTAACAATTATCAGGTTCTCACCGCCACACGATGTGATATGGGTACCATGCTTTTTTCCTCTCATCTGCCGGATCTCGTGATTCTGGATCTGGGGTTGCCTGATCGGGACGGTTTGGAGTTTATCAGTGCCGCCCGTCAGATTTCGGCTGCGCCGATCATCGTACTTTCCGCCCGTACCACAGAAGCAGACAAGGTGGCGGCTTTGGATTTGGGCGCAAACGATTATATTACCAAGCCCTTCGGTACGGCAGAATTATTGGCGCGACTGCGGGCTGCTCTGCGCAGCAGCCGAGCCGGCGCAGAAATGGGTGCCGTACCCGGTGGAAAGTTTGTTTTGGAAGATCTGGAAATTCAATATGATACCCGTACCGTTTCCATTGGAGGAAACACGATCGATCTGACGCAGACGGAGTACAACATTGTTGCCTTTCTCTCTACTCATACCGGAAAGGTGCTGACCTATTCCGCCATTATACAGGCCGTTTGGGGTTATTCCGACCACGGCAGTGTGAAAAAGCTGCAGGTCAACATGGCAAATATTCGCAAGAAGTTAGGCGCTAAGCCGGGAGAAAATCGGTATATCATCAATGAATTGGGCGTTGGATACCGTATGCAGGATGATAACAGTTGAAATCGGATGGAGGAAAATCCTCCATCCGATTTTATGATGCTTCTATTCCGTGAATCTGCGACGCCAGCTCCAACGCTTCATCAATGTTGGCGGCAAAGAATCTGGCATTTTCCTCATTATAAAATCCCGATTTCTTCATGACCGCCATAGGTTGCTCATTGACATGGCTGAGGATCATCTGAATATCGTTTCTCTGACATTCTCGCCGTAAGCGTTCCAAACTGTTCAGTGCCGTGATGTCCAGCGCCGGCACAGCACGCATACGCAGAATCATCACCTTATGTGTTTCTTTGGAGGAAATATGCGGAATCTTATCCGCTACCGCGAAAAACATGGGGCCGGTGATCTCGTACACCATGACATGACTGGGTACAGGCCGCAGTTTTCCATCCGGATCGGCACCGTCCTCCACATATTCCCACTCAGATATTTCTGCCTCGTCGGTCATGCGCTTCATAAACAACAGCACGGCAATGATCATGCCAATCGCAATGGCTACCACCAGATCAAACAGCACCGTCAGAGCAAAGGTCAACACCATGACAATGGTATCGCTGATGGGCGACTTCTCTATAATCGCCTTACAATTCCGCCAACCGCTCATATTGTAGGCCACCATAAACAAGATGGCAGCAATGCACGGCATGGGGATCAGCGCAGCATAGGGCATCAAAAGCACCAGCGTTAAGAGCAGCACCACTGCATGAACCATGCCGGCGACAGGCGATGTGGCACCGTTTTTAATGTTGGCTGCTGTGCGGGCAATCGCGCCGGTAGCAGGAATACCGCCAAACAACGCCGAGGCCGCATTACCAACCCCCTGTGCCACCAGTTCCATATTAGAATTATGCCGCGAGCCGATCATTTCATCGGCTACCACGGCGGACAGCAAACTCTCAATAGCCGCCAGAATGGCAATGGTGAAAGAATCCGGTGCCACACGAATCATTGTTTCGAGCTGGAACGAGGGCATCGTCAGCTTGGGAAGCGCACTGGAAATGGTATACAGATCACCAATGGTATTGACCTGTACATTGGCCGTTTTCACAACAAGCGATGTGACGATCACCGCCACCAGAGAGCTGGGGATCTTTTTGGAAAAATACGGCCAGATAATCAGGATCGCCAAAGCAATGAGGCCGATCACCACCGCCATATAGTTGACACTGCCAAAGCATGCTACCACTTCCTTGACCTTATCCACCGTTTCAATGGGCTTATTCACGAAAGTCAGGCCGAAGAAATCCTTTAGTTGACCGATGATAATGGTGACAGCTATACCGGCGGTAAAGCCGGTGGTAATGGTGTACGGAATATATTTGATCAACGAACCAAGTTGCAATACGCCCATAATCACCAGCATAATACCTGCCATAATGGTGGCAGTTGCCAAGCCGGACATACCGTTCTCCGCCACAATACCTGCCACAATAGAGGCAAACGCCGCCGTGGGGCCGGCAATCTGCACCTTACTGCCACCTAACGCCGAAATAATAAAGCCGGCAATAATAGCGGTGTAAATACCTTGTTCCGGTCCTACGCCGGAGGCCAAAGCCAGCGCGATAGACAAAGGCAGAGCAATGATGGCGACAATGATACCTGCCACCACATCCTTTACAAACGCCGCTTTGGAATAGCTCTTCAGCGATAAAAGTAACTGCGGTTTTAATTGCTTCATGGACTTCTCCCTTTTGTGAATGAAGTTTTTAACAGCACGAGTTTTATCATACCACAGCCGTATCGCTCACGCAATGCTAAAAACAACGATATTCCCCCATATTTTGACAGGTTTTTTGACCTCTTTCACCTATTCAATTCATGAATCGTATGATAGTGGTAGGAAAGGAGCTCAAACTATGCAGAAATCCTACTATCCATCCGATCGTGCGCGTTATTACTTCACCGCTCTCTTGCAGCAAAGTCCCACCGCCTGCGCCAAAATCAGCGGCGGAGATGATTATCCCTCTATCAACGGTGATGTCCGCTTCTATCAAACGCCGTCCGGGACACTGATTGCCGCGCAAGTCTTTGGTCTGCCCAACATAGGGAAACCGTGCCGCTCCCAAATCTTTGCCTTTCATATCCACGAGGGTACCTCTTGCAGTGGGGTCGCCTTTGCCGATACATTGGGACACTACAATCCGAAAGGCTGTGAGCATCCCTATCACGCAGGCGATTTGCCGCCCCTGTTCAGCAACAACGGTTACGCTTTTTCCGCTTTTTTGACGGATCGTTTCTCTGTCGCAGAAGTTGTGGGGAAAACCGTAGTCATTCATCGGGGTGTGGACGATTTTACCTCGCAGCCTGCCGGTAATGCCGGTGAGAAAATCGCCTGCGGGCGAATCGAGCGCCGCCCCTGTTACTAAATTCGAAAAAGGAACGGCGAAAACCGTTCCTTTTTCGTATCTCAATTTTTCTTGTTATCACACTTGGTATGGCATCCGTCGCATTGACCGTTACAGCCCTTTCCCTTATGACGAGCCATATAACGAACTGCCGTGGCGACTGCAGTCAGCACAACTAAGACAAGCAACACATCTATCAGCTTCATCACAGCATTCCTCCTACCTGATAGACCGCAAAGGCGGCAAGCCACGCCACGCTGCACTGCATCAGCACCACGAAAAAGGCGTCCGCCGCACTGCCCAGTTCACGGCGAATGGTGGCAACGGCAGCCACACAAGGGGTATAGAGCAGCGTAAAGACAAGAAAGCTGATAGCGGTCAGCGGAGAGAAAAACGCGCCTAATGCGCTGCCCAAGGACGCCACGCTGGTACCCAGCAGCACCGACATGGTAGAAACCACCGCCTCTTTTGCCGTAAAGCCGGAGATCAGCGCCGTTACCATGCGCCAATCGCCAAAACCCAGAGGACGGAAAAAAACAGCAAGCCATTGACCGACCATCGCAAGCAGACTGTCGGCACTATTGGTGACCACATTCAAACGCATATCAAAGGTTTGCAGGAACCAAATGATGATAGTAGCCACGAATATCACCGTAAAGGCCCGTTCCAAAAAGTCCCGTGCTTTCTCCCACAGCAGCAAGCCCACACTTTTTGCCGAGGGCATACGGTAATTGGGCAGTTCCATCACGAACGGCACAGGCTGTCCGCGAAATGCCGTGTGCTTGAGCACCAACGCTACCAGAATCCCCATCACAATCCCCGTAACATACAATCCGATCATCACAAGAGCACTGTACTTGGGGAAAAAGGCGGCAGAAAAGACTGCGTAAATTGGTATTTTCGCCGAACAGCTCATGTAAGGTGTGAGCAAAATCGTCATCTTTCGGTCACGGTCTGAGGATACGGTACGGGAGGCCATAATGGCAGGCACCGAGCAGCCGAAGCCAATCAACATCGGCACAAAGCTGCGGCCGGACAATCCTACCTTACGCAGCAGCTTGTCCATTACAAATGCCACCCGTGCCATGTAGCCGGTGTCCTCTAAGATGGACAGGAAGAAAAACAGCGTTACAATGATAGGCAGAAATGAGAGCACGCTTCCTACACCGGCAAAAATGCCGTCAATGATCAGACTGTGTACCACAGGATTGATACCATAGGCGGTCAATCCACGATCCACTACACCGGTCAATGCGTCAATGCCCACGCTCAAAAGATTCGACAATGCGGCTCCGATCACATGGAAGGTCAGGTAAAAAATCAGGAACATGACCGCCAGGAATACCGGAATCGCTGTATATTTGCCGGTAAGCACCTTATCAATCTGCATGGAGCGGCGGTGCTCTTTGCTTTCATGGCATTTTACCACAGAGGTCGCCACCACGCCCTCAATAAAGGTATAACGCATATCCGCCAGTGAAGCATTGCGATCCAGACCGCTTTCCGACTCCATCTGTACAATACAATGCTCCAGCAGTTCTTTTTCGTTCTGATCAAGTCCCAGCTCTTCGGCAAATCCCACTTCTCCTTCGATGAGCTTGGTGGCACAGAATCGGGCAGGAATGCCCAGGCGGTCAGCGTGGTCCTCAATCATATGTACCACCGCGTGGATACAGCGGTGTACCGCCGAATCACCGGCACAGAAGTCATATACTTTAGGCAGCATCTTTTGCCGCGCTGTCTGCGCTGCCTGATCTATCAGCTCTGAAACGCCCTCACCCTTGGAGGCAGTGATGGGAATTACGGGAATGCCCAGCATATCCGACAGCTTTTTCACATCAATGGTACCGCCGTTGGCATACACCTCGTCCATCATATTCAGCGCCAGTACCATGGGTACACGCAGCTCCAGCAACTGAAGAGTCAGGTAAAGATTACGCTCAATATTGGTAGCATCCACAATATTGATAATACCGTCGGGCTTCTCATGGAGTATAAAATCACGGGAGACGATCTCCTCCTGCGTGTAGGGACGCAGAGAGTAAATGCCCGGTAAGTCTACCACGGAGCAATTCTTATACGCCTTGATCTCTCCCATCTTCTGATCCACCGTCACGCCGGGGAAGTTGCCCACATGCTGATTGGAACCGGTCAAGGCGTTGAAAAGTGTGGTCTTGCCGCAGTTCTGGTTGCCTACCAACGCAAAAATCATCCCTTAGCCACCTCCTCCACCTCAATTTCCTTCGCATCGTCGATACGCAGCGTCAGCTCATAGCCGCGCACGCGAATCTCAATGGGATCGCCCATGGGTGCCACCTTTTGCAGCGTCACCCACGTGCGGGGAATCAATCCCATATCCAACAAACGACAGCGCAGTGCTCCTTCGCCACCCACCGTCTTAATCACAGCCGTGCTGCCTATCTTCAACTGATTCAATGTCATATTCTTCCTCCATCGGGATCTGTATCTTTTATCTGTCTATATATTAGCATATGCTAACCAACAAGTCAACAGAAAAGTTACCCTATGCTAACTTGATTTTTCTCCTCACATATGATATAGTATGGATACTCGTTCATTGGGAGGTTATCATCATGCATTTGCAGGAATCCGGCGAAATGTATCTGGAAACAATCTATGTGTTGTCCAAGACTTCTAAAACCGTGCGTTCCATTGATGTGGGCGAATATCTGGGCTATTCCAAACCCAGCGTCAGCCGTGCGATGAGTCTTCTGAAAAACGGCGGCTATGTATTGATGGACGATAGTGGTTTTTTAACGCTGACAGATTTAGGACGGGAAGTGGCGGAAAAAATCTATGAGCGTCACACTGCGCTGACGGAATTTTTAATCCGGTTGGGCGTGGACGAAGAAACCGCAGCAGAAGATGCCTGCCGCATCGAACATGTCATCAGCGACACCTCTTTTGCCGCACTGAAGCAATACGTACAGGAAAAACAATAAACAAAAATCGGAGTATTGTTCTGATATGTACCCCCAATACTGGACACCCAGTATTGGGGGTATTTTCATGAAGTAT
>JAUMWJ010000023.1:0-8980 GCA_030529655.1 Eubacteriales bacterium
AGAACTAATTTTTCAATTCTAATGACTGTGTCCAGAAAACTGGGTACATATCACTTGTATACAAACCGACTGAACAACAGCAGGTAGTATGCCATCTTTTGGCGCTATTGATCTGCTGTTTCGTTTTATATTAACGGGTTTTCCCAGAAGAATTGAGGTAATGTTATGCATATGGCTGATGCCTTGCTCGCTCCTGCGGTAGCGGCAACAATGTATGTGGCATCCGGTGCAACTGCCGGAGTATCTGCTCACAAACTCAAAAAAGAAGATGAAGATTCCAAACGTCTTCCGGTTATGGCAGTAACAGCTGCTCTCGTCTTTGCCGGACAGATGATAAACTACACCATCCCCGGTACTGGCTCCTCCGGACATATGTGCGGCGGTATGTTGCTATCAGCGCTCCTTGGACCGCAAGCTGGATTCCTTTCAATGATAGTAATCCTCGCAATCCAATGTCTGTTCTTCGGTGACGGCGGCTTGCTTGCCCTGGGTGCCAATGTGTGGAACATGGCATTCTACGGCTGCTTCGTAGGCTACTATCTGATTTGGAAACCCATCATGCGCAGCAACTGGTTCGGCAAGATGGAAGCAAAGGCAGCACAGAGAGCCAAGATAATCGTCGCATCGGTTATTGGCTGTATTGTAACTCTGCAGCTCGGTGCGTTCTCTGTTGTCGTTGAAACATCTCTCTCTGGCATTACCGAGCTTCCCTTCGGTGCCTTCTGCGCACTTATGCAGCCCATTCATCTTGCAATCGGCCTCATTGAAGGTCTTGTAACGGCGGCTGTACTTACATTTGTATTCGAATCAAGACCTGAGCTTTTGAAGGAAGTAAACCTTTCTGCTGAAAGCGTATCCGGAAAACGCTCCGTTAAAACTGTTGTAGTTGTTCTCGCAATTGCCGTATGCCTCGTCGGTGGAATTCTGTCCCTGTTTGCGAGCTCCAATCCCGACGGCCTCGAGTGGGCACTCTTCGGCAATAGTGATGCAGGCTACAGCCAGAACATGGGTCTTGATGAAGAAGATTATGGCGTTTCAAGCAACGCTGCGGATAAAGCAGGCCAGATACAGGAATCAACTGCATTCCTTCCCGACTACGCTTTCGCTGACAATGACAGTGCGGCAGGTACAACCGTTTCCGGTATTGTCGGCTCCGCAATGGTTGCGGCAGTTGCCCTCGGTGTGTGCGTCTTGGGCGGCTTCTTCAAAAAGAAACAGAAACAGTAAATCAAGGTCTTTCATACCCCTAAACTCCTTTATGCACCATTCTTAAAAGGGTTAAGGAGCACCAGTTGCCGGTGCTCCTTAATACCATTTAAATGAGCCATGAAAAAAATTGACCATGCAATAGTTGAATTAAAAGAGATGGATGCCATGGCGACTGAAGAATCACCAATTCACAGTCTAAATGCCACGGTTAAGTTTCTTGCGACCATTTTTTACATTATTGTCGTGGTTTCCTTTGATAAATATGATCTGAGCGGGCTTATTATAATGGTTCTTTATCCCGTCCTCATGTTCCAAATCAGCGGAACGTCAATCGGAAGATGCCTATATAAGCTGCGCATAGTACTTCCCCTGGTATGCGCGGTAGGGCTGTTCAATCCGTTTCTCGATAAAACTCCGATGCTTTGCATAGGCGGCGTAACGATAAGCGGTGGCGTTATCTCCATGATAACGCTGATGCTGAAAGGCGTTTTCTGCGTTACGGCTTCTTATATCCTGGTTGCCACAACACCGTTTGACCGAATATGTGCCGCGCTGAGAAAACTGCACGTTCCCGGTTTTGTTGTAACGCTCCTCTTGCTGACTTACCGGTATATATCTGTAATGATGGAAGAGGTTTCGGTCATGACAGATGCATATATGCTCAGAGCGCCGCGGCAGAAAGGTGTTCAAAAATCCGCTTGGGGTTCATTCCTCGGACAGCTTCTGCTCAGAAGCATGGATAGAGCTGAGGAACTGTATTCCAGCATGAAGCTCAGAGGTTTTTCGGGTGAATTCCTCTATGCTGATCTTGGAAAATGCAAAGCTGCTGATTATGTTTTTCTTATTGCTTCTGTAGCTGTGTTCATTGCAATGAGATACATAGACATTGCCTCTATGATGGGCGGAATGGTTGTGTGAGGTGTTTGTATGATTGAATTCAATAATGTCTCATTTTCATATGAAAAAGGATGCCCCGTGCTTAATGGTATGAGTTTCAGCATAGATGAAGGCGAAACCGTTGGAATAATAGGAGCAAACGGCGCGGGAAAATCTTCTTTGCTGAGAGTCCTGTTAGGTCTTCTGCCCCATGAAGGTGAAGTGTTGGTAAAGGGCATACCTGTATGCAAGCAGAATCTTCCTGAGATTAGGAAAATTCTCGGATTCATTCTTCAGAATTCCGATAATCAGATGTTCATGCCGACTGTCTATGACGATATGATGTTTGGTCTTTTGAACTACGGCATGTCGAAGCAGGATGCAGACGAACGCGTTGATGCTGTTTTAGAGCAACTTAAGCTTGTTAAGCTGAAAAACAAATATAATCATAAAATATCCGTCGGAGAAAAACGTATGGCGGCAATTGCCACCGTGCTTGCAATGGATCCGGAAATAATAATAATGGATGAACCGTCAGTATCCCTCGATCCGTATAATCGCAGGTCTGTAATAAATGTTATAAACAGTCTGCCGAAGACTAAGATTATCGCGTCACACGATTTGGACATGATAATGGAAACCTGCAAAAGGGCTATCCTCATTGCTGACGGCCGTGTGATTGCAAGCGGAAAAGCAGAGGAAATTCTGAGTGATAAGGAACTTCTTGAAAACAATCGGCTGGAGCTTCCGATAAGCATAGCCGTAAAGCAGAATGTGTAAAAGTGAGGTTGTAAAATGGAAAACAGAAGAACCGAAAATACCGAAATCGAAAGATACACCGCTAAGGAAGAAAGCCTTATTAAGCTCATACACGAAATGGGCTTCGGCGAGCTGCGAATCTATGTCTCTGACGGGCAGCCTGTACGAGTAGAGGAACTAAGAAAAAGCATAAAGTTGTAATGAAACATGCACCACCGCTACATTTTGGCAAACGCTTTGCAGAATATGCAGCATAAGAAAAGCGACTGAAAGACGAAAGAGAAACAACGCAATTCGGATTCCCCGGCATGCCGGTTTATGTCTGTACTTACCATGCCACAATTCATTTTGAACTACTATATTCGTTGGTTTTTTACCCCCAAGAGGTCATTTTTACCCCCTAACCCTTGATTTTACCCCCCCCCCTGAATTCTTTCTATCAAAAAATGCGCCCTTTTACATATCGAGTGGATGTAACTGATTTCAGTTACATCCACTTTTTTTGGCAAAATGTTGAAAAATCAGGTGCTATATTGTATAATAAATTATAAACTTCGGAAAGGGGATTCTTACAATGTCAAAGGATTCTTGATGATTACTTTTCCTTATATTATTAAAATCCAATACAACGTTGATGGGACAGATTTTATCAAACGGCAATGGATCGGTGCAGGTAAATAGGTTCCTGCTGTAGGAAGTTCTATCAAACTAATATACGATGCAGATAAACCATCAAAAGCCAGAATTCTTGAATAACAGTAGTGAGTAAGAATTGGAATTTTTTGTGGAGGCAAAATGGCATTCTGGATTTTCATGTTTATTATGGTTCTTTTGATACCAGCAGCAATGGTTGGATTCGGGAGGCTGTTTATGAAGAAGGCTCCTGATAACATCAATATGTTGTTTGGCTATAGAACATCCCGCTCTATGAAGAACAAGGATACATGGGTGTTTGCGCATAAATATATTGGTAGGAGGTTGCGTATGAAAAAAGCAATTAGTGTAACTATGCTCATTCTGGCGCTGTTGATGATGCTCTCCGGCTGTGGTAGGCAAAATGACACTTTCAAGAATGACTCAATCGAGAATGATCCGGTTGAGACTGACAATACCGAGGCTGAAACAGTTGAGGCTAAGATACCGGGAACGTGGCAAACAGCTTCCATGATGCTGGGCGACGACGGGGACATATCTCCCGAGCATTATGTGCAGTTTACGGACTCAAGCATAAATTATGGGCATATGAAGGACGGAGAATTTGTTCCTGATTATTCCGATCAGATTAGTCGCCTTGAAGAAAACGCCGCTGGCGGATTCATTGTGCAGGCAGAAGCCACAAACGGCGTACAATACACATATCAGACCAGTGAAAACGACAATGATATATTGGAATATTACGAAACATGGCAGGAGGATGAATTTCCTGAAATGTACAGAGGCGGCGCCTCGCTGAGCAAAAGCAGCTGATATTCTGATTCACTTTAGAGTGTTATTCATTGGGAAGACACAAACGGAGAGAGTTTAATGAAAAAAACAGTTATCTTTGTTCTTCTCATCGTCATTTTCACACTTGCCGTTCTCGGTGCGTATAAGCTGATAACCGACAAAAAGGACGGTGAGCCCCTTCATGCTGCAGACCCGGCTTCCGGGCTCAAAAATCAGCCTGTTTCCGCACCTGTCGTCACGGTCGCGGACGAACCCAATATAAGACGAGGAAATCCATATGATAACGCTTTGGCCGAAAATTTCTTTTCCATTCTCAAAACCGAGTGCATCTACCGTACCAAAATTGCCACATTTTCCGAAGCTAAAGAACTGATTGACGATTACATTTATTTTTACAACAACCAGCGCATCCAGACTAAAACAAAACTGACACCGCTGGAAAAACGGTGCCAGTATGTTGCTTAAAATTCCTTTTCCCTACTTTGGGGTCTCTTTTTGTGCTGTCCGCACAAAGTGGGGCGGTTCACAGTGCCTTATCCTTCTATGTTTGATAACCCCAGTAGGTGCAATATAGCTCTGTCGGTAATCGCTTTTTGTTTATTGTAGCACAAAATTTCCCAATTCGCAACAAAAAATCCGACACTGCGTTCGCGTTTGATGTAGGTGTTACAATGATGTGTTACAAAGAGTAAAAAAGGATAGCGAATAGGAAAGACCTGTGATAAGGTTAAGTTGCTCACACCAAACCGAAAGGCAGGCCACCTATTCGCTATGGAAAAGATAACACAAACAATGCGGTTTCGGCAAGTGGTAATTGAATATTCTTTGAAACACGGGGTAACAAAAGCCGCCGTCCGCTACAAGCTCAATCGGCAATACATCTACCGCTGGCGCAAACGCTATGACGGAACGGTGCAATCGTTGGCAGACCGGTCACATCGTCCTCACAGTCACCCGAATCAGCACACGCCGGAGATTCTACGTTTTACACAACGCTCAAACCTGTTGCCGCTTTGTGACGCAAGGAGATTTCTATTTCTTATCTACCTCAGATTGATTACTGTCGGTTGTCACAACGGACTGTTTCTTTTTAGAGCTTCTTACAAGAACAATTACCAAGCCTACGGCAAGAACAAAGGTTACGCTTCCGAGAATTACGGTTGTAAGACTGGCACCGTTATCAAGCATGGTAGCTTTCTTAACCTGGTCATAGCATGCCTCAGTATTTCCGCCGTTGGAGTTATCAAGCCCGATTGTTGTCGCGGTCCAGGTCAATTTGTTGACAAGCATTTTGACTTCTTCAACAACCTGGTAATTATCGTCCGGAAGATCCTCCACCATAACCTTTGCGCTGACAATTTTGATACCTTCCAGCTTCACTTTGTAAACGACGGTCTGCGCTCCTGCAACGGGACGGCAAACATGAAGTTCACCTGCGCCAATTCTCATGCCCTTCATGCAGGCTTCCTGGAACTTGGGAGTTGATTTGTCAACTGTGTGTCTGATAACAACAGGCTCAAATGTACCACGTCCGGATACGTCGGGAAGACCTGTCTGTACAGACTGTGTCGCGCCGTGCTCGAAGGAGAGAACATTGATCCATTTTGCGTGCTTGGAATCATTTGCTTCGCCTTCGATACCATCCAGCTTGAAGAAAATGTCCTTGCTGGTGTTCATTGCAGATGCATTGATGGTCACGGCAGAAACAGTAATTGTGATCAGCATTACTGCCATCAGAACTCTGATAATGTTCTTTTTCATTGTTAAACCTCCAGATCTGTTTTTATAATTATACATTCTATTTTCAGAAAAGTCAACAATTCCCACATTCTTGGCTTTGCTGTATTCAAAAAACACTGAAATATCCAACTTCTTTGCATTTTTGCGGGAAAACTCACTTCCCGGTATTATTTCGTTTTGGATCGTTGACTTCTATGCTCCAGAGAGTATAATGAAATTGAACGCTTACGGAAGAAGGCTTAAAACCGATAATTCCGCACAGAAAGGAAGGCCGCCGAATGGACAGATCAACACTGATTGCAAACGGTATAATTATGTTATCCGATCTTGTGCTGTTGGCAGCAGTTATATACGGAGTCCGGGTTTTCCTAATGAGAAAGGCTCCCTTGTATTTCCGCATTCTCACGCTGGCGACTGTTTGCTATGCAAGCGCTTCTGTATTCCGTATGCTTTACTACCTATGCTATCAGGTCATCTTTCAGGGTATGGGCATCACTTTCTTCGGCTATTTCGGATGCTATCTCTTCCTTTTTTCTGCCAATTTCGGTCAATACGACTCGCTGATTGATGAAAAAAGCACTCGCTTTCGTAAATACAGGATTATATCGGTTTTGGCGCCGGCTGCCGTTCTGGTGCTGATTCTTATACATACATTCAGTAACGCGGAAAATGCTGCACCGTCCGTCAATTTCGTGACCGGCATAGGGTATATCCCTGCCGTCTTTGCGTCATATTACAATTTGAAGCACTTTATTATCCCTGATATGGGATTCTTATTTGTGCGTTGGATACGCCGTGCAAATCTCTGCGCTCTTATTATAGAAGTGGCAGACGTTCTGCGTGTTTTATTGAGTGCTCTCGCGGACAAGTGGCCGGGAGCATTGCTCTCCTTAATAATCTCTGCTGCGTTTTTGATGATGCTGCTGTTTGCAGAAGGAGGGAGAAAAACATGGTTACGATGAATTTCATTCTCTTTTTGTTGATTTCCCCTCCCATACTTTTAATGACTTTGCTCGTTGAAAGAAAAGCACGCCTGCTTCTTGTATTTATGGCTTTCGGCATCTTTTCGGCATATCTGTCCGGACAGATAAATTCGGTTATCAGCGCTTACGTCGAAGTATCAGCCTTTGATTTATCTATTCACGTTGCTCCCGTGGTAGAAGAATTTTTGAAAGCATTTCCGGTTGTTGTATTCTTTTTTGCGTTCAAGCCGGATAGCCATTATATTCTGGGATGTGCCGTATGCACAGGCCTGGGATTTGCTTTTTTTGAGAACGCCTGGGCATTCTCGCAGTCAGTTTCGTGGTATCCGACATGGCAGGATGTTTCCTTCGCTCTGTCACGCGGTTTCGGTGCAAGCATGGTGCACAGCATATGTACGCTGATCATTATATATTGCCTTTATATATGTTCAAAGACACGAAAGCTGCTGATTACAGGTACCCTTGCTTCATTTTCGCTTATCTGCACGATTCATTCGCTGTTTAACGTATTAATACAGTCGCGGTATGCGGCTGCTCCGTTTATTCTCACCATTGGTATCTACGCTGTGCTTTTATGGTTGTCCATAAAGAAAAAGCTGTCAAAAAAAGGCGAGAAGAAACAATAAGCAGAGGCCTGTTCGGCCACCGGTAATTCGCCGTTTTCCGAGCGCTTATACAGAAGTACGAAACCGTTGCCCTCCCAATACAACGCCTTGATACGATCTCGTCTTCTGCCGCAGAACAGGAATAAAGTTCCCAACAAGGAAATCTTTCCGACCGTTAAAATTTTCAGTAATATTTCGTAATAAAAAATAGAAATCGGGAATAACAGATAAAACATTCGGCGCTTCGGGTTCGTACTATTCTCCCCGGAGCGCAAAAATTTCACAAACATGCCTCCTTATAACGCTTATCAATATTGTAACGAAAGTTCGAGAGAAAAGAAAGCACTTTTTCGACATTATTTTACTTCATCTTCATGCTTCCATATCCTCTTTTTTCAAATTTTTGTGTTTTATTGCCTTTGATAAGAACAGATTACTGCTTCTCCGCTTGCAGCGCGAGTTTTTTCAAACCGCAGACACAGTTATGGACCAATTCGTTTGTATATTGACAGGCAGACAAAGAAAAACCCCGAAAACCATAGGATTTTCGGGGGTTTTCTTTGTTTATCACATATCCAGCATCTGCAAATCGGATTCTGACACCTTACGCAGCTCTTTCCTGCTGAGAATATCGTACATGCACGGCACCACAAACAGCGTCATCAGTGTGGCATACAGCAGGCCGCCGATGCACACCAGTGCCACCGGCTGCATCAGCGCCGTGCCGGCATCGCCGCCGAATGCCATGACCACAAGACCCAGTATCGTGGTGATGGAGGTCATCAGAATGGGGCGCAGCCGTGTTACGCCGGCATCAACGATCGCAGAGCGGCGCTCCATACCGCTCATGCGCTGCTGGTTGATATAGTCCACCAGCACAATGCCGTTATTGACGATAATACCGATCAGCATCACAAAACCGATCAGTGAGATAACACTGACCTCAATGCCGGTGAGCAGCAGCGCCAAAAAGCCGCCGGTAAACGCCAGAGGAATGGTGAACATGACGATAAACGGCGATTTCAGCGACTGGAACTGCGCCACCATAATGAAGTACACCAGCACAATACCCAGCAGCATCATCAGCATCAACTGTTCCATAGCATCCATGATGGCCTCATTTTCGCCGGCAAATTCCACGGTGACACCATCAGGCAGCGTCATACGATCCACCGCTTTTTCCGCATCCTTGGTGACTTTAGTGACATTAAAGCCCTCGTCTACGGCGGCAGTCACCGTGACATAGCGGCGCTGCTCAGAACGAGAAATGGTGTTCAAGCTAACCGTGTCTTCAATGGTGGCCACATCAGAGAGCTTGAAGGAAACCGGCTCTGCGGTAGAGATGTCGGTGCTCATGCTGTC
>JAUMWJ010000023.1:8990-35026 GCA_030529655.1 Eubacteriales bacterium
CTCATAGCACTCATGGAGGAGTTGGTGATTTCCAGATTCATCAGCTTATCCCGCGTCATGCGGCCTTCCTCGGGGCTTTCCACCACCACATCCACATCCAACTGATCCAGCGTCATGTTCGACATGGTGGAGCTATCGGTCAATGCCGCCGCGATCTGCATATAGATCTGTGCCACAGTAACGCCCTTTCGCATGGCGGCGTTGCGGTCAACGCTGATGTGCAGTGCCTCGGAGGCCTCCTCCAAGCCATCGGACACATCTGCTGTGCCGGGGATTTCCTCCAGCTTTGCCGCCAGATCACGGGCCGTTTGCTGGAGCGTTTCCATATCGTTGCCGTAGACATTCAATGAGATACCATCGCCGGTCAGATAGCTCATCATGGCCATAGCACCGTCGGCAGACACCCGGCAGCTAAGATCCTCGCACAGCTTGACGATTTCCTTGCCGGCTTTCGCGCCGGATTCACCCTCGGGCAGCGTGATGTAAGCCGTTACATCGTAGGCACCGCCCTCGGAGGACATCATGCTCATATTGCCCCCGGAGGACATCATGGCACCCACCGTTTCCACATGCTCCACCGTGGCAGCACGCTTGAGCACCTCATCTGCCAGCGTAACGGCCGTTTCCCGATCGGCTTCCTCGGGCATGGTAATGGTGAGGTTGACGGTATTCATATCAATGTCCGGCATAAAGGCAAAGCCGCGGCTCAATGCCGCCCATGCACTGCCCACAAGCAGTACCACCGCCGCCGCCAACACCACCAGTTTATGCTGCAGGGACCATGTGATTGCCTTGCGATAGGCAGGATAGACGCGATCCAGCAGTCCCTTTTTCTGCGGCTTTTCCTTTTGCAGCATACCCGATGCCATGGCAGGCACCAGCGTCAGGGCAACGATCAAGCTTGCCAACAGGGAATAGGTCATGGTCAGCGCCAGATCGGTAAACATCTGACGGGTAATGCCCTCCACAAATACGATAGGCACAAAGACGCAAACGGTTGTCAGCGTGGAGGCGGTGATGGCACCCAGCACCTGCTTGGCCCCGGACACGGCGGCTTGATTCACCGTGGCACCCTTGGCACGCAAGCGGTAGATATTCTCAATAACTACCACCGAGTTATCCACCAGCATACCCACCGCCACCGCCAAACCGCTGAGCGAGATCATATTGATAGTCACGCCGGAGAAGTACATCAGCACCACGGCGAATATCACGCTGACGGGAATGGCACATAGCGTGATAACAGTAGGACGAATGTCACGCAGGAACAGATACAAAATCAGCACCGCAAACAATGCGCCCCAACCGAGAGAGGAGAGAATGGAATGAATGATCAGGTAAATGTACTCGCCCTGATCCATCAGCGAAGCAAAGGACAGACCGGGGTATTCTTTTTCCAGCTCATCAAACCGTGCGTTGATATTGTCCGACACATCTGCCGTGGCATAGGTGGACTGCTTGGTAAAGGTGGCGATCAAGCCGTCAGAGCCGTTGAGCTTGGCATAGACCTCATCAGAATTGTCGGTGATAAACACCTCTGCCACATCTTTCAGGCAGATCGGTGCCACACCGTCAAGACCCATGTCAAAGAGCACCATGTTTTCCAGCTCATCCCGTGTGGTGATCTCGTCGCCGACAGATACCATGTAATTCACGCCGTCTTCCTGCAAATAACCGGCAGGCATGGAGAAATTCTGTGCCGTAAGCAGGGCGGTAATGGTGGATATTTGCAGCGTATTGCCCAAATCGGCGGCATCCAGCGCGGTAGTACGGGAAGCTGACAGGGTGGCAAAGCCCTCATCAATCTGAGTCAGTGCCAGATCCATCTGCACATTGGCGGAAACCAACTGCATCACACCGTCTGCCAGCGTCATCACGCCGGAGGACACCTGTTTGGCGATCTGACCGGCATCGCTGCTCTCAAGCTGTCGTAATTGCGCGCCGATCTCATCCAGACTCTCCTGCCATTGATCGGCGGTGGCCTGCGCTTCCTCCCAGGAAGTGCCCAGTGCCGCGATTCGCACATCCAGCGCGGCAAGATCGGCCTGCAGCGCCTTATAATTGTCGCTGTTTTCAATGGCTGCAATGGCCTCATCGCGCTCCTGCTCGTTTCGACTGCTGTCGTTGCGAATGGCGTCCAACTGCCGTTCATAGGCGGCGTTCTGCCCGTTCAGGCGCAGGCGGTCTGCCTGCACCGCAACCAGTTCTGTCAGGTTATTTTGCAATTTCACCTGCTCGCTGCGCAGAGAGGCCATACCCTGCTGCAGCGTGATCAACGCCTGCTCCGTAGCGGAGGATACGGCTCCTCCTTGTGCAGAGGAGATGGCGTTTTTCGCATCCTTGATCTGTCCGCGGGCATCGTTCAACTGACGCTCGGCACTGTCAAGCTGAGCGCTGATGGTATCGGACAGCTTCTTTGACAACGCATCCAGCTTTTCCTGACTGAGGATCACATGGAGCTGACGCTCAACATTGCCGCTGATGTCTACGCTTGCCACGCCGGTGATACCGTCCAGCTTACTGCGCAGTGTATCGCTGACAAAATCGGACAACTCCGTAATGTCCTTGCCCTCGTAAGAAACAGCGGCTACCTCCACCGGCAGCATGGAGGGATTGATCTTCAGTACAAAAGGTGCAGCAACGGATTCGTCCCAACTGCCCTGCAATACGCTGATCTTCTGCTGAATATCCACGCTGATGGTGTCCATATTCACGCCGTCCTCAAATTCCAGCACCACCATGGATACGCTGTTCTGTGAGGTGGAGGTAACGGATTTGATCTGATCCAGCGTGGCCATGGACTGCTCCACCGGACGGGTCACCTCCCATTCCACCGCTTCGGGACTGGCACCGGGATCGGTGGTCACGATGATCACATAGGGAAAGTCCATATTGGGCATCAAATCGGGTGTCATTTTCAAATATGCCACGACGCCCAACACCAACACAGCCAACACAGCCACAAAGACGGTCAACGGTTTTCTGACACTGAATTTCGGCATAAATCTCGCGCTCCTTTATCGGGGAAATGGGGACATAAACCCATTATATAACATAATGGATAAGTGTATCACGCAAAAGGCCGGAAAGCAAGAGGTGGCTGTCATCGTTTACGATTCGGTCACAAAAAAGTGCATCCGCCTTGAGCGGATGCACTGTAAAAGGATTGTATGTATTACTTTCTGCCGGGTTTTTCACCCATTTCGGCCAGATGATCGATGGTGTACATATGCTCCAGCATACGCACCACCTGATTGCTGTAACCGAACTCGTTATCATACCAGGCGATCAGCTTGACAAAGTCCTGATCCAGCATGATGCCGGCGGTCTCGTCAAAAATGCAGGGGTGGGAATTGCCGATCATATCGGTGGAAACCACCTGATCGGAGGTATAAGCGATGATACCCTTCATGTAGGTCTCGCTGGCATGACGGATGGCATAGCAGATGTCAGCGTAGGTGGTGGTTCTACCCAGACGAGCAGTCAGGTCGACTACGGACACATCGGCGGTAGGAACGCGGAAGGACATACCGGTCATCTTGCCCATCAGGCCGGGAATCACGCGGCCCACTGCCTTGGCTGCACCGGTGGAGGAAGGAATAATGTTGTTCAGGATGCTGCGGCCGGTACGCCAGTCACCGCCGCCACGGGAGTCGACGGTCTTCTGCTTGGCAGTAGAAGCGTGGATGGTGGACATCAGACTCTGCTCAATGCCGAACTCATCGTAGATGACCTTGGCCAAAGGTGCCAGACAGTTGGTGGTGCAGCTGGCGTTGGAAATGACCCTCATGTCGGAGCGATATTCATCGCTGTTGACGCCGTAAACGAAGGTGGGGGTAGCGTCGTCCTTGCCGGGAGCGGTCAGAATGACCTTCTTTGCACCGCCCTTGAAGTGACGGGAAGCCTTTTCGGTGGTGTTGTAAGCGCCGGTGGATTCGATGATGTACTCAGCACCGCAGGTGCTCCAGGGAATCAGAGCAGCATCGGACTCGCTGAAGATCTTGATCTTGTGACCGTTGACCACCAGGTCGCCGCCCACATGCTCAACTGTGCCGTTAAAGTTACGAAAAACGGAGTCATACTTGATCTGATAGACCATGTAGTCAATGTCTGCCTTACGCAGATTGATGCCGCAAATATCAAACTTTTCGGGATTCTCCGACAGAATACGCAGCACGACACGACCAATACGACCAAAACCATTGATACCGATCTTGATAGCCATAATTTTGAATTCCTTTCCCCGTCACATTTTTGTTTGGTTTACGCCTTAGACGCAGCTTGTATCATTCTATGCCTATTATAACAACACAAGTCGAAAGTGTCTTGTGCCATTCGGTAAAATGGTATACGAAAAAAGGGCACACTTTTTGCTTTTTTTAAACAGTTCAGACAAAAAAATGAAAAATTTTCGCCAAATATTCCATACATTTCAAACCTATATTACAAATAATGCGCAGGGCGAACGGACATATGTGTGCCGTATAAGAACAAAAACCGGTGCTGCTTATGGCAGCACCGGGAGAAATATCGGGGAATCAATGAATCGTGCGGACAAAGCTCATGCCGCTTTTTTGCATATGGACATCCAGACGCACACGGTCCGAGCGCATATAGCTGAGCGTATACTCGTAAATGCGGCCGTCCTCCGTTTTGGTGCGGCGTTGGTGATAAAACGCACAGCTGCCTGCCGGCACACCCAGCAAATGGGCGCGGGCTTCGTCCAATATAACGGATTCGTAGGTGTCCTCTGCGGAAAAGGGTGTAATGCCCACATGGTACAGAAGACTGTAAAAACTGTGAGTTTGCACCATGTCCCGGGTCAGATTGGGGTAGATATACCGGGGATAATAGGACGTCTCCAGGATCAGCGGTTCACCGTCAGCGTTGCGGATTCGGGTGAAGCAGTAGACAGGTGTACCCTCCTGCAGCTCCATCTTTTCGCAGATGGCGCGGGGCGGCGTGATCACACCGAAATCGACCAGCGTGGATGACGGCGTTTTGCCCAGCGATGAAATCTCCGTGGTAAAGGAATAGCGAACACCGCGACGGTTATTGGCAGGGTCCGTTACAAAGGTGCCTTTGCCGCGTTTGCGCACCACAAGTCCTTCCTCCTCCAGTTCGCCGATGGCCTGGCGAACCGTATTACGGCTGACATCCAGCGTGCGGCACAGTTCCGTTTCCGAGGGAAGAAGATCACCTACGGACAGCGCACCGGATGAAATATTGTGCTTGATAATGCCTACAAGCTGCGCATAGAGGGGGATTTCGCTGCTTAATGACAGCTTGTAGTCCAGAATAGGGTTGCGTTCCATGAATGTGCGATTCCTTTCGTAACGATGAAATGTACTAAATATATTTAATACATTCTAATTGTACCATAACATTTCCTGCTTGAACAGTATTTTTGTGAAATATTTTTAAAGATGTCAAAAAACGGGGAAACAGGGCCGACTGCTCAAAAGCCGACCCTGCTCCAAGGAACAAAAAAGAGAAGGAAAAACAAAGCACAAAAGTGCACTTACTGATGATCCACACGGTACATATGCTCCACCAGACACAGCAGCTTGTCAGAATAGCCGATTTCATTATCGTACCACGCCACGACCTTGACAAAGGTATCTGTCAGAGCGATGCCGGCCTTGGCATCAAAAACAGAGGTGTCGCTGACGCCCAGGAAGTCAGAGGATACCAAGTTCTCCTCTGTGTAACCCAACACGCCCTTCAACTCGCCCTCAGAGGCGGCCTTCATAGCGGCGCAGATCTCCTCGTACTTGGTGGGCTTTGCCAGATTCACCGTCAAATCCACCACAGATACATCCAGCGTAGGAACGCGGAAAGACATACCCGTCAGCTTGCCGTTTAATTCGGGAATCACCTTACCCACGGCCTTAGCCGCACCGGTGGAGGAGGGAATAATATTACCTGCGGCGGAACGACCGCCGCGCCAGTCCTTCAAAGAAACACCGTCCACCGTCTTCTGCGTGGCGGTAGTGGCGTGTACCGTGGTCATCAGGCCGTCCACAATGCCGAAATTGTCATGCAGTACCTTGGCAATGGGTGCCAGACAGTTGGTGGTGCAGCTTGCATTGGACACAAAGGCCATATCCGAGGTGTATTTGTCCTGATTGACACCCATGACGAACATAGGCGTGTCATCCTTGGAGGGAGCCGACATCACCACGTGCTTGGCACCGGCCGTAATATGCCCCTGTGCTTTTTCCTTGGTCAGGAACAAACCGGTGCACTCGATCACATACTCCGCCCCCAGCTCCTTCCAGGGCAGGTTGGCAGGGTCACGCTCAGCAGAGACGGGAATACTCTTACCGTTGATAATAATGGCGTTCTCCTTGGAGTCCACCGTTCCTGCGAATTTGCCGTGCATGGTATCGTACTTCAGCATATAAGCCAGATAATCGGCCGGACACAAATCATTGATGCCCACGACCTCAATTTCGGGATGATTGACCAATAGACGTACCACCATGCGACCAATGCGGCCAAAACCGTTAATGCCAACTTTAATGCTCATAAATTCAACTTCCTCTCTAATGGAATATATCAAACATATGGTATGTTTAGTATTATATGACGTTTTACCGATAATTGCAACATATATTTGAAAATTTTTTAATTTTTTCTGAATTCTGCCAAATATCTTGTTTTTTCCCCTGCTCTTTGCTAAGATATGGTCAAACATGAATCAACGAAACGGGGATAATCCATGCCGTTGTGAAAAAAATAAATGGAAATGAAGGAGGGAACCGTATGAGCCATAACGATCATGAACTGGCGGAGCTGCTGGGCAGCGTGCTGCCTGCGGTGGCGGATCAGATGCGCCTTCCGCTCAGCAATATTCACGGTGCCGCTGCGGCGCTGGTTCCCCCTGAACTGCGGGAGCAGAGTCAGGCGGTGGATACCAATGCCGCCATCTTATATCAGGGTTACTACCGTATTCTGCGTGTCGTGAACAATTTGGCCTCCGCTTCCCTGTTAAAGGAACCCACCCCTTTTGTCAAAAAAAATCTGGAGCTGGTGCAATGGCTGCGTGAGATCTGCCTGGTGGCAGAGCCCCTGCTGCGGGAAAAAGGGATCACCCTGCGCTATTGCTGCAAAATGAATGCCCATATGGTGGCGGTAGAGAAACGGTATTTGGAGCGTCTGGTGTGGAATCTGCTGTCCAATGCGGGAAAATATACGCCACAAGGCGGCGAGATCACCGTGTCATTGCGCTTGAACGAGCGTCAGGTATGCTTGTCCGTGGCAGATACAGGCTGCGGCATGACGGACGAGGAGAAGAACCTGGCGTTTACCCGCTATCGTCATTCCCAGCCGTCACTTGGTCATGGAATCGGTTTGGGTCTGCCCCTTTGCTGTCGTATTGCCGAGGGTCACGGCGGCAGACTGCTGCTGGAATCGGTCAAGGATAAGGGTACCTGCGTGACCGTATGCTTCCCCGATGAGCGCAGCGATGTGGTGGAAATGCACGAGCCGAATGTGGATTTCCACGGCGGATTTGAACCGCATTTGGTGGAGCTGGCAGACGCTCTGCCCTATCAGTCTTTCCTGCAGAGGAATATGGACTGAGATTTCTCTGTCAGTTTAACCCGATTTTCCCAATATGATACAGAGGTTTACCATGGATCAGAAGAAAGTGTTGGTCGCCATGTCGGGCGGCGTGGACAGCAGTGCTGCGGCGCTGCTGTTGCAGCAGGCGGGCTATCACTGCGATGGCGCTATGTTGAAGTTATATCAGGGCGAGGTCGAGGGCAGCTGCTGCAGTGCCGATGATGCGGAGGATGCCAGAAGTGTGGCATACCGTCTGGGAATGAAATTTTATGTTTTCAATGAAACGGAGCGGTTTCAAGATGAGGTGATGAACCGCTTTGTGGCGGAATACTGTGCCGGACGCACACCCAATCCCTGTATTGACTGCAACCGCTGCCTGAAATTCGGTGCACTTTTAGACCGCGCGCTGTTATTGGGTTACGATTACCTTGCCACAGGGCACTATGCCCGTGTGGGCTATGATGAAGCTGCCGGTCGTTACTTACTGCTCCGTGGACGCGATCGGCGCAAGGATCAAAGCTATGTGCTTTATCAGCTCACCCAGCATCAGCTATCCCATTTGCTGCTGCCTGTGGGCGAGTACGATAAGCCCGCTATCCGCGAAAATGCCCGTCAGGCCGGTCTGCGAAATGCCGACAAAGCCGACAGTCAGGACATTTGCTTTGTACCGGACGGCGATTATGTGCGCTTTCTGCGTGAGTATGGCGATGTGGAGCTGCAGCCAGGCAACTTTGTGGATAAGGACGGCAAGGTGCTGGGACAGCATAAGGGTTTGCCCTGCTATACCACCGGTCAGGGCAAGGGACTTGGCATCAGCGTGGGCAAGCATGTGTATGTGGTAAAAAAGAATGCTGAAAATAACAGCATTTTGCTGGGCGATAACGAGGATCTGTTCACAGATACGCTGACGGCTGTGCGGTTTAACTGGATTTCTATGGATCATCCCGGCGAGCCGTTTCGCTGTACGGCGAAAACGCGGTACAGTCAGGTGGAGGCGGATGCCACCGTATCGCCGCTTGCTGACGGCCGGGTGCGCGTAACATTCGATACGCCGCAGCGTGCCATTACCGCCGGACAGGCGGTGGTGCTGTACGATGGAGAGAGGGTCATCGGCGGCGGCACGATCCTGTAAGTAAAAAAGGGTGCAGAACTCCGTGTTCTGCACCCTTTTTTTACTTACTCAGATAGTCTTTCAAATAGAGGATCGCCTGCCGATAACCGTCAAAGCCCAGACCCATGTAGGTCTTGATGCAAGCCATGCCGGCATAGGAGATCTGGCGAAAATCCTCCCGATTTTTCACATCGGAGATATGCACCTCCACCGCCGGGATCGACACCGCCTTCAGGGCGTCGAGGATGGCAATGCTGGTATGGGTGTAGGCGGCAGGATTGATCACAATGCCGTCTGCCTTGCCGTAGGCCTCCTGAATTTTATCCACGATGGCACCCTCGTGGTTGGACTGGAACAGCTCGCAGTCAATCCCGTTTTCGGCGCAGGTGTCACGAATGAGCTGCTGCAGTGCATCAAAATTCTGTGCGCCGTATACAGACGGCTCACGAATACCCAGCATATTGATATTGGGGCCGTTGATAATCAGAAATGTCATGATAGTGCCTCCGTAATTTGAGATACGGCGTCCGCTACCGTGCCGTTGTTATCGATGCAAGCATCAGCAAAGTAGTCATAGCAGGGACGGCGCTTTTCGTACATCTCCTGCAAATCACCGCTTTGGGAAAGGGGTCTGCCGTCACGGGCAAGGGCAGTCAGATCACGCTGAATCCAGAAAATGACGCCGTTTTGGTGCAGCAGAGAATAGTTTTCTTCTCGTGTTACGCAGCCGCCGCCGGTGGAGATGATCTTGCCGCCCTGCTTGCCCACATCGCCCATGACTTCCGTTTCCAAGGCACGGAAATGTGCCTCACCAAATTCTCGGAAGATATCGGGAATAGACATACCGGCACGCTTTTCGATTTCTGCGTCGGTGTCGATGACCTCACGGTGCAGCCGCTCGCCCAACGCCTGTGAAACGGTGGTCTTGCCGCAGCCGGGCATACCCACAAGGATGATATTCTGCATCTGACCGCGCAGCTTTTTTTCAATGCGCGCGATCTCGCCGTCGTCAATGGGTGTTCCCATAAATGCCTCGCTGCTGCGCTTGGCCTGCGCCACCAGCATATAGAGTCCCCCGGCATGGGGAATGCCCCGTTCCTCCGCCTGCAGCAAAAGGGCGGTGCGTATGGGGTTATAGATCACATCCACTACGCCGCTTAGGTGGGGGAACTGCCGCAGATCCACCGCCTGCTCACCGTTATGGGGATACATACCCACGGGCGTGGTGTTGACAATGATCTCGGCATCGTTGTGTCGGGAGAGATTGCCGTAGTTGTCCTCGCCATTACGGGAGATGACCACGATTGTCTCCGCCCCCATCTCCTTTAATACCGTACAAGCGGTGAGTGATGTGCCGCCGCTGCCCAACACCAACGCTTTCTTGCCGGAAACGGCGATATGATTGTGCCGAATCAGGCATTCCAGACCAAACGCATCGGTGTTGTCGCCATACAGCGTGCCGTCAGTGCGTTTGACAAGGGTATTCACACTGCCGATAGCTTTGGCGGTGTCGGAAAGCGCCGCACAATAGGGCATGACAGCCTTTTTATAGGGGATGGTCACATTCAATCCGTCAAAGTCGCGGCTTTTCAGGAATGCGTCCAGTTCTTCGGGTTCTTTTTCGTATAAATGGTATTCGTAGTCGCCCAATTCGCCGTGGATTTGGGGCGAATAGCTGTGACCCAGTGTTCTGCCCAACAATCCGCAGTGCTTTTGCATCGCATGGCGCTGGTGGTCGCGGCTGAGAGCAAAGAGTTCTTTATATAGGGTGCGGCCATAGTCCTGCAAATCCTCGGGCAGTTTGGAGGCCACATCGTTTAGCTTGACCTCCTCGCGGGAGGCATCCAGCACAGGAAGATGGTTTTCCTGTTTATACTTTGCGATCTCAGCTGCCACACGCATACGCTTTTCAAACAGGCAAAGCAGCTCCGTGTCGATTTCGTCAATTTGAAGGCGCAATTCCTCTAAATTCATCCTTGCTCCTTTCTCCGCGCAAGCCACGCATCGTACACGGCGATAGCGGCGGCGGCCTCCACACAGGGCACGGCACGGGGCACGATACAGGGATCGTGCCGGCCTGCCACGGTCAGCTTGGTGTTTTCCATGGTGGAAAGATCCACCGTATCCTGCTCAATACCGATAGAGGGAGTGGGCTTGATGGCGACTCTGAAAACAATGGGCATACCGTTGGTAATGCCGCCTAAAATGCCGCCGCAACGGTTGGTTTTGGTGACGACCTTGCCATCGCACACGGCAAAGGGATCATTATTCTCGCTGCCCCGCATACGGGCGGCATCAAAGCCGGCGCCAAAGGCAATGCCCTTCACCGCAGGAATGCCGAACACCAACTGAGAAATGCGGTTTTCCATGCCGCCGAACATAGGATCGCCCAGTCCGGCAGGTGCGCCGAGAATGGCGCACTCAATGACGCCGCCGACAGAGTCGGCATCTGCCTTGGCATCGAGAATCGCCTGGATCATGGCGGTTCCTGCATCATCATCCACCACGGGAAACGGCTTGTCTGCCGTGGAGGAAAGAAGCTCACCCTGATCGCAAACACCGCCGATTTCGGCAATGCGGCTGATGACGGTAATGCCCTCTTGGGCAAGTAATTGCTTGCAAAGACCGCCCACGATGCACAGCGGCGCGGTGAGCCGGCCGGAGAAATGACCGCCGCCGCGGTAATCCTGCGAGCCGCCGAATTTCACCTGCGCGGTGTAATCGGCATGACCGGGACGGGGCTTGACACGCAATTCGTCATAGTCACGGGAGCGTGTATTGCTGTTGCGGATGATGGCGGTCAAAGGCGCGCCGCAGAGCTTGCCCTCCTGCAAGCCGGACAGAAATTCCGGCACATCGGCTTCCTTGCGCGGCGTAGAATACTCGTTTCGCCCCGGTGCACGGCGTGCCATGAAGCGTGATAAATCTTCAAAATCCGGCGCAAAGCCGGCAGGCAAACCCTCCACCGTCACGCCAATGGCAGGAGAGTGGGACTGACCGAAGATGGTAAAGGAAAAATTGCCGTGGTAGGTACTGCTCATCATTCTCGCTCCAATCGTGTAAAGATGTCCCAGAATCGGGGGAAGGATTTGTCGGTGCAATCAGGATCAAGCACCTTGACGCTTTCACGGCATACGCAAGCCGCCACAGCGGCGGACATGGCGATGCGGTGGTCGTTATGGGAATCCACCGTGCCGCCATGGAGCGTGCCGCCCTTGATCACCAGACCGTCGGACAGTTCCGTCACCGTACCGCCCAAGCCAGCCAGCATTTCGGCGGTGGTGGAGAGGCGGTCGGATTCTTTCAAACGCAATCTGCCTGCATTATAAATGCGGGTCTCACCCTCGGCGGCAGCCGCCACCACCGAAAGGACTGGAATTAAATCGGGAATGGGCGAGGCGTCAATTTCGCAGCCGTGAAGACGTCCACCTCGGACAAAAATGGTATCGCCTTTCACGGTGACTTCCGCACCGAAACGGCGCAGAATGTCAATCACTGCCTTGTCGCCCTGCCGGGTTTGCTTGGGTAGATTTTTCACGCAGACACCCTTATCGCTCAGTGCACCCATACACAAAAAGAACGCACCATTGGAGTAATCTCCCTCCGCCGCGGTTTCAGGGGGCAGAGCATACTGCTGGGAGCCGGACACGGTGTATTCATTGCCATGATGGATGAAGCGAATGCCTGCTTGCTGCAAGGCCTGCTCGGTCATGGCGATATAGGCGGCGGATTCTGTCTTGCCGGTAATGCGTATGGTGCTGTCACCCTCCAAAAGGGGCAGGGCAAACAGCAGCCCTGAAATATACTGGGAGGACACATCCCCCGGTATCTCAAATAAGCCGCTTTGAAGCTGACCGTTGCAGTATAGCTCGCTGCCGCGGGACTCTATTTGCATTCCGTGGTCGCGCAAAACTGCATCCAACGGTGCAAGAGGACGGTCAGGCAGGCGTCCCTCACGATGAAACACCGCTTCTTTCCCCAATGCGCCGCATACCGGCAGCAAAAAGCGCAGCGTGGAGCCGCTCTCGCCGCAGAGAAGATCTTTCTTTCCGCATTTTGCGGTGGGAATCACCTGCAAAACGCCATCCGCTGTTACCACATCGGCGCATAAGGCATAAAGACACCGCGCCGTGGCAACAATGTCCTTGGAAATGTCAGCGCAATCGATGGTGACTGCCGCTTTCCCTAACGCCGCACAAATCAGCAAGCGATGGGCGTGGGATTTGGATGCCGGTGCCGTCACACTGCCATGACGCATACCGGATAATAGCGCGATTTGCTCCATGTTATGTCAACCAACCTCGTAATTCGTTCAGCTCCAGGGGGAGAATGGCGCAATCACCGATGGCGCGAGGCACCACAAGGTGCAGTTTGCCGCCGCCGATCTTCTTATCTGCCATGCACGCATCAAAGAGTGCCTCTGCGGGATAGTCACAGGTGGTAGGCAGACCGTACATTTGCAATACGGCAGCCAGCCGTGCGTAGTCTTCCTTGGCGCATATGCCGCGTCGGGCGGCACCTTGCATGACTGCCGCCATGCCGATGGCCACCGCATCACCGTGAGTAATGCCGTAGCCGCTGCATTGTTCCACCCCGTGACCAATGGTGTGACCTAAGTTCAAAAGACGGCGTTTGCCTGTGTCGAACTCGTCCTCTTGCACGATGTCGCGTTTCATCTCCACACAGCGAGCGATCACATTCTCCTCCTGCTGACGGATATGTGTTTTTTCCAGCATGGAGAAGAATGCGCCATCACCCAGTACGCCGTATTTAATGACCTCGGCGCAGCCGCAGCGATACTCCGCCTCGCTGAGGGTTTGCAGGGTGTTCATATCGCAGAACACCGCCTTGGGCTGATAGAAGCAGCCCACCTGATTTTTCGCCTCGGGCAGATTGACGGCGGTCTTGCCGCCTACCGAGGAATCCACCGCCGCCAAAAGGGTGGTGGGGATTTGCACAAAGGCGATGCCGCGCTGATAGGTGGCGGCAGCAAAGCCCGCTAAATCGCCCGTTACACCGCCGCCCAACGCAAAAATGACATCAGAACGGCTGAAATGGTGAGCGCAGAGAAAGCGCTGCAGCTCGCCGTACACAGCAAGGCATTTGGATGCCTCGCCGCCATTGTGGAAAAAGCGGAACACGGTAAAGCCGGCTTGCTGAAGCGACTGCTCCAGTACGGCACCGTAAAGAGCGAAAATCTTTTCCTCCGACACGATGACCGCCTTTCCCGGCTTCATCAGTTGGGCGGATTCTTCGCCTACACGGGGCAAAAGACCGCGATCGATCAGCACATCATAGCTTTCGCTTGCCGCAATGTGTACGCGTCTCATCGACCGTCCACCTCCTCCTTGCGCCGCTTGCCCTCGTCCAGCAGGGCAATCAGCGTGTCCGGATCGTCATGCTCGATGGCATCACGGTATTGGGCCAGATTGTCCATATACAGCGTCAGCTCATTGAGAATAAAATCCTTGTTTTCCATAAAAAGCTCCGCCCAGAGCCAGGGATTGAGCCATGCTACACGGGTCAAGTCCTTATAGCTTCCGGCAGAAAAGCCCTTGTGCTTGTGGGCCGTGGGGCTCTTGATAAAGGCGTTGGAGAGAATATGGGGCATCTGAGAGGTGAAGGCAATCATCTCGTCATGCTTTTCCGCCGTAGTCACGGAATATTTACCGAAACCCGCCGGAGAAAGCAGTTCCCTCACCTTGTCTAACAGTTCAATATCGTCAAAACGGGCAGGAACGAGCACCATAGGGGCATTGTGAAACAGATTGGCTCGGGCGTACTTGAAGCCGGAATACTGGGTCCCTGCCATAGGATGACCGCCCAGATAGGTGAAGCCGTATTTCTCCGCAATGGGGAAGCAGAGCTTGCACACCTTGCGCTTGGTGCCGCAGGTATCGATCACAATGGGCTTCTTGCCGATATAGGGTGCCATGCGCTCTAAATATTCGGCGGCCGCCTCGGGGTAAATGGCGATGATCACGATGTCACATTGTCCGATGTTATCCTTGGTCAGCTTACCGTCTACCGTACCGCTGAGCATGGCAAAGTCCAGCGTGTCGCGGTCACAGTCATAGGCCAATACGGTTTCCCCTGCGGCATGATAGGCCTTGGCAAAAGAACCACCGATCAGACCCAGTCCTACGATTCCTGCGATCATTTGCCCGTCACCTCGCGTACCGCCTTGACCTCCTTTGCCAGCTTGTCAAAATCCTCCGGCAGCAGGGACTGCGCCCCGTCGCACAGTGCGTGCATAGGATCGTTATGCACCTCGATCATCAAACCGTCTGCATCGCAGGCGGCAGCCGCCAATGCCATGGGACGCACCAGTTTGGCCACGCCGGTGGCGTGACTGGGATCCACGATGACAGGCAGATGGGTCAGTTCGTGCAATACAGGCACCACTGCCAGATCCAAGGTGTTGCGGGTGTAGTCATCGAAAGTACGGATGCCGCGCTCGCAGAGGATCACCTGCTCGTTGCCGCCTGCCATGATGTACTCGGCGCTCATGAGCAGTTCCTTAACGGTATTGGCAAGACCGCGCTTTAAAAGAACGGGCTTGCGCAGTTTGCCCACTTCGCGCAGCAAATCGAAGTTCTGCATATTGCGTGCGCCGATCTGGATTACGTCCACGTCGTCAAAAAGGGGCAGGTCGTTGACCGCCATGACCTCGGATACAATGGGAAGCCCGGTTTCCTCTCGGGCGATCTTCAAAAGCTCCAGGCCCGTGGCCTTCAGACCCTGAAAGTCATAGGGGGAGGTTCTGGGCTTAAAGGCACCGCCGCGGAGCAGTTGTGCGCCCGACGCTTTGACGGAGCGTGCCACCGCTACGATCTGCTCCTCATTTTCCACGGAGCAGGGGCCGGCGATCATGCAGAAGTTGCCGCCGCCGATCTTTACATCACCGATCTCCACAATGGTATCATCGGGATGGAATTTGCGGTTGCAGCACTTAAACGGGTCGGTGACGATCTTGACGGAATCCACCATGTCAAGACTTGCCACCAGATCCTTATCAATTTTTGCGGTGTCGCCGATCAATCCCAGTACGGTTTGGTATTCGCCCTGTGAAATATGGACATCGACACCCTGATTTTTCAGCCAGCCGATAAGTTGGTTGCGCTTTTCTTCCTGTGTGTTGTGCTTTAAAATGACTATCATCTTATTTGATCCTCCAAAATAAAAACGCGGCACAGGTGAATCCTGTGCCGCATGGGATTTCCTTTATCCTCCCGTTTTTGTGCATCAAAATTCAGCCTTACTATATTTCACAGTAAAGTAGTAATCGTATGCGACATAAACGGTGGATTTCATCATGGTAACCTCAAAATTAAACCGAATCTACTATTGGCAGTATAACAGGGACAGTCTGAAATGTCAACCGTCGGAAAGCGATTTTTCTTCCGCCGTCTGTTTCTGTGCCAGCTCATTGGTATCCTTGCTGTCGCGGTAGACCAGAAAATTATCCCACAGATATTCAAGCACCAGATTCAGCACCATATTGATCACCAGCACCACATACTCATTCCAGCCGCGGGCATCGGCAAGCATATGCTCCAGCCAGATGGAAAACGGGGCAAAAGGCACATAAAACAGGAATACCAACAGCATGGCACGGGGCACATTGGCGGTGGACTGGAAGGTAAAGCGGCGGTTAAAGGTGAAATTCCACAGCACACTGAGCACCAGCGCGATGGTGTAACAGATATAGTGACCGGGAATGCGGATCACTTCCTCGCACAGTGCCATTGTCAGCGTTTCGATAATGCCTGCCGAGGCGGAAAAAAGAACAAATTTGACGGTGCGGATCAATTCTTTATGCTTCATCTCTCTGATTCTCCTTTATCAGCTTCTCCCTATCTAAATCATGTGAAGCGCAGCATTCGGGCAAATTATATAATAATCGCGTCTGATCTTCAAGCACAGGATCCGCAAATATGACCGGTGTTGCTATAAGCCAATATTTTAAGAAATACCGCATATGATTCGGCAAATCGCTTTAATGTGATTGCTTTTTGAAGTAAAATTTCATGTAAAGAAACAAAGACGATACGGCTTTGTTTATTGACGCTGCTTTATCGAACATGATATAATCACTTTTATAGTAAGTAAAATGGGCTTTGCTATAAATAATTATCAAAAAAGGAATGATTTGAAAGGGGAGCAAGAGAATGATGATGTGCGTTCTCCTTTTCCTGCTGTGGGTGATTCTCAACGGCAGGATCACGGTGGAGATCTGTCTGTTCGGTGCGGTCATTACGGCGGCGGTATACGCCTTCTGTGTGTATGCACTGGGCTATCATCCTCGTCATGAAAAGAAAATCTTTTGTTGCCTGTGGCTGTATGCGGTGTACTTTCTTGCCCTGGTGTGGGAGATTGTCAAAGCCAATCTCGCGGTCATGAAGGTAATTCTGACAGGTGGAGAGTATCATCCTGCCATCGTGCGCATCAAAGTGCCGCTGGAGGAGAATTTTTCCCGGGTGCTGCTGAGCAATTCCATTACCCTGACACCGGGCACCGTTACTGTTGAGCAGCTCGGTGAGACGTATTTGGTGCTGTGTTTGGACAAGGCAAGCGCCTATGATATTCCCACATGGAATCTGGTTCGGCTTCTGAAGAAGATGGAGGAGAAATGATGGATCTGATCACACAATGCTATGAATACCTGTTTTGGGGCACGCTGATCGTGCTGGCTCTGGGCGTAGTGGCAACGCTGGTCTATATCATTCGCTCCCGTCTGACGGTTGACCGGATCATCGGTATCAACCTGATCGGCACCATCGTGGTGGCGATCATCTGTATTCTCACCTATTTGCTGGGAGAGGACTATCTGGCTGACATTGCCGTGATTTATGTGGTAATGTCCTTTATTGCGGTGATGATGCTGTGCCGTATCTATATCAACCTTTACGGCAAAAAGAAGAAGGAGGCGGAGAAGGAATGATTCTTGCCTGGATTCGCTTCGGACTCGCTGCACTTTGTATGCTGGGCGGTCTGTTTGTCATCGCGGTGTCCATCATCGGCTTGTTCCGCTTTGATTTTGCGCTTAACCGCATTCATGCCTCTGCTATGTCCGATACTTTGGGACTGATTTTGATCCTGTTGGGTGTTATGATCGCCATCGGCTTTCACGCCGTGGCGTGGAAGCTGCTGCTGATACTGATCCTGCAATGGTGCACCTCTCCTTTGTGCAGCCATATGCTCAGTCGGCTGGAATACTGCGCCAATGAGAATCTGGCACAGTATGAGGACCTGACCGACGCCGAATACCGGGAGGAGGATACGCCATGATGACCACATTTCGCCTGATCCTGCTGTCAGGATTGGTGATCTGCGCTGTGGCCACGGCGCTGGTGAAAAAACTGAAAGCGGCTGTGATCATCTACATGGCCTATTCCGTTATTATGTCGGTGATCTGGATCCTGCTGGAATCCCCCGACCTTGCCATTACCGAGGCAGCCGTAGGTGCAGGTATCACCGGGATCTTGTTCTTTCTGACGCTGCATCGTCTGAATCTGATCGATGCAGACGAGGATCATAAGCGCGATACAGAGGGAGAGGAGGCAGATCATGAGCAAGATTGACAAGGATAGCTTGCTGGGTCTGTGGCTGACAGGCGATCTTGACCTGACCGAACAGCTTTACGCCGACCCTCTGCCCCATCCGGAGGAAACGGAGAAATATCAGCCCTCGCATGACCCTGCCGCCGCCGCGAAAGTGACCCGTTACTTTCGCCGGTTCTACAACATCTGCGCGGCGCTTTTGTGCATGATTTTTGCCGCGATCATGCTTTTGACGGTGGCGAATTTGCCGCCCTACGGTGCAAAAGATGCGCCTACTGTCAATGAGGTGGCGCAGCGTTATGTGGAAAAAGGCACCGAAGAAACCGGCGCGGTGAATACCGTGGCAGGTATGATCCTGGACTACCGTGCCTTTGATACACTGGGCGAAAGCTTCGTTCTGTTTACTGCCATGTGCGCTGTCACCGTACTGATGAATCAGTCCGGCAAACGCCGCCGTGTTTGCGTGGAGGCGGAAACGGTGGACTACTATGCCGACCCCATTGTGCGCACCATGTGCAAGTTCGTGATTCCCGTGATTCTGGTGTTTGGCATCTATATCCTGCTCAACGGACATCTCAGCCCCGGCGGCGGATTCTCCGGCGGTGCGATTCTGGCATCGGCGTTTATCATTTTTGCCATGGTCTGGGGTGATGAACGGGCGCAAGGTACCATTCGTGTGCCCGTAATTAAGACGATCACCCTTTGTGCGCTGTGCTTTTATGCACTGAGCAAGACCTATTCTTTCTTTACCGGTGCCAACCATTTGCACTCGGTCATTTCCCCCGGTGTACCGGGACGCATTTTGTCCGCAGGACTGATCCTGCCGCTGAATGTGGCAGTGGGCGTTGTGGTGTGCTGCACCATGTACAGCTTTTATATGTACTTCAAAAGGGGGGAACTGTAAATGACGGCTATGTTCACCCATATTGTCAGCAATTATGAAGAGGTCGTGGCTGTCATTCTGTTTTGCATCGGCTTTTGTATGCTGCTGTTTTCCCGTAATCTGCTGAAAAAGGTTATCGGTCTGGACATCATGGATACGGGCGTGTTTTTGCTGCTGGCTGACCGTGGCTATATTGCCGGACGCACTGTGCCGATCATTACAGACGGCGTAAGCGATATGACACGCTATATTAACCCTATTCCTGCCGGTCTGGTGCTGACGGGTATCGTGGTGTCGGTCAGCGTTTCGGCACTGATGCTGAGTTTGACCGTTCGCATCTACAAAACCTACCGCACACTGGACATGGATAAGCTCTATCTCATGATCTCCAACCGGCGGAAAGGAGGCCGGGCATGAGCTTCGTGCAGAATTACCCGTTCTTTTCCATTGTGCTGAGTCTGCTGTGCGCCGTGGTTTCTTTCGTGGTTCCGGCCCGATGGGGCAAGCGGCTCACCTATTTTCTGCTGTGTGCCAGCTTGTATATGCAGACGCATCTGCTGGTGTTTTGCGCCGCAGGTCATGTCAGCTTTTCCTATATGATGGGTCATTACCCTGCACCGTGGGGCAATGAGGTGGCTGCCGGCATCATCGAACCGCTGATGGCGCTTCTGTTTGTGGTTGTGATACTGCTGAGTATCAGCGGCGGCGGCCAACACATTGCGGCGGATATAAAGGACGACAGGCAAAACCTCTACTGGGTCATGGTGGATCTGGCGCACGTGTCGCTGATGGCGCTGTGCTATACCAACGATATTTTCACCGGTTATGTATTTATCGAAATCTGCACCATTGCCTCCTGTGCGCTGCTGTGTATTCGGGAAAACGGTCGTGCGTTGATTGCCTCCGTGCGTTATATGGTGTTTGCGCTTATCGGTTCCGGCCTGTTTCTGATCGGCGTGATCTATACCTACGCTATTACAGGTCATTTGCTGTTTCCTCAGCTCTACGATGCCATTCAGGCCCTGTGGGCAGAGGGCACATACCGTTTTTCCATGACGGCGGCGATCGGACTGATGACCGCAGGACTTGCCATCAAAAGCGGCCTGTTCCCGTTCCACTTCTGGATGCCCGACACCTACGGACGAGCCACACCGGCCTCCTCCGGTATTCTGTCCGGTGTGGTATCCAAGGGCTACATTTTCCTGCTGATCAAGGTGATCTACCGCGTCATTGGCGCAGACATCTTTGCCGCAAGCGGTGTACAGACCGTGCTGCTGCTGTTCGGTATCGGCGGTATGATCGTCGGCTCGGTCAGTGCGATTCTCTCACGCCGCATCACCACCATGGTGGCATTTTCCTCCGCTGCACAGATCGGCTATGTGTTTATGGGACTGGGTATGGGCGGTCAGGCCGCGTTGGCGGCGGTGTTTTTCCAGATCCTCTCCCATGCGCTGACCAAGCCGATGCTGTTTCTGGCAAGCCGCGATCTGAGCGAGGCCGCCGGCGGACACGAAGAGTTCCGCTATTTGCGCGGTGCGGCCCATCGAAATCCGATTGCCGGTGCTGCCTTTACGGTGGGTGCGCTGTCTATGGTGGGCGTGCCTGTTTTCGCAGGCTTTATTCCTAAGCTGTATTTTGCCACCGCATCCTTCGGCATGGGATGGCGTACCTGGGCGGTACTGCTGGCACTGGCTGTGTCAACGGTGCTCAATGTGCTGTACTTCCTCTATACCGCTATGGTGATTTGGATGCCCGGCACATCGGAGCAGAGAGAATACCGGACAGAGAGGACTGCTCACGGTATTTGGGCGATGGTCGTCTTTGTTGTTCTAAATGTTGCGGTGGGGCTTAGCTCTACCGGGATCGCCGCGCTGCTGACACAGGGATTCGACCTGTTTTGCCGGTAAGAGAAAGGAGTGGGTACTTACCGATGTTGATTTTGATGATTCTGCTGCCCATTCTGATCGGCTTGCTGGCCGCCGTTTGGAGAGGTGGCACCCGTTGCATAAGACTGATCGTACTGACTGCCCTGCAAGCGGCAGAAACGGTGCTGATCATAGTTGCCGCAGTACATGGCGGCGACTATGCCACCAACATCTGGCGCATCACCGAATCGCTGACCATTGCACTGCGTTTGGACGGCATGGCAAAGGTTTTTGCGGCGCTGATCGTCTGCGCGTGGCTTCTGACCTTGATTTTCTCTGCCGAGTACATGAAACACAGTGAGAATGAGCCGCGGTTCTATGCGTTTTTGTTTATCACCGAGGGTGTACTGCTGGGCACGGCACTGAGTGCGGATTTCGTGTCCATGTATGTCTTTTATGAGCTGACCAGCTTGTGCTCTATGCCGCTGGTACTCCACGAATTGACCCGTGAGGCCGTTACCGGTGCGGTAAAGTACCTTTATTACTCCATCGGCGGTGCGTTTTTCGTGCTGTTCGGCATTGCGGTGCTGTACGCCAACACCGACACGCTGGATTTCGCCGTGGGCGGTACGCTGACCGGCGAGCATATGCCCCTTGTGCTGCTGGCGGTGTTCTTCGTCATTATCGGCTTCGGCACCAAGGCGGGTCTGTTCCCGATGCACAACTGGCTTCCCTCGGCGCACCCTGTAGCGCCGGCTCCTGCCAGCGCTCTGCTGTCGGGTATTATCACCAAGGCCGGCGTGATCGGCATTATCCGCGTCATTTACTTTATTGCCGGTGCCGATACGCTGCGCGGCACCTGGGTGCAGACTGCCGGCCTGATTCTGGCGCTTTTCACCGTATTTATGGGTTCCATGATGGCCTACGGCGAAAAGGACTTCAAAAAGCGGCTGGCCTATTCCAGTATCTCTCAGATCTCCTATGTGCTGACGGGCTTGTTTCTCCTGTCACCGGAGGGGCTGGAGGGTGGACTTTTGCAGGTATTCTTCCACGCCGCCGCCAAAATCGGCCTGTTCCTTGCATCAGGCGCCATTCTCTATCTGACGGGACTGCGTCATGTGGATGATTTCCGCGGTTTGGGCCGCAGGATGCCTGTCACATTCCTTGCGCTGGTATTTTTATCGCTGTCTTTGGTGGGTATTCCGCCCTTTGGCGGTTTTTTCAGCAAGTGGCACATCGCCCTTGCCGCGTTGGATGCACTGCCCGGTGCATTGGCCTACATTGCCCCTGCCGTGCTGCTTCTGTCCGCACTTTTGACTGCCGGCTACCTGTTCACCCCCATTATTCAAGGCTTTTTCCCCGGTAGGGGATATGCTGTGGGTGAACCGATCCGTGAGCCGCGCGCCATGGTCATTCCCCTGCTGTTTCTGGCTGCTGTGTGCGGTCTGCTGGGCTTTGTGTCCGGCCCTGTTACCGCGGCGATGGCCTCTATTGCCGGCGGGTTGATGTAAGGGAGGTACGGAAATGAACGGAATCTATCTGTGCCTGCCGGTGTTCCTGCCTGTTGTGGCAGGACTGGTCGGCTACCTGATCCCATTTCAGCGGGAAACTGTGCGCCGTCTATACTACGGCGTGTTGATCTGCCTGACCACTGCCCTTGCATGGCTTGCCATTTTGCGCTGTGACGGCAGCGGCTACACGCTGCTGCCATTTACCGACAAACTGACGCTCACCCTCCGTATGGACGGTGCGGCGCGAATTTTCGCAGGCCTATCTGCTACCCTGTGGCCTGTTACCATGGTCTACGCCTATGACTATATGAAACATGAGGAACACCTCAATATGTTTTGGGCGTTCTTCACCGTTTCCTTTGGCGTGACGCTGGGCATTGCCTTCGCCGCCAACATGATGACCATGTATCTGTTTTACGAGCTGCTGACGCTGGCAACACTGCCGCTGGTGATGCAGCCCATGACAAAAAAAGCCATTAAAGCCGGTGTGAAATACGCCGTATACTCCATGTCCGGCGCGGCACTGGCCTTTATCGGCCTGGTGTTCCTGATCGTGCAAGACGCACAGAACTTCACTCCGGGCGGACATCTGTCGGGTTATGACGGCAATATGGGCCTGCTGCTGACGATCTTTGTGCTGTCTTTCGTCGGCTTCGGTGTAAAAGCTGCCATCTGGCCGCTTCACGCATGGCTGCCGGCTGCCGCCGTAGCACCCACGCCTGTTACGGCGCTGCTCCATGCGGTGGCTGTGGTCAAGGCCGGTGCCTTTGCCTGCATCCGCCTGACCTACTATGCCTTTGGCACCGATATTCTGCGGGGAACACCGGCGCAATACACGGTGATGGCGCTGACACTGATCACGATTTTGTACGGATCGTGTATGTCCGTGAAGCAGCGTCACTTCAAACGCCGTTTGGCCTATTCCACCGTGTCTAACCTCAGTTATATCCTCTTTGCCGTCAGCATAATGACGGTGGAGGGGCTGGTGGCAGCGTTTCTTCACCTGATTTTCCACTCCGTTATCAAGATCATGGCGTTCTTTACCGCCGGCAGTGTTCTTCACTACGCCCATCGGGAATATGTGGATGAGCTGGAGGGTTTGGGCAAGCATATGCCGGTGACCTTCGGCTGCTTTACCGTGGCGGCCTGCGCTCTGACAGGGATTCCGCCGTTTAACGGCTTTGTCAGCAAGTGGTATATTGCTCTGGCCGCTGTGCATAGTTACGATACGCTGTCCATTATCGGTTTTGGCGTACTGCTTGTTTCCGCGCTGCTGACGGCGATCTATATGTTCCAGGTCGCTGTCAGGGCATGGTTCCCCCATCGGGGCGCACTGCCCATTCCTGAGGGAACAGCAAAAGAATCCGGTTTTTTGATGACTGTGCCGATGGTGATTCTTGCGCTGTTATGTCTGTGGCTGGGCTTGTTCCCCCAGGGATTGCTGGATCTGATCCGAGAGGCGGTGATGATGTGATGCTGTACTTCGTCGTATTTTTCCCTGTTGTCGCGGCACTGATTGTACCGCTGATGAAATCCGAACAAGCTAAGGGACTGTGGTCAGTCATTGCCACCGGTGTTACGCTGTGTGCTATGCTGTGTACGGCCTTCGGCGGCTTTGGCCGCCACTACACGATTCCCTTCCTTCATCTGTACTTTACGGTGGACGGTTTCCGCGCCATCTACGGTACGGTGGTGTGTTTCATGTGGTTCGGCTCTGCGCTGCTCAGTCCTCGATATTTCCGTGGGTACCATCATTTAAGCCGCTACTATTTCTTCTTCCTGTTGGGACTTAGTTCCACCGTGGGTGTGTTTCTGTCGGCGGAGCTGTATACCACCTTCCTGTTTTTTGAGATGATGAGTCTGGGCTCCTACGTCTGGGTGGTGCAGGAGGAAACGCCCGGCGCCATGTCAGCCGGAAAAACCTACCTGACCATTGCAGTGCTGGGTGGCCTGGTGACACTGATGGGCCTGTTTATGCTGCAGCACCTGACCGGCACACTGATGATCGCCGATTTGCGTAACGCCTGTGCCGCGGTGGAAAATCGCAATGCTTTATGGGCGGCAGCCCTGTGCATCTTTTTCGGTTTTGCTGCCAAGGCCGGTGTCTTTCCGCTGCATATCTGGCTGCCCAAGGCACATCCGGAGGCACCGTCACCTGCCAGCGCGCTGCTTTCCGGTGTGCTGACCAAGGCGGGCATTTTCGGCGTGCTGCTGATCACCGCTTCTATCCTGCCCGGTGCGCGTAATTGGGGCGTGTTGGTGCTGGTGCTGGGTGCCATTACCATGGTGTTGGGCGCGGTGATCGCTGTGTTCGGCAATAACCTCAAGTATATTTTGGCCTGCTCCTCTTTGAGTCAAATCGGCTTTATCATGACCGGCATCGCCATGATCGGTCTGTTGGGCGAGGAAAATGCGCTGGCCGCCAATGGTACGGTGCTGTATATGATGAACCACTCGCTGGTGAAGCTGACGCTGTTCCTCTTTGCCGGCGTGGTGTACTACAGCACCCACGCCCTTGATCTTAACGATATTCGCGGATTCGGCAGAGGTAAACCGCTGCTGCATGGGTTGTTTCTGTGCGGTGCCTGCTCATTGGCGGGTATTCCGGGCTTCTGCGGTTATCTCAGTAAGACTTTAGTGCATGAGTCGATCGTGGAGTATGCCCATCTCTCCGGCAGTGCCGCCATAACGGCCGTGGAATGGCTGTTCCTGTTCTCCGGCGGCTTGACGGTTGCGTATCTTACCAAGATCTATGTGGCTCTGTTCTGGCAAAGGGGCAACCATAACAATGAAAAATGGGGCACGCCCCTGTCTGTGTCGGCGCTGCTCCTGTCAGGCGTAACGCTGCCCGTTCTCGGCCTGCTGCCTCACCGCCTTGCCGAGAAGCTTACCGGACTGACGCTTGACTTTACCGGTGGTCATCCGATTCACCATGCTGTGCAGTATCTCTCTGTGGAGAATCTTAAGGGCGTGGCTGTTTCCTTTGCGATCGGTATGGCAGTATACTTCCTGTTCATCCGCAAGGTGTTGATGAAAGACGGATGCTACCTTGTGCGCTGGCCTGCGTGGTTGAGTCTGGAGGAGCGCGTATATCAGCCGTTCTTCTCTGCATTGATCGGTCTGCTGGGCGTAGTGAGTCGCTTCTTCTGCGACCTGACCGATCTGCTAGTGCTGCTGGTGCGCCGTGCGATCTTGCAGGAATCCCCGGAAAAGGTGAATCGACAGCGGTTCAATCTTCTGACACGCCGATTGGCTCGCAATACTCCTGATGCGCCGGAAATCATTGCCGATCGGGTGAGCACTGTGCGCGATACGGTAAGCCGTCTGAGCAACAGCTTGTCCTTTGCGCTGCTGATGACCTGTCTGGGACTGTGTATTGTCCTGATCGTTGCGATCTGCACCGTATTTTAGCTGCGGGTCATGCCGTAACCATATGATATAAAGCAAGACTACGAAATAATGATAAAATCGGCAGGATTCTGATATGTACCCAGTTTTCTGGACACAGTCATTAGAATTGAAAAATTAGTTCTG
>JAUMWJ010000046.1 GCA_030529655.1 Eubacteriales bacterium
ACCATGACTGACCGGATGCCTTGAGAAAGTCAATAAAATCATAAGCTGCCTGCCCAAATGTGCCGATCCCATAGGGGGAGGGCAAAGAGAAAACGGGCATGATAATACCGCTGGATCGCTTCATATGGCCACCTCTGATCGATGAATTAGTCGTTTAAGGGTCGGGTAGTTGCGCGCTGTACCAGTCTGGGGAGTGCAGTATATGTTTGAATTAACATGGCGGGGTCTTTAACTTTTTTCAAAAGTAAGTTGCCGGCGTGAACACCCAGATTGAATAGATCGATATCAATTACTGTAGGAGCGGGGGACAGCATCGGCGTGTACGGATGGTCATCGAAGGCGATGAGGGATATCTCGTTGGGGATCGATAGACCGGCTTCTTTTATGGCCTGCATGGTACCGACGGTCATCAGACTGTTTGTGCAGATGATGCTATCTGGTGCCTCGGATTGCTGCAAAAGCTCTGTTGCTGAGTGGACGATAGATTCTATGTTAGGTTCGTTATATGTAATATAAGTTTCGGGAATCTCTAACCCGTGTTTTTCCATGGCTATACGGAAACCCTTCAGACGATCCATAAAAATCTTATCTTCCTTGCGTCCGCCCATAAAAGCAATTCGCCGGCAGCCGCAGGATATCAGATGATCTACGGCCAAGCTGGAAGATAGTGTGTGGTTGGTATCAATCCAGGAAAGAATGGAGTCGAAATCGGGTGCGCCGATACAGATCTGGGGAAAGTCCTGACGCAAAATCGTTTTTTCCACTTGAGGCGATACCATTGTTCCATTTATAATAATGCCATCAGCAATACGGCTGCGGATAGCGTCCTCCAAAATAGCACTGGTTTGCTTCCCGGACGAATCTAAATTAAGCAGAGAAAGATGAAAGCCCTTTCGACTCAGTTCGTGACTAACACCGCATATGATATCAAACATATGAGGATTCTCGTAGGGAAGCCCTTTGTAGAAATGATCGGCATATAGGATCATTTTACTCGATTTGCGGGCCAGGTTAGCGGCGGAGACGTTGGGGGTATAATTAAGACGTTTCATCACCTGTAGAACCTTGCTGCGCGTTCCGGGCGCAACATACATCTTATTATTGATAACCTTACTTACGGTTGCGGTAGATACGCCTGCTTCCTTCGCAATGTCTTTGATTGTATAAGCCATAATATAGCCTCCATTAGGTAAACGGTTTCCGAATTTGTGAATATCAACGAATGGAAATTCATTGACAATTTTGCAGCGGAATGTTAACTTTAGAGTAGATTATACAATAATCGTTCTTGCATTTCAAGCGTATTATTCTAAAATATTGCTTGTTCTGTAACGCAAGAAAATAAAACGTTTTATCTTTCGAGCGACCCAAAAACTATCATTGACAAATAGGAAGGAGATCATTAATGAAAAAGAGTATTGCGTTTTTGCTTGCATTGATCCTTTGCCTGGGAACAATGGTCGGATGCGCATCTAAACCTGAGGGCGGTGCATCTTCCGATGGCGAGCCCGTAACAATCACGATCTGGCACGACGGTGACGAGGCTATCATGCAGACCATCGCCGATCAGGTCAATGCACAGCTGGCAGAAGACAACATCACTGTAGCATTCGAGAAGAAGACCGGTATGCCTGATCAGCTGAAGCTGTACGGCAATGATCCTGCCAATGGCCCCGATATGTACTTCTATGCACACGACGTGCTGGGTACTTTCGCCGCCATGGACATCCTGGCACCGTTGAGCGATGTCATCGACGAGAGCGTCCTGGCAGATGCACTGCCCATGACTCTCACCGCTGGCCAGCTGGACGGCACTCAGTATCTGCTGCCCGTGTATTTTGAGACCCTGGTATTCATCTACAATAAGGACCTGTGGAAGGGTGACATCCCCGGCACCACCGAGGAACTGTATGACTACATGGTAGCCAATACTGACACCGATGCCGGTACTTATGCTGTAGTGAATCAGCACACCAACGCTTATAATGTATCTCCGTTTATCAACGGCTTCGGCGGCTATGTCCTCAATGAAAAGGGCGAAGCCGGCCTGAACGATCCCAAGACCATTGAGGCAGTCACTTATAACCAGAAGTTTGGCGCTCTCCAGGCTGATGGCGATTACAACACTGTCACCACGCTGTTCAATGAAGGCAAGGCTGCTGCCATCATCGGTGGCCCGTGGCTGACCTCTGGCATTGAGGATGCCGGCATTAACTACGGTATCGTCTCTCTGTCCGACATCAAGCTGCCCAACGGCAACGGTATGGCTCCTTACTCCGGCATCCAGGGCGCTGGTGTCCTGAAGATCGCTCTGGCAGAGAAGAAGGATGCAGTTGCCAAGGTGCTGACCGCCATGGCTTCTCCTGAAGTTGGTATTGATCTGGCTCATAAGTCCGGCTGCGCACCTGCAAACAGCAAGTCTTATGAGGATGAGCAGGTTGCATCCAACCCGATGATCGCTGCCATCCAGAAGACCGCTTCTACTGCACAGCCCATGCCCAACATTCCCGAAATGAATGCTATGTGGAGCCCTGCAGAAAGCTTGCTGACTGCTGTCAACAAGAATGGTGCTGATGTGGCAACCGCTGCTGCTGAGGCACAGGCTGCTGCTGAGCAGGCTATTGCTGATATGCATTAATCTTTTACCACGCGGGGGCGGCGATGATCGCCGCCCCCTTTCTCCATGAGGTGATCGTCAATGAAAAGGAAAATGAGGACAAAGCCCTGGCTCTATTGTCTGCCCGCATTATTGCTGATTATCATAGTGATTGTCTGCCCAATTTTTTATACAGGGTACATATCTCTGACGGATATGAGCATGTATCATTGGACGGATTATAAGGTAATTGGCTTTTCCAATTATGTGCGTGCGCTGTTTAAATTCGATTCCGGGTTCCTGAGCGCTTTGCTTACCACGCTGGTCTGGACAGCCCTCAATATGGTTATTCAAATTGTGGTCGGTTTCTTTATCGCTTTGGGACTGAATACACCGGGATTGAAACTCAAACGGCTTTATAAGACGCTGCTGATCGTGCCATGGGCTGTTCCGGCATACATTTCCATACTGCTGTGGCGTGTCGGCATGTTCAACACAGAGTTTGGTGTATTGAATAAAATACTGACGCTGCTGGGTACAAGTAAGGTGGACTTCCTGGCGGGAAATGTGATTGCCTTTTGTTCTTGTATGGTGCTGAATCTTTGGATGGCGTTGCCATTCATGATTTCCACCATTGACGGTGCGTTGCAGAGTATCGACCGCAGTTTCTATGAAAGCGCAACATTGGATGGTGCCGGATTCTGGGTGAAGTTGAAATATGTGACGATTCCTCATATTCGCCCGATTATTGCACCTGCTGCGGTCATGACCACATTTATCACCTTTAAGCAATTTGATATCATCTATTTGTTGACGCAACAGCGCGGTTATATGACTGGCGCTACATTGAATACGGTCATTACTTATGCCCATCAAAACGCTTTTGTTTCCAATAATTACGGACTGTCCAGTGCGGTCAGTATGCTGCTGTTTGTCATTATTATTTTCTTTTCCATTTTGACCAATCGCAGCTTGCGGGAGGAATAAGATATGACGCATATGACAAGTAAACGCGTGCGAAACGGCGCGAAACTGACCGTGTTGAATCTGACATTTATTCTGCTGTGCCTTGTGACATTGGTGCCCATACTGTATGCGCTGTCAGTCTCTCTCAGCGGACAGGGAGCGGCTTTGTCCGGTAGCCTGTCGTTTTTGCCGAAGAATCCAACGCTGGGAAACTATCGTGCTATTCTGGTAGAAAAACCCTTCCTGCTGTGGCTGAAGAACTCACTGATTCTTAGCCTTGGTACCATTGTTGTGTCCATGCTGTGTGCAGTACCTGCGGCTTACGCTGCATCGCGCTGGCGTTTTGCCGGACGTCGTGGCATGCTGCATGTCCTTTTGGTTCTTAATGCATTTCCCCAGATCCTTTCTTTGTTTGCTCTGTTTCGTGTTCTGAAAACCATGGGTATGCTGAACTCCCATGGCGGCTTGATGATGATCTATGCCGGTTCCATGTGCGTATTTGCTATCTGGAACATGAAGGGATACTTTGATACGATCCCCATCGAAATCGAAGAGGCATCCAAAATTGACGGTGCCGGAGATTTCCAAATGATCGTACGAATCGTTCTGCCCTTGGCAAAACCTGCCATTATCGTTACCTGCGTGATGGTGCTCATTACGGTATGGAACGAGTATCTTTTTGCCAATACATTTCTGCTTAACAGCCAGTCCTATTCACTGGCTGGAGGCCTGTATCAGCTGCAATCCAACAATTATAGCCGTAGTTGGCCGTTGTTCACAGCTGCTTCTATCCTGGCCTCTATTCCTTTACTTCTTATTTTCTTCAGGATTCAAAAATACATGGTATCCGGTCTTACTGCCGGTGGTGTAAAAGGATAAATCCTGTATGCTGACTCTTTACAGGAGGAATTGAATATGATTTTACGTCAGGCTGTCACCCATATTCCACTCTCAAATTATGCCTTTGTCAATAGCGAGAGTAACCTGACTATACGCATTAAAGTTGCAAAAAATAATTTGACGCGCTGCATTCTCCATTACGGTGATCGAGTATATCCTGCCGATCCCATCGTGTTCACGCCGTTGGAAATGAAAAAAGTGGCGTCAGATCTTCTGTTTGATATTTACGATGCGACCTTTGAAAGCCCCTACACACGTGTGTGTTATTACTTTGAATTGATTGATGCGGATGAGCGGGTTTTCCTGTTTGCTGATATCTTCTCTGAGAACATACCGAAAGAAAGAAGCGAGTTCTATCAGTATCCGTTTATGCGGCGAGAGGAAATCAGTACAGTACCCGAGTGGCTTAAACACGCGGTAGTATATAACATTTTTCCTGATAGTTTTGCCTCCGGTAAGCGTACTATCCGAGCCACACCGTCTGAAATGCCCTGGGAGAACGGACTTGTTCTGAAATCCAAACTGGGCGGTACTGTGCGCGGTATTACAGAGAATCTGGATTATATCGCGGATATGGGCTTTAATTGCCTTTATATTAACCCTATTTTTATTGCCGGTGAGTATCATAAATATGACCTGTTGGACTATAAACATATTGCCCCCAACATGGGTACTGACGAAGATTTTCGCGAGCTGGTGACAACGGCACACGAAAAAGGTATTCGGGTTGTCATCGATGGTGTATTCAATCATTGCAGCTGGTATTTCTTCGCCTTTGATGATGTGGTACGCAATGGAGAGAAATCTGTTTATAAAGACTGGTTCTATGATTTGAAATTCCCTGTCATTCGTCCGGCAAGTCAGGATGAAAAGCCTACATACAGCAGCTTTGCCTATGAACGGAAGATGCCAAAATTGAATTCGTCCAATCCGGAAGTGCGGAATTATTTCCTGTCCGTGTGTGAGCATTGGATCAAGGAGTATCATGTTGACGGCTGGCGTTTGGATGTGGCCAACGAAGTGGACCGCGATTTCTGGCGGGCGTTCAAAAAGACAGGGCGAGCCCTTGATCCTGACAGCATTATGATCGGTGAGATTTGGGAGAGCTCCGAAAGCTGGCTGCAGGGTGATATGTTCGATTCCACGATGAACTATGACTTTCGCAAGAACTGCCGTGACTTTTTTGGCACGGAGGAAATCAACGCCAAAGAATTTGACGCCCGAGTGACACAGATGAATTATCGCTATCCTACGGGCATTTTGCATGGTCAGCTCAATCTGCTGGACAGCCATGATGTGAATCGCTTTTTCTCCTATTGTCGAGATGATATTCGCCGTCTGCGCCTTGCAGAAGTATTCCTCTTTACAGCACCCGGTGTGCCGTGTGTCTTTTATGGCGATGAGCTTGGCATGAACGGCAATCGTGAGGAAACGCTGCGCGGTCCTATGCCGTGGAATGATCCTGTATATGATGAGCGTGCCTTTTTCAAAGCACTCATTTCGCTGCGCAAAAACAACGATACGCTGATTTATGGCACCTATCATACGCTATGTGCGACAGATGACGGACTGTATATGTTTGAACGCCGCTACGGCGATACGACCATCACAGTGGCGTTGAATGCCCGTGACAAGGCCGTAAAACTGGAGAACAGACCAAAAACAAAACCCGCTTTGTCGAATGATGTGAAAGATGATATAATTGGCCCATTCGGTTATGCAATTTGGAAAGAAACCACTGAATGCTGACAATTTATATAGCATTTCATCATAAAAAAGCGCCCATCCATTGTTACTGATGGGTGGGCGCTTTTTTACCTGCCAAAAGAAAGAAGGTAGAGAATGAATATAGTGGCAAATCAAATTGTCAAACAAACGGAAGAATTGCTCCGTTTTCATCATAGTGAGACTTTACAGGAAACCACACCTCAGCGCCTGCATGAATGCCTTGGTGAAGCAGTTATGCACGCCATCAGCGAGTCGTGGATCGCAACGCAACAGAAGCAATCAAATCAGCGTCAGGCATTCTACTTCTCAGCCGAGTATCTGGTGGGACGGCTGGTTTACAACAATCTTTTCAATATGGAACTACTGCACGAAGTGCGATCTGTCTTCGCTGAAAAGGGCGTGGATCTTTCTTGTATGGAGGAGATCGAAGACGCTGCACTTGGCAATGGCGGTCTTGGCCGTTTGGCAG
>JAUMWJ010000024.1 GCA_030529655.1 Eubacteriales bacterium
CTAAAAGGATTTCCAAAAACCATAGTTTTTTGGCGGCGTTTTTGCTTAATTTTTTCGCTGAAGAAAAAAGTAAGCCCCCGGAGGGAAACATGAACATCTCACATCTCCCGTATCTCCGGAAACAGTTCCTCCAACTCTCCCATACGCAACTGCACCACCTTCTCGTGCAGCCATTCATATTCCGCCTGCGCCCGGCCGAGCGCCTCATTTGCCTCTTGTAATGCCTCCTGCAAAGCCAGACTATGCGCGGCAAAATTACCCCAATCCAACATAATAATTTCCTCCTATAGATATATTTTGAATATATTTTGTGTTTGTTTTCCACATTTTAGCATGGCGCAAACATAAAATAAGAAAAATAAACGCAAAATATGTCTATTTTGGGGCGATTATATGTCGGTGAAAAGTCTTTCAATCAGGATTGAAGATACCATGTTGGACAAGCTGCACATCGTGGCAGACTATGAGGGGCGCAGTGCCAACAGTCAGATTTTGATCCTCATTCGCGACTGCATTGAGGATTACGAGCAGCGTCATGGCAAGATCCAGCCGGAAAAGTGAGGAAAATAATTGACCACCGTCAAACCAGCCGTTTCCCGCCTGCTGCCGCAGCCGCCAAACGGGGTTTTTCCTCGAAATTGCCTCGCTTCATCTGCCGCAGGCAGCGCTTCGGCAATTTCCCCTTGACGGCGGTGGAAAAAGGTGTTATCCTGTCCTTAATATTGAAAAGGCGATGAGGAGAGGTGGCGCTCTCCGGAGCCGCAGGAGGAAATGCCTGCCGTGTCGCTCGCGTTAAGGGTGTAGAGTGTGGAGTGATCCAAATTCAGGTGGAACCACGGATAGTTTGCTATTCGCCCTGAGCCGATATTGGCTTAGGGCGATTTTTATTTTGTCCAATCAAATATTCAGATAAAAAGGAGAACACAACATGAAAAACACCGAAAAAACGATGGAAAAAATCGTTGCCCTGTGTAAAAACCGCGGCTTTATCTTCGCCGGCTCCGAAATCTACGGCGGTCTGGCCAACACCTGGGACTACGGCCCCTTGGGCGTTGAGCTGAAGAACAACGTCAAGAAGGCATGGTGGAAGAAGTTCGTGCAGGAGAACCCCTATAATGTGGGTCAGGACAGCGCCATTCTGATGAATCCCCAGACTTGGGTGGCATCCGGCCATCTGGGCGGCTTCAGCGATCCTCTGATGGACTGCAAGGAGTGCAAGGAGCGTTTCCGTGCCGATAAGGTCATCGAGGACTTCTGCGCCGAGCAGAGCATTGAGCTGCCCAAGCCCATCGACGCTTTCTCCCAGCAGGAGATGGCCGAGTTCATCGAGTCCCACAACATTCCCTGCCCCAGCTGCGGCAAGCACAACTTCACCGACATTCGTCAGTTCAACCTGATGTTCAAGACTTTCCAGGGTGTCACCGAGGATGCCAAGAACACCGTGTATCTGCGTCCCGAAACGGCACAGGGCATCTTTGTCAACTTCAATAATGTCCAGCGCACCACCCGCCGCAAGCTGCCTTTCGGCGTGTGCCAGATCGGTAAGTCCTTCCGTAACGAGATCACCCCGGGCAACTTCACCTTCCGTACCCGTGAGTTTGAGCAGATGGAGCTGGAGTTCTTCTGCAAGCCCGGCACGGATCTGGAGTGGTTCAGCTACTGGCGTGAGTTCTGCCACAACTGGCTGCTGGGTCTGAACATGAAGGACGAAAATCTGCGCCTTAGAGACCACGATCCCGAGGAACTGTGCTTCTACTCCAAGGCAACCACCGACTTCGAGTTCATGTTCCCCTTCGGCTGGGGCGAGCTGTGGGGCGTGGCTGACCGTACCGACTACGACCTGACCCAGCATCAGAACACCTCCGGCGTGGACATGACCTATTTCGATCCCGAAACCAACGAGCACTACATTCCCTATGTTGTCGAGCCCTCTCTGGGTGCTGACCGCGTGGTGCTGGCATTCCTGATCGAGGCCTATGACGAGGAGATCGTGGACGAAACCAAGAACGACACCCGCGTCGTCATGCACTTCCATCCTGCGCTGGCTCCCTTCAAGGCCGCCGTGCTGCCCCTTTCCAAGAAGCTGAGCGACAAGGCTCGCGAGGTCTATGCTGAGATTTCCAAGGAATTCATGGTGGACTTCGATGAGACCGGCTCTATCGGTAAGCGTTATCGCCGTGAGGACGAGATCGGTACGCCTTACTGTATCACCGTGGACTTCGACACCGTGGGTGACGAGGCCAAGGGCATTGTTGCCGACAACTGCGTCACCGTCCGTGAGCGCGACACCATGGAGCAGGTGCGTATGCCCATCAGCGAGCTGCGTGACTACCTGCGCGAGAAGCTGGCATACTAAGAAAATTTATAGGAGCAGACTTATTGTCTGCTCCTAATTTTTATCTCGGAGAAGGAGAAATACCTATGAATATTAAAAAGCAACTGATGATCGGCGGTGCATTGCTGACCGTCACTTCCGCCGCCTGCCTGAAACTGGCCCAATGGGCAGGGAAGAAGATCGAAGAGCGGCAGAAAAAGGAAAAGAAGTAACGAAGTTATCTCTTTTGATTCTCTCCGAGGGCATCCTTTTGCTATCTATGGTAGGAGTTAATTTCGCCCTTGCGAGGGCGAGGTACTTTCTGTATGAGCAGAAAGTACCCAAAGACTCATTTAAAACCAAGGTTTTAAAGAATCCTTGCGCGTATCGGCAAAGTGGAAAACAGAGGCTTTTCCCTCGCGTTGCATAGCGTGGCGCAGACTTAATCTAAATTATGCATCGCCTCAGCGTCTAACCCGCTCGTCCGCTTACATTTCTGGAATGTAGAAGTTTAATCTCCTACCGTTCCGCAATCTGCGGCAGCAATAAGAACAAAACGCGGTCATATTTGCACCAACGATATATGCCGTATAAGTTCGCGAAGTAATGATATGCAAATTTTCGCCGCAGTGTAGCCGCGCGAGGGAATTTTTAGAACCGCAGGTTCTGAACGGCGTTTTTTGGTAACTTTTTGCCGCTGTTGGCAAAAAGTCACCCGCCGGAGGCATTCCCGTAAAACACCGACGATAGCAAAACACATTCACGAGTAGGACAATACCCACATAAAAAAGGACTTCACCGCATGGTGAAGTCCTTTCCTTATAGCTATATCAATCAGTCAACGATGATCTCGCCCTCGTTGGCACCACCGCAAGCGTTGTTCTCATCGGTGTCGATGTGCATACCCACATTCCAGCCGGCGCCGGTGCGGATAACCACGTCGTCAAAGATGACCTTGCGGCCCTCGGCGCCCATGGCGACCTTGACGATCTGACCGCTCTTGAGACCCATCTCTTCAGCAGCCTCGGGGGACATATGAATGTGACGCTTTGCCACGATCACGCCTTCCTTCAGCTCCAGCTCACCGGCAGGACCCACCAGCTTGCAGGCGCCGCTGCCCTCGATCTTACCGCTCTCGCGGATGGGGGCGTCAATACCGATGCTGCGTGCGTCGGTCATGCTCAGTTCCACCTGGCAAGCGCTGCGTGCGGGGCCCAGGATGGACACGTTCTTCAGCTCCTTCTTGGGGCCGACGACGGTGACGCGCTCATTGGTAGCGAACTGACCGGGCTGGGACAGTTCCTTGCGGAAGGTCATCTGATAGCCTGCGCCGAACAGAACTTCCAGAGCTTCCTGGGTCACATGGATGTGACGGGCAGAGGTTTCAACAAGAATCTTCTTCATTTTTGTAATCTCCTTTATTTACTCCTGCGGCTTTTCGATGCCGTTCAGGGGAATTTTGCAGATAATGGTTTTATATACGTGAATAAAGCAGCAGACCGTCACAGCCAGGGCGGCGATTTCCGCGATGGGATAGCTCCACCATACCAGATTGCTGTTGCCGACGGCAGTGCCGTAGCGTGCCAGCAGGAAAGCGGCAGGAATCAGCACCACCAACTGACGGATAAACGAGGTGATCATGGAGTAGACGGACTTGCCCAGTGCCTGCAGCGTGCTGCCCAGGGCGATACACGCGCCGGCCAGAGCAAAACTCAGCGAGATGATACGCAGGCAAGGTACGCCAACGGCCATGAGCTCGTCTCCTGCGGAGAAGATTTTCATCAGAAGTTGAGGCACGGTCAGGAACACGATCATACCGAAGAGCATAATGCAGGAGGCGTAGGTCACGCTGCGCTTGACGGTTTCCATCATGCGCTTGCGGTTCTGCGCACCGTAGTTATAGGCAACAATGGGCACCACACCGTTATTGAGACCGAACACGGGCATGAAGATCAGACTGTTGATCTTGAAGAACACGCCGAAGGCGGTGGCGGCGGTTTCGTGTGCGGCATGGTAGGTGATGAGGATCTTGTTCATCAGGAAGGTCATCACCGAGCCGATGGCCATCATGATCACAGAGGGGATACCGATGGCATAGATGCCGCCGACAATGCGCCAGTCGGGACGGAAATGACGGAAGTGCAGATGAATATCGGTGTTCTTCTTGCGGTTGAAGTAGAATGCCAACACGCATCCGCAGCACTGACCGATGACAGTAGCGATGGCGGCACCCGCCACACCCAGCTTAAGCACGAAGATAAACACGGGGTCGAGGATAATATTGATGATAGCACCCGTACCTTGCGTATACATGGAGTAGATACTGCGGCCCGTACCCTGCAGCAGACGCTCGAACATGACCTGACCGAACAGACCGAAGGAACAGCCGGTGATGATGTGGAGGTAGCTGTTGCCCATGTCGATGATGTGCTGCTGCTTGGTCTGGAAGGTAAAGAGGGCGTTGCTGAAGCACAGACCCAGCACGGCGGAGATGGCGAAACCCACGAACGCCAGAAAGATACCGTTGATGGCCACCTTATCGGCCCGCTCCTGCTGCCTTGCACCCAGAGCGCGGCCCATCATGGCGTTGACACCCACGGCCGTACCGGTGGCAAGGCCGATCATCAACTGCTGAGCGGAGAAGGCCAGCGAAACGGCGGTCAGTGCGTCCTGACTGAGCATGGCCACGAACATACTGTCCACCACGTTATAAAGAGCCTGCACCAGCATGGACGCGATGATGGGCAGGGACATATTCCAAATCAGTTTGCGAATGGGCATAACGCCCAGTTTGTTTTCCTGCATCTTTTGTGACTTCCTTTTATCTATCATAATTACAACATCTTATTGTAACACGGTGACACATAAAAGAAAACCCCAAAAGGAGAGGAATATCCCATAATTTCTGCTTAGTTTTTATAACAAATATAGGGATGGACACCGTCCACCCCTATATAGTGATAACAAATCGTATAATATGATACAGATAATACAATCAGCAATGGAAAAACGCGTGAATTTCCGCTGCCGTGGCGGCAACACTGCCCTGCGCAAAACCGTCACGGCCACCGCCGCGACCGTTCAGTGCAGCGTTCATGTCTTTGACGAGCTGGCGAATGTCCTGCCCCGGGTGAATGATGGCGTACTTGTAACCGCCGTCCTCGCCGGCGAACACGGCACAGCGACCGCCGCATTGTGCGCTGACCGCATCACACAGACGGCGCACGGCATCGGAGGACATCTCCTCCCGCACCAGCAACACATCGCCCGCATCTTTATAGGAAGCGGCGATTTGGGCAAAGGCGTCCTCCTCTAATTTGTCCGCCTTGGCCTTGACGGTCAAAAGTTCGTTCTGCAAACGCTCCACGGCGGCAAAGGTTTTCTCCGGCTTGACGGACAGCGCCTGACCGATGGCGCGGTTCTGCTCCCAGTTGGCGGCAAGGTACTTTACCGCACGCTCACCGCATAAAAGCTCCAGGCGCACACCGTCACGGAATTTCTGCCAGCCGATGAATTTCACCAGTCCCACCTGACCGCTGAGCGATACATGGGTGCCGCAGCAGGCGCACATATCCGCGCCGGGGAAGGTGGTGATACGCACCGCACCGGTCAGTTCTTTTTTGCTGCGGTAGGGCAGAGCTTTTAGCTCCTCGGCGTTGGGCCACAGCACCTCAAAGGGGTGGTTTTCCCAAATGTATCGGTTGGCACGCGCCTCGATTTCCAGAACGCCCTCCCAAGGGATCTCGGCGTTGTAGTCGATGATCACGCTGTCACTGCCCATGTGGAAGCCGGTGTTGTCGCAGTGATAGGTAGCGCACAGCATACCGGACACGATATGTTCGCCGGAGTGCTGCTGCATATGGTCAAAGCGGCGCACCCACTCGATTTCGCCGTGGACAGTCTCGCCGACAGTCAAAGCCTTATCGCAGGTGTGGACGATGACGCCGTCCTTTTCCTGCACGTCCCGCACGCGTGCATCGTTCAATGTGCCGAAATCGCAGGGCTGACCGCCGCCCTCGGGATAGAAAGCGGTCTGATCCAGCACCACGGCGAAGCCCTTTTTCAAAGGCTCGCAGGACAGTACCTTGGCATCAAACGCGCGCATAAACGCATCTTCATAGTATAATTTTGTGGTTTGCATGTAGGAGTTCTCCTTTTATAGATCGATTTGATAAAAGAGGGCGCGTGTCAACGGATTGTTGTTATAGCGAGGAATCTGATAGAATCCCAGTTTGTCATAAAGACCGAGGGCGGCTGTCATGGCAGGAAAGGTGTCCAGCCGCACGTGGCGGTAACCGTAATTGCGTGCATCTGACAAAAGTTGCGCCATCAGTTTCAGACTAAGACCCATACCGCGAAATTCGGGATAGAGATAAATGCGCTTCACCTCGCCGTATTCTGTGTCCAGCCTTGTCAGTGCGCCCATACCGGCAATTTCGCCGTCACAGGATATGACATAGATACTGCCATAGGGCGGTGCGTATTTTTCGGGCAAATGGGAAAGCTCATCGTCATAGCTTTGGTTGGCAAGGCAGGCGCGCATGCCGTCATCCACATCATACAGCATGGCGGCATAGGACGCGAACAGAGGGCGTAAAAGTTCGGGGCGGTTCTGTGCGGGAATAAGCTCCATATATACACACTCCTTTGTACCATAGTGTGCCATAAAACGGGGAAAAGTGCAAGAAAAAAGGACAGCGCGCAGCGGAGAATTCCCATCTCTACCGCGGGTAGGTACAAATCTGCGTAAAACTGTGCTATGCTTTGATTCAGGAAAAGCTTTTCCGCCTAAAAAGGAGGAATCAATATGAATCAGTATGTGACAGGCTCCATGATCAGAAAGAGTCGCGAGGCAAAAAAGATGACACAGGCAGAGCTTGCCGCGGCGTTAAAGGTCAGCGACAAGGCGGTTTCCAAGTGGGAAACCGGCAGAAGCTACCCGGATATCACCTTGATTGAGCCGCTTGCCAAAGCACTTGGGGTTTCCACCATCGAGCTGCTTTCGGGCGAAAGCGTTACCAACCGCAACCGTGCTTTTGACATGAAAAAGGTCAGAATCTATGTCTGTCCCATTTGCGGCAATGTCATCTTTGCCGCCGGCGAGGCGGTCATAAGCTGCTGCGGTATCGTCCTGCCGCCTCTCGAGGCAGAAACGCCGGGTGAGCATTGCCTTTTCCCGCTCAGAGTGGAAAGGGTTGAGGATGAATATTTCGTCAGTATAGATCACCCCATGGAAAAAGAGCACTATATCACCTTTATGGCGGCGGTGGCAGGTGACCGTGTGGAAATCCGGAAGCTCTATCCCGAAGGACCGGCAGAAGCCAGATTTAAGATCTGTCAGACAGAGTTTCTTTATTACTACTGCAATAAGCACGGTCTGTATGTCAAAAAAATATAAGAGTGCATTCCGCGCAAAACGGGAAAAAGGACGGCATATGCCGTCCTTTTTTTGGTAATCGGAATTATTCCTCCACGGGTACCAACGCGATGTGCAGCTCGTCCAACTGAGCCTGTGTCACTTCAGAAGGAGCATCCATCATAATATCCTGTGCGTTCTTGTTCATGGGGAAGGGAATGATCTCACGGATGGAGCTTTCGCCGGCCAACAGCATGACCATGCGGTCAACGCCCGGAGCGATACCGGCATGGGGAGGCGCACCGTAGCAGAAAGCGTTATACATGGCGGGGAACTTCTTCTTCACATCTTCCTCGCCCAGACGCACCATCTCAAAGGCCTTGATCATGATTTCGGGATCGTGGTTACGCACAGCGCCGGAGGAAAGCTCTACGCCGTTGCAGACCAGATCGTACTGATCGGCGGTGATGGAAAGGGGATCGATCTCGCCGCGCTCGGCCTTCAGCAGGGACTCCATACCGCCGCTGGGCATGGAGAACGGATTGTGGCAGAATTCCAGCTCGCCGGATTCGTCGCCGATTTCGTACATGGGGAAGTCCACGATCCAGCAGAACTCATAGCGTTCCTTATCCATGTGGCCCTCGCAGGCAGCGCCGAAGGTCTTGATCATCACGCCCACGCTCTTGGTGGCGCTCTCGCCTGCAGCGACCACTACCAAAGTGTTGGGAGCGAGGTTCAGCTTTTCTGCCAGCTTGTCCTTCACAGGAGCCACAAACTTGCCGATACCGCCGGCGATCTCGCCGTTTTCGTCCACCTTGAACCAGTAGCCCTTGCTGCCGCTCTGCACTTCGCAGTCGGTCAGCAGCTTTTCGATCTGCTTGCGGGTCAGCTTGCAGTCGGAGATGTCCACCATCTTCACGGTCTTGCCGCGGAATGCCTCGAATTCGCTCTCCACGAACAGGTCGGACACATTCTTGCAGGTCAAATCGATACGCAGGTCGGGCTTATCGGAGCCGTAGGTTTCCATGGCTACATTGTAGCCGATGCGGCGGAAGGGAGCGGCGGAAGCCACGTTGTAGGTGCCGAACTTGGCAAAGATGGGAGGCAGCACGTCCTCGAGAACGGCGAACACGTCGTCCTGCGTGGCGAAAGCCATCTCCATATCCAGCTGGTAGAACTCGCCGGGGCTGCGGTCGCCACGGGCATCCTCATCACGGAAGCAGGGGGCGATCTGGAAATAACGGTCGAAGCCGGAGGTCATCAGCAGCTGCTTGAACTGCTGGGGCGCCTGAGGCAGGGCATAGAACTTGCCGGGATGCTTACGGGCGGGCACCAAGTAGTCACGAGCGCCCTCGGGAGAGGAGGCGGTCAGAATGGGAGTGGTGATCTCCAGAAAACCGTGCTCGGTCATAGCGGCGCGCAGGGCAGCCACCACCTGGCAGCGCAAAATGATGTTCTGCTTGACGGCGGGGTTACGCAGGTCGAGGTAGCGATACTTCAGACGCTGGGTTTCGTCGGCCTCGCGGCTGCGGTTGATCTCAAAGGGCAGGGAGTTGTAGCGGCAGCGGCCCAGCACCTCGATCTTGGAGGGAACCACCTCGATTTCGCCGGTGGCCTGCTTGGGGTTCTTGCTGCTGCGCTCGCGGACAACGCCTTCCACGCTGATGGTGGACTCCTTGTTCAAGTCGCGGATAATGGCCATCATGTCCTCGGACTCCACCACCACCTGGGTGGTGCCGTAGAAGTCACGCAGCACGACGAAGGCGAAATTGCTGCCCACTTCGCGGACGTTCTCCATCCAGCCCACGATCTTGACCTGCTTGCCAGCATCGGCAAGACGCAGCTCGTTGCAGTTATGTGTACGCATTTGCATCATCATAAAACGCTCCTTTTTGATAAAGAATTGTATAATTAACTTAAATTATTACAAATAGGAATTACTTTTCCACAATAACCTTGCCTTGGTTCTTCTCATCGATGCCCTTGCGGATGAGGGCGATGGTATCGCTATGCCCCAGCTTGGTCTGCTCGCCGGAGGTCATATCCTTGCAGGTGACGATGTTCTGTGCGATCTCGTCATCGCCCAGGAACAGCACATAGGGAATGGACAGCTTGTCGGCATAGTTCATCTTGGCCTTGAATTTCTTGGCCTCGGTGTAAAGCTGGGTGCGGATACCGGTCTGACGCAGCTTGGTGGCCAGTGCGATAGCAGGTGCCAGATCATCGGTCATGGGCAGGATCAGCACATCAGCCGGAGCGGTGGGCAGCTCGGGATTCAACATACCCTGCTCGCCCAGTACGTAGAACAGACGGGTCAGACCGATGGAGATACCCACGCCGGGCAGTTGACGGTCGGTGTAATACTCGGCCAGATTGTCGTAACGACCGCCGGAGCAAACAGAGCCGATCTCGGGGTGATCCAACAGAGTGGTTTCGTACACCGTGCCGGTGTAGTAATCAAGACCGCGTGCGATGGTCAGATCCACGGCGAAATTGTCCTCGGGCACGCCGAAAGCAGCCAGATACTTCACCACGGTGTTCAGCTCGCTAAGACCCTCATCGAACTTCTCATCACGACCCTCGTAGCCCTTCAGAGCAGCCAGCACTTCTTCGTTGGTGCCGCGAATGGCGATGAACTTGAGAATTTCATCTGCCTGCGCGTCGCTCAGACCGCAGTCGTCCATCAGGCAGGCGCGCACCTTTTCTGCACCGATCTTGTCCAGCTTATCCACGGTACGCATGATGTCGCCGCTCTTCTCGCTCAGACCCTGCATGGCGTAGAAGCCGTTGAGGATCTTGCGGTTATTGACACGGATCTGGAAGCGCTGTAAACCGAGAGAGGTAAAAGTTTCGTAGATAATGGCAGGGATCTCGGCCTCATTGGTGATGTCCAGCTTGCCGTCACCGATCACATCGATGTCGGCCTGATAGAACTCACGAAAACGGCCGCGCTGAGCCCGTTCACCGCGATAGACCTTGCCGATCTGATAGCGGCGGAAGGGGAAGGAGAGGTCGTTGTAGTGCAGTGCCACATATTTGGCCAGGGGTACGGTCAGATCGAAGCGCAGGGCGATGTCGGCATCGCCCTTATTGAAGCGGTAGATCTGCTTTTCGGTATCGCCGCCGCCTTTTGCCAGCAGCACTTCGCTGGCCTCGATCACAGGGGTATCCAGCGGGGTAAAGCCGTAGCGTGCGTAAGTAGAGCGCAGAATGTCCATCATGCGTTCCATCTGCTGCTGGGGCTGAGGCAGCAGCTCCATAAAGCCGGACAGCGTCCGGGGCGTCATTTTTGCCATGGTATTGTGTTCCTTTCTTTATTCGTCCTCCGCGTCCTTTGCGGTTGTGTCCTCAAAATCAATGCTGAAATCCTGAATCAGGCCTGCTGCACCGGACAGTGCCGGGTGTTCTTCGTGACCGTCCAGCTCATCGGTTTCCATCTTCTTCATTTCCAACGCGACCTCTCGGTAGATATTGTCCGTTTCCGTTCCCTTATTGCGTCCGATCCTGAAGCCGATAAAGCCCAGTGCGAACATCAGAAGGATAAAAACGAACCACAGCTTGGGAATGAGGCAGGTCAAAATACCGCCCACCAGAGCCAGGGTAAATGTACCGATTTCGGTATATTGAGAACGCACTGAGCGGAATACGCCCTTTTTCTCACGCAGGGTTTTGATACGCCCCAGCTCCATGAAGCAAACAGCGATACGATACACGCAGAAAATGCAGATAGGTACCATATAGCTGTAGAGATTTTCGGTAAGGAAGTGGATGATTTTGTCCATAAAAGCTCTCCTTTATCGTTAGTGGAACGCAAAAAAGCGCTCTCATCCCGTTTTTGGGACGAGAGCGCATAAACACTTCGTGGTGCCACCCAAATTCAGCCAGAAAAGGCCCTTATAGCTCCTGTTACGGGGAGTGTGCCGTGTCGGTTTCCCGACCCGCTCGAAAGCTGTCTTCACTCTGCCTGTTGCGATGCGCTTTCAGCCGATGGCGCATCTCTCTGGCGGCAAGCGGTGTAGAGCTACTCTTGCTTTGTCTGCACGGTTTATTCAGTAGACATTATTGTAAAAAACTTTTCCGAAAATGTCAAGTGGGATTACAGTGTCAGGGGCTTACTCTTGGGATTAACGATGTCGCGCCAGTCCAGATCGCCTCGGGCAAGACCCAGCACCAGCATTTCGGCGGTAGCGATATTGCTGGCAAAGGGGATGTTGTTCTGGTCGCAGAGCTGGAAGATGTAGCTGACATCCTCGCTGGGCTTTTTATTATGGGGATCGTCAAAGCACAATACCATGTCGATTTCGTTATAGGCGATGCGTGCGCCGATCTGCTGACCGCCGCCGTGTGCAAAGGAGAGGAAGCGGTGGATCGGCAGGCCGGTGGCCTCAGCGATCTGCTGACCGGTGGTAGCGGTGGCGCACAGGGTATGCTGCGCCAGAATGCCGCAATAAGCGGTGCAAAATTGCACCATCAGTTCTTTTTTGTTGTCGTGTGCGATCAAAGCGATGTTCATAATGCAGCTCCTTCCTCTTATATCTTCATCAAGGACACTTTGCGTCCCACGATGCGTTTGGCAATGTTTTCGTAAGCGCGTGCGGCGTAGTAGTTGCACTCGCGCAGGGCAATACCGCGATTCATGGCAAAACTCAGGTCGCTGTCCTCGGGTATCACGCCCAATAGGGGTAATCCTGCGGTGTCAATGGCGTCGTCGATGGTGGTGTGCATGGACTTGAGCATTTTTTTCTGCACGCGGTTCACTACCAGATGGATCCGGCCGGTAGGGAATCGACTTAATTCCGTCACCGTGCGCTGTGCATCGCGCAGAGCGATGGCGTCGGTGGTGGTCACCACCACCACATTGTCGGCAAAATCGGTAGCCAGAAGAAAACCCTGTCCCAAACCGGCAGGGGCGTCGATCAGACAGTAGTCGAACTCCTCGCGGACTTGTTGTAAAAGGTCACGCATCTGGTCGGCAGAAATGGTCAGATCACCGCTTGCCACGGGTGCGCTGAGAAGATGCAGCGTGGGGTAATCGGGGTGGCACACAGCGCCTTCTGACAAAGTGCATCGCCCTTCGATCACATCGGTAAAATCCATCAGCGCCTTGTCGCTCATACCCAGCGCCAGATCCAGATTGCGCAGCGTGATGTCACAGTCCAGACACAGCGTGCGATAACCCAGTGCCGCAAGGGACAGACCCACATTAGCGGTAAAGGACGTTTTTCCTGTGCCGCCTTTTCCGGATACCACTGCGATGATTTTACCCATAGTATAACCTCAAATTTCTCAAATTCCTTGTTGCTGTTAATGGAGGGGTGCTTTCTTGATTTTGGCGAATGTGCGTGGGAACGCGGTTGGGGTGTGCTTCACTTTGCGAATCACCACCACCCGGTGAACGATGTGGGTGCCGGGAATGGTGTAGTCGCGTATATCCTCTATCTTGCCGCCAAGCTGTGCCATCGCGCTTTTCGCCGTACGGATCTCCTCGTCGCTGTCCACGGATTTCATGGCCAGAAACTGTCCGCCTACCTTAACCAGCGGCAGCGCCAGCTCACACAGTACATTCAGCGCCGCCACGGCCCGTGAGGTGGCGATGTCGTACTGTTCGCGGTGCACAGCGGCAAATTCTTCGGCTCTGGCGTGGACACATTCCACGCGCTCAAGTCCCATTTCGCGGCAGGTATCCTGCAAAAAGGCGATCCGTTTCCCTAAGCTGTCCAATAGCGTCAGGTCAAAATCGGGCTTCAGAATCCGTAGGGGCATCCCCGGAAATCCGGCACCTGTACCCACATCCACCACACGCTTTCCGGAAAAATCTGCCATGTTCAGCAGTGCCGCACAGTCCAGAAGATGCAGCCGTGCCACATCTTGCGGCTGGGTGATAGCGGTCAGATTCATGACCTTGTTTGTTTCCAGCAGCCGCGCGGCAAAATCCATCAACGGTGCCGTGCTGTCTGTGGGGAGTGAGAGGGCGGCGAGACCCTCATGCAGAATTTCTTCCATTACTTGTTTTGTTCTTTCAGCAGGTCGCGGATCTCCGTCAGCAGCTCTTCGCTGGTGGGTGCGGCTGGTTCTTCGGGTTTGGCTTCCTCTTCTTTTTCTTCCTTCTTGTGCAGTCTGTTCATGGCTTTGATCATCAGGAAGATGACAAACGCGATGATAATGAAGTCGAGGATCACGGCAATCAGGTTGCCGAAGTTCACGGCTACCTCAGCCACAAAGTTGGGGTCGCCCTCTACACCCACGCCGGCCTTGAGGATCCATTTCCATGTGGAGAAGTCAATGCCGCCGGTGATCATGGAGATCAGAGGCATGATAATATCGTTGACCAGGGAAGTGGTGATCTTGCCGAATGCACCGCCGATGACAACGCCGATGGCCAGGTCAATCACGTTGCCGCGCATGGCAAATTCTTTAAATTCGCTTAAAAACTTCTTCATTTTCGCTTCTCCTTAAATACATAATGTATATATAACACAAAATATTACAAAGAGCAATCGTTCTTACTTCTTGGGAATGATAACTTCCTTGCCACCCATGTAGGGACGCAGGGCTGCGGGGATCACCACGCTGCCGTCGGGCCGGAGGTTGTTCTCCAGGAAAGCGATCAGCATACGGGGCGGAGCCACCACGGTGTTGTTCAGGGTGTGGGGCAGATAGGTCTTGCCGTCCTCGCCTTTGACGCGGATCTTCAGGCGGCGTGCCTGGGCATCGCCCAGATTGGAGCAGGAGCAGACCTCAAAGTATTTCTGCTGACGGGGAGACCATGCCTCGATGTCGCAGGACTTGCATTTCAAGTCAGCCAAGTCGCCGGAGCAGCACTCCAACTGGCGCACGGGAATATCCAGCGAGCGGAACAGCTCCACGCTGTAACGCCACATTTTTTCGTACCAGTCCATAGATTCCTCGGGCTTGCACACCACGATCATTTCCTGCTTTTCAAACTGGTGGATGCGGTATACGCCGCGTTCCTCGATGCCGTGAGCGCCCTTTTCCTTGCGGAAGCAGGGAGAATAGGAGGTCAGGGTCTGGGGCAGCTTGTCCTCGGTCAGCATCTGGTCGATAAACTTGCCGATCATGGAGTGTTCGCTGGTGCCGATCAGGTAGAGATCCTCGCCCTCGATCTTGTACATCATGGCGTCCATCTCGGCAAAGCTCATGACACCCGTCACCACATTGCCGCGGATCATAAAGGGAGGAATGCAGTAGGTAAAGCCCTTGTCGATCATAAAGTCGCGGGCATAGGCGGTCATGGCGCTGTGCAGACGGGCGATGTCACCCATCAGATAGTAAAAACCGTTGCCGGACACACGGCCGGCGGCGTCCATGTCAATGCCGTCAAAGCGTTCCATAATGTCGGTGTGATAGGGAATCTCGAAGTCGGGCGTGACGGGCTCACCGAAACGCTCCACCTCCACGTTACAGCTATCGTCCGGGCCGATAGGCACACTGGGGTCAATGATCTGGGGAATGACCATCATAATTTTGCTAAGCTGCTCGGTCACATCGTTGATGCGTGCGTCAAGCTGTGCCATGCGGTCGGCGTTGGCCTTCACGGCGGCGTTGTTGGCGTCGATCTGGGACTGCAGCTCGGCCTTTTTTGCCTCGTCCTCGCACTTTTTCAGCTGACCGTACAGGGGGCCGTTTGCCTTGCTGAGCTTGTTGCGCTCAGCTTTCAGGGCATCGCTCTCCTGCATGGCGCTGCGCTTTTCGGCGTCCAGAGCAATGGCTTCGTCCACCAGAGGCAGCTTGGCGTTCTGGAACTTCTTGCGGATGTTTTCTTTGACCACTTCGGGATTTTCCCGTACAAATCGTATATCAAGCATGGCTTGTAACCTCTCTTTATCAATGTTTCATGTGAAACATTATTTCTTTTTCATGGTATACAGGGCGTCGATCAGATCGTTCAAATCGTCCAGACCGTAGTATTCCAGCTCTATGTGACCTTTTTTGCGGCCGGAAACGATCTTGCAGCTGCGGTTCAATCGACTGCTCAGTTCACGGGCGGCTTCCTCGGCGTAATCCACGGAAATGCCTGTGTTTTGGGGTTTCTTCTTGTCCTCAGCGGTGAGTTTCTTTACCAAAAGCTCCGTCTGACGAACGGACAGGTCGTTCTTGATAATGGTCGCCGCCGCCTTTTCCTGTGCTTCCGGGGTGAGAGGCAGGAGAGTACGGGCATGACCGTTACTCAGCCGTCCGTCCTCCACCATGGCACGAACGGGAGGACAGAGGTTCAATAGACGCAGGGCGTTTGCCACGGCACTGCGTGATTTACCCACACGCTGGGCGGTTTCTTCCTGTGTCATGTTGTACTGGGTCATCAAAACCTGATAACCCTCGGCTTCTTCAATGGGGTTCAGATCCTCGCGCTGCAGGTTTTCGATCATCGCCAGCTCCATGGCCTTGCGGTCATCGGCCTCGATGACGATGGCAGGCACTTCCTGCAAACCAGCCATACGGGCGGCACGCCAACGGCGTTCGCCGGCAATGATCTGATAGTAGCCGGATTGCAGCTTGCGGACCGTCAGCGGCTGAATGATGCCGTGTTCACGAATGGAATCTGCCAGATCAGCCAGCGCATCGGCGTCAAACTGTTTTCTCGGCTGGGAAGCGCAGCTTTCTACTTGTGATATAGAGAGGAAAAGACTGTTCTTTTCCTCTTTGGTTTCCATTACATCGTCACCTAACAGGGCGGCGAGGCCTTTACCAAGACCTTTGGATGTGTTAGCCATCAAAAAATCTCCTTTCCGTTAGGGATTCTTCTTCAAAAATTCGGCGGCAAGTGCGGTATAGGCCTCGGCGCCGCGGCAAGAGCGGTCATAGGAAGTAATGGGCTTGCCGTGACTGGGTGCCTCGCTCAGTCGTACATTACGGGGAATCACCGTGCTGTAGACTTTGCCGGGGAAGAAACGCTTGACCTCCTGTGCCACCTGCACAGACAGGTTGGTGCGTCCGTCAAACATCGTCAGCAGTACGCCCTCGATCTCCAGGCGGGGGTTCATGCTCCGTCGAACGATCCGCACGGTATTCATCAGGTCGCTCAGACCCTCCAAAGCATAGTATTCTCCTTGCAGGGGAACCAACAGGGAGTGGGCGGCACAGAGCGCATTCAATGTCAGCAATTCAAGGGAAGGAGGGCAGTCGATCAAAATGAAGTCATAGTTTGCCTCCACAGCGTCCAGCGCAGTTTTCAGCAGGAACTGACGGTTCTCCATTTCGATCATTTCGATGCCGGCACCTGCCAATGCCTTGCTGCTGGGCAACACATCGCCGTAAGGCGTAGACACAATGGCTTTCTCTGTCGGAACTCCGTTGATCAGCACATCGTATACCCCGTTGGACACGGATTTGTCCACGCCCATACCTGATGTCGCATTGGCTTGGGGGTCAAAATCGCACAGAAGCACGCGCTTACCGGCTTGCTTCAACGCTGCTGTCAGGTTGACGCAGGTAGTTGTTTTGCCCACACCGCCTTTTTGGTTGACGATCGCCACAATTTTTGCCACGAAACAGCCCACTCGCTTTCTTTGGTAAAGTTTATTTCTGATTTATATAGTATACCACAAAGATAAATTGTTGCAAGACTACGGCGAAAGAAAAATGCAAAAGTTTTGCAAAACAGGCAGATGTTTCACGTGAAACATCTGCCTGTGGGTCACACCAATATAAGAGCAGAGAGCGGCGGCAGGCACAAATGCAGCAGCCGGTCACGAACAAAAAACTGCTGGGAGGTCAGCGCATCGGTTGCCAGGGAGGTTTCCCAAGGAAGCGTCAGCTCCAGCGGCTCGGTGGAAGCGTTCAGCGCAGTAACGGTGATTTCGTCGCCGCTCTGCCGCCGCAGAACAAGACCGCCGCCATTGGCGTAGAGATAGGTGATGTCTCCCGATTGCAGGGAAGGACGAGCGGCACGCAGATGGCCTAAGAGCTGATAATAGCGCAGGAGTTTTTGATTTTCATTGCCCCAAGGGTAGGTGCCTCGGTTAAAGGGATCCTCGAAGCCCTCCATCCCCACCTCGTCTCCATAATACACCGTGGGAGACCCGGGGAAGGAATAGAGAAGGGCTGCCGCCAGTTTCAGCCGCTGCAGACCCAAAAACCGCTCGGCAGGAGAGAGATGATAGCCGGCACGACTGTCCTTGTCCCGGGGCGGCTGTGTGGCACCCAAAAGCGTCAAAATCCGGGGCGTATCATGGGTGGAGAGGGAATTCATGGCGGCGTAAAAGGCGGCAGGGGGATAGTTTTCCCGAATGGTTTCCATGGTTTCCTTAAAGTTTGCCGCATCGCCGCCCTGCAGCCATTCCAGCGCAGCGGTACGGAAGGGATAATTCATCAAACCGTGGGTCTCTGCGCCCAATAAGTAGCGGCGGCGCTGTGAATAGGCGATTTTGTTGCTGCCGTCCTCCCAGACCTCACCCAGTAAAAAGCTGTCCGGCTTTTCCTCTGTCATCACGCGGCGAATAGCGGCAATAAAGTCGTCGGGCAGCTCGTCTGCCACATCCAGTCGCCACGCCGAGGCGCCTCGGCGCAGCCAATGCCGCACCACGCTGTCCTCGCCGGTGATCACAAACCGGCGATAGCTCGGCTCGTTTTCATTCACCGCCGGCAGCGTATGGATGCCCCACCAGGAGTCGTAGGAATCGGGCCAGTGATGAAACTGATACCACGGTGCGTAAAGGGAGGCAGGACTTTGTGCCGCACCCAACTGAGGATAATAGCCCTGCGCGTTAAAATAGCGGCTGTTGGAGCCGGTATGATTGAACACGCCGTCCAGCATGACACGGAACCCACGCTTGGCGGCTTCATCGCAGAGTTGACGGAAGTCCTCCTCTGTACCCAGCATGGGGTCAATGGCCAAATAATCGGCCGTATCATAGCGGTGATTACTGGCCGCCTCAAAGATGGGATTAAGATAGAGGGTGGTTACAGAAAGACTTTGCAGATAGTCCAGCTTGCTGATGATACCCCGTAAGTCGCCGCCGAAAAAATCACGGTTTGTCACCTCGCCGTTTGCCTCGGGACGGTAAAGCGGCGCTTCCGACCAATCGCGGTGGACAATGCGATCACCTACCGTACCGACAGGGTCGGGAAGACGGCTGCGACAAAAGCGATCTGGAAAAATCTGGTATGTCACGCCTGCGCCAAACCATTGGGGCGTCTTGCTTTGGCCGTCATAGACGGTGAGCTGCCAGCGCTGCAGCTGGGATTCATGACAGTATCCGCTGCGTCCAAAGCAGACAATAGAGCCGTCACGACGCGTAAAGCGGAAGGCGTACCAGACAAGATCCGACTGCTGCGGCACGGTGAATGTGCCGCAAAACAGGTCGCCCTGATCGCCGACGGCAGGCAGGGGAACGGTCAGCTCTGTGGCGGCAAATTCACAATGACATAAAAGCGCAGCGGAGACAAAACCCTCACGACGCAGAGGTCGGAGGGTAAATATAACCTCGGTGCCGCAGGCGGCGGCACCGAAGGGGAATTTATAACGACTGTCCCGAGGATCGAATACAAAGGCATCTGTCATGAAGCCAACCTCCACGAAAGGAATTTACTTGAGTACGGTATGTTCACCGACAATGGCAATTCCGACCTCGTCATGAGAGAAATAGGAGTTGATAATGTCCACGGCGGTGCTTGCCAGCGCCGCACCCGAACCGGCCTTTTCAATGGAGATCGCCACGGCGATCTGCGGATCGTCATAGGGCGCAAACGCCACAAAAACACCGTTCTGCGTCTGGGTATAACTGGTTTCCGCCGTACCTGTTTTGGCACCGGCAGATACCACGCATTGACTGAAGTTGCCTGCCAAGCTGGAGGTGGTCAAATTGTGCATACCTGACTTAATGGCTTCCACCGTACTGTCTTTCATTTTAACCACATTCAGCGGCTTTTCGTCATAGGCATAGACAAGGGTGGTATTATCACAGGATTTGACGGTTTTCAGCAAATGCGCCGCATAATGCTCACCGTTGCCCACCAGCGTGGCAATATAATTGGCAAGCTGCAGGGGAGTGAACAGATTGTAGCTTTGACCGATGGACGCCGTCAGCGTCTGGCCGTCTGTCCATTCAAGCCCGTTTGCCTCCGCATACTCGGGAGAGGCCACCGCACCCTTACTTTCCGCGCCGTCTTCGCCGCCGATCTCAATGCCGGTATACTCGCCAAGTCCGAACTGCCGCGCATAACTTGACAGCGTTTTGATACCTGTCAGTCGGCCCACCTCATAGAAAAAGTAGTTGCACGATACCGTCAGCGCCTGACTGACATTCACGCTGCCGTGTGTGCCGCCGGTGGAGGAATAGATCCAACACCTGGGCTGGGGAGAGGAATAGTAGTCATAAATGCCGCGGTCGATCACCGTGGTGTTGGGCGTAATGGTGCCGCTTTCCAAAGCGGCTACCGCTGTGCAGGGCTTAAAGGTAGAGCCGGGAGGATAGGTGCCTTGTGTGGCACGGTTATATAACGGCGTACCCGCCTCATCATTGACAAGGTCATCATAAATCTCATCCCATTTGGACAGATCATAGGTGGGATAAGATGCCATGGCCAGCACTTCGCCGTTACCGACACCCATGACCACCGCCGCTGCACCGCGTGTAACGCCATCGGTGGCGGTCATGCCTTGCACCGTCTTTGCCAGCGTGTTCTCGGTATCGGCTTGCAGGTCAATGTCCAGCGTCAGCGCCACCGTGTTGCCGGGCTGTGGCTCCTTGGTATACAGCTCACCTGTGATTTTGCCCTCTGTGTTGGTGGTGATCAGGCGTGTACCGTCGGTGCCGTGGAGATAGTCCTCAAACGCCTCCTCTACACCGTCTCGCCCCACCAGCGTGTTCATCAGATAGCCCTTATCACGATAGCCCACGATGCCGTTCTTCTCATCGCCCTCCCAGTCTTCTTTATAGATGGGGGAAAGACGGCCGAGAATGTGGGCGGCATAGGTGGTGTTATAGACACGAGCGGAAGCGGTGCCCGTTTCGACACCCTCATAATGCCCGTCCACTACCTGCGAAATCAGCTCCACCGTTACATCAGAGGCAAAGACATACTTGCTGTCAAGCAAGTGACAGACGGACAGCTCATACCGCACACCGGCGATCAGGCGCGCCTGTGCGTCTGTATAGGTGCTGTCAATGTGGTACATTTGACGCAGCAAGGTAAAAAACGCACCTGCATCCGTGTCGGGGAGAACCGTAGAGGATGTGTGATAGTTTATTTCATAATGATCCAGAAACAGCTTGAAGTTGTCATCCGTTCTGTTGGCATAGGATACAGGCACGGTTTTGCTTAACGGCAATGTATCACGCCATGCGACCCGATTCCTTTGACACAGTTGAATCAGACGCCAGATGGCAGCATTTTCTTGCCCATCATCATCGGAAAACACCGCATCATCCAATGTGAGCGTATAGGTCAGGCGGTTGGATACCAGCACCTTGCCGTTACGGTCCGTAATAATGCCGCGAGAGGCCTCCACCGTTTCCGTGGTGGCATTACTGGTGATGGATTTGGCACGGTATTCGCTGCCGTGTACAATCTGCGTATAGTAAAGCACCGCTGAATATGCCAAAAGCACGGCTGCAAAAAAGCCGAGCAAAACACGGAGTCGGGTTTTCAAGGGGTCGTAAGATTTCATGAGGTGCTCCTTTCAGGCAGAGGGATCCGTCCGATCAATCCATTTGGGAACGGGTATGCAGCCGGCGAAAAGGGAAGAAAATCAAAGGCATACACACCACAGAAAGCAACAGTTCCTTTGCCAACAGCAAAAGCGCAGGGGAAATGGCAAGGCCTGTACTGTATGAGAGAAACAAAATCTGCAGCAGATCACATAAAATGATCGCCAGAACAGACACAATAACCGCGCAGAAAAAGCCCGGTACAAGCACACGCTTTGCAATGAGCATCGCTGCAGCTGCCGCCACAAAAAAGGCAAGCGTGTAAAAACAGGGAATCGGGCCGGTGGTCGTCAGATCCGTCAGCAAACCGAAGAACAGGGAAAACAGCAAACCCTCATTCCCTTCCCACATGGTGGCTAATGCCACGATCACAGGAAGCAGAAACGGATGGATGCCCCAAACGGTCACATGGGGAAGTACCCAGCTCTGCAGCACCACAAAAAACAGGGTGGTGAGACTGTAAAACAACCATTTTAAGGTGTAGTCGCGTCGCGTCATACCGTCCCTCCTCAGTCTACAATATCAAAGGAGGTGATGACAAAGACTTCGGTCAGTTCCGACAGGTTTGCCTGGGGCGTAAGAATGGCATATTTGGTCAGTCCGCCATCATCGGTCATGATCTCCTCCACCGAGCCAATGACCAATCCGGACGGATAATAGCCGCCCAGTCCCGAAGTAACCACCAGATCGCCGTTATACAGACCGCTTTCGCTTGCCAGATAGTTGAGCTTTAAACGATTGCGGCTCATCAGCTCCAGATCACCCATGGCCACCGTGGTTTCCCCTGTGCGAAAGACCTTTGCGCCGATCTGGGCCTCTGTGTCCAGCACCGTGGCCACGGTACACCAGTTCAGCCCCACATCCGTGACAATGCCCACCAGATAACCTTCGCTGTCTACCACGCAGTTGCCCTGTGCAATGCCGCAATTCGTGCCTTTGCCCAAAGTCAGCGTGGACGACCAGTTGGTGATGCTGTGCTCGGTAATATACGCGGATTCAAAAACAAAATCCCGGCGCTGCTGGCGCAGTGCCAGCAGCGTACGCAGACGCTCATTCTCCTCACTGTCCGCATTGGCCTGACGCACGCTTTGCTCCAATGAGGCGATCTGGCGGCGCAGCTCGGCATTCTCTTTTTGTAATTCCTCCACCGATGTAAAGTGGTCGGAAAGGTTGCCTGTCCAACGGGACACAGCCGCACCTGCCGCACGAAACGGCGATGCCACCACACCGGCAGCATTGCGCAAAAATCCCGAGCCGCCACCGACAGACGATACAATGCACATTATGACCGCAATCAGCGTGACCGCGGATAGGATCAGTATTCCGGTTTGTGAGAAGAATTTTTTCATGATTTCAATTCCTTATGATAAAAGTGTGACACCAAATTCCCGTAACATTTGACTTAAAAGCAGGACCGGCAGGCCCATGACATTGAAAAAGTCGCCGTCAATGCGCTCCACCAGCAAGGCACCTTGCCCCTGTACGCCATAGGCACCGGCTTTATCCATGGGCTCGCCGCCGGCAATATACGAGCGAAGCTCGGCTTCCGCAGCAGAGCGAAAATAGACATCCGTAGAGGCACTGCGAGTGAGCATCCGTGCGCCTTGCCGCACGGTGACACCGGTGCAGACCGTATGGCGGCGTCCGGAAAGTGCTGTCAGCATACGCAGGGCATCGGCGGTATCGGTGGGCTTGCCCAAACGCTTATCGTCCAAAAAAACCATAGTGTCCGCCGTAATGACGATCTCATCGTCATCGGAGGGAACGGCCTGCGATTTTTCCCGTGAAATATAGGATACAATGTCGGCAGGGGACAGATCATCAGGATACCACTCCTCCACCTGCGGCACACGGATGGTGAAATCCGCAATGCCGATGCGCTGCAACAGCTCCTGTCGGCGAGGTGAGCCGGAGGCCAATACGATTTTCGCCATATCCATCACCTACCTGTGGAACCGAAGCCGCCTGCGCCGCGCTCCGTTTCGTCCAGTGTGTCAGTGAGCGTAATTTGGGGCTGTACCACGGGTACGACCATCAACTGAGCAATGCGGTCACCGGGTTGGATCGTGTAGCTCTCCCCGGAGAGATTCACCAGACCTACACCGATCTCACCTCGATAGTCGCTGTCAATGACACCCACACCGTTAGACAGGCAGATGCCTTTTTTGATGCCCAGTCCGCTGCGTGCAAAGACCAACGCCACATAGTCCGGCGAGGGCAGCGCAATGGCAATACCGGTGGGCACCAGCGCACGCTGAGAGGGAGCAAGCGTCAGGGGCGCGTCAATGCAGGCACACAGATCCATGGCGGCGGCGCCGGCAGTAGCAAAATGGGGGACGGGAATCTCCTGCCCGATACGAGAGGAGAGAGCTTTGATTTTCAGTTCCATAGTAACACCTTTTTGTTGGTAAAAATAATAACAATTTGTAAAATAACAATTAAATATTACGTAATGTAATTACTCTACACCGCGATAGAACAGGCCGCGGGTATAATGGGGGGGCATCCAGTCGCCCTCGCCCTTATAACGGCGCAGTATAGCGACACACTCCTCCGGTGATTCGGTGGTGAAGCGCAGACGGGCATACTGCAAGCCGATGCGGCGGTACTCCGGCTTATCCGCTAAAAAGAGAGTTTTGCTGTTTTCGATCTCGTTGCGGTGGCCGTACATGGGGAGTAGGGGGAACTTGGCGCCGGTGCGGTCAATGAGAACATTCGCCTGATCGCAGCGACAGCCCACATGGTTGGCGATGACGCAGTTTTCCGTCACCATCAGCGGCAACGCGCCATAGACGATGGCCTCGCAGGGGAGATATTTCTTCATATCACGCACCTGCTCATAGCGCAGTTCAAAGGACACCGCAGCGGTGGACAAGCCCTGCTGCTTCCAAAACAAAAGACCGCGGGAATTAAAAATATTCAGTCCGAAATCGCCGCGAATTTCCAGACCCAAGTCTTTCACGATGGGCAGGTGACCCAGATTGCTGACGGCCACAGCGGAGATATGCTGTGCCTTTTGCAGTTTTTCCCGAAACAACGCCTCGTCCGCTGTGCGGAAAATGCGAGGCAGCACGGCGCAGAAGGTGGTTTGCCCCACATAGGGGGACAGATCCATTGTATCCAGTAATTCCAAGGGGATATACACCGTATCGGGACGGCAGGCAATCAACTCGGCACTGAGCTGCTGCGGCTTCATAATGGAACAGGTGAAACGGGGAAGTTGGGATTCGTTTTGACAGTCCGGCAAGGGAGCCGCCATAAAGGTGCGGCGCGGCGGCATGGCAAGAAGCTGTGCCTCCAACGCAGACAATGCGTCACGGCGCAGGGCGTTAATGGCGCCGGCGCTGAGCATCAAGCCGTGCTCCAGCGTGATGTGGATTTGCGAAGGAACAAACAGCGTACCGCCGGTTTTCGATAGGCGCATACGCAGCTCATCCTCGGTCAGGGCGCGGTTGCGCGCCGTTTCAGGCATAGTGCCACGGACGGTGACGGTTTTGTCGCGGCAGGTGGCGGTCAGCGTGGCGTTCTCGCCTGCTCGCACCGTGCATTGCATGGTGACGGGGAGGGTAAAATGCTCGGTTTCGTATTCTGCTTTGACCCGGGCAAACCATTCCTCCGGCCAACGGGCATTCTCCGGACGCGTACCAAACATATGGGCACCCTTTTCGCCCCGATAATAACCATCGGTAAAACCGTTACGGCTGAACGCCTCCGCCAGTTGGCGCGTTTCGTCCTTTGTAGGGGCGCGCTTTTCATCCAGCAGGTGACGGTAGACGGAAGTGATCACCGACACATATTCCGGACGCTTCATGCGACCCTCCAGCTTCAGACACGCCACGCCCATGTCGGACAGCTCCTGCACATAGGCAGACAGGTTGGCATCCTTCAAGCTCAAGGGATGTTCGTTCTTACAGGCGCTATTGACCCCATAGGGCAGGCGACAGGGTTGGGCGCAGCGACCGCGATTGCCGCTGCGTCCGCCGATCAGGGCGGACATTTCGCACTGACCGGAATAGCACATACACAGCGCACCGTGGAGAAAGGTTTCGATTTCCGCCCCACAGCCATGGCATATTTCCGCAATATCATGGCGTGACAGCTCACGGGCCAGCACCACACGCTCCATACCCAAATCGGCAGCGGTTTTGGCACCACCCAGCGTATGAATACTCATTTGTGTGCTGGCATGAATGGGAAGATCAGGGGCGACCTCACGGCAAAGCGTCAATGTGCCCCAATCCTGCACCAAGACTGCGTCAACACCCATATCAGACGCTTTTCGCAGCAGTTCAGCCGCTTCGGGTAACTCGCGGTCAGTTAAAAGCGTATTCAAAGTGAGATAGACCTTGACGCCGCGCAAATGACAGTAACGCACCGCCGAGGCAAAGGATTCCTCAGAAAAATTCTGGGCACTGCGACGGGCGTTGAAGGAACCAAAGCCCATATACACAGCATCGGCACCGCTTTGCACCGCCGCCACCATCGCCTCCCACGAACCGGCAGGAGAGAGAAGCTCGGTCATATCAGCGCTTATTCTGCGCCTTGAACAACTGGCGCTTCAGCTCGGATACCTCATTCTTTGCCTGCGTGGCCTCATCCAGATAGGTCTTGACCTGACGGCGCAGGTTTTCAGACGCTTCCTGTGCCTTATAAAGCTCATCGGCAATGTTCAGCGCCGCCAAAACAGCCGCGTCTGCACGGCCTACATGAGCACCGTTCATCACCTCGGTCATCTTTTCGTCCACTAAAGAGCCGACCTTTTCCATATAGGCGGCATTTTCCTCCGCTACCAGCGTGTATTCCTCGCCGCAGATGTTCATTGTTACGCGATTTGCCATATGTGAAACCTCCTGTCATTTGTGTAGATGCAGATACCTATACATAATCTAATATAGCACAAAGGCGAAAGACTGTAAAGACTTTCCGGTTTTTCAAAGAACCAATTTGGTTCTTTGAAAAAATGTTTTGCGCTGCGCTCGGGTGCCTCGTGGCCCACCATAGTAGACCATTTCGACACTTCGCTCCGCGAGAAGTATTTTTTGCCACGTACATGCCGCGGCAAAAAATGATTTTAATTCTTTGCCGCCTATGGACGGCAAATGTGAGGAGCTTTTCTGAAAAAACAAAGGCGAAAGACAGAATTGCCCTTCGCCTTAGACGGAAAGTTGATTTATTCGGAAATTTCGGCCTGCTCCAATGTCAGAAGATACCGCTTGGTATCCAGTCCGCCGGCATAGCCCGTCAGCTTGCCGTCTGCTCCAATGACACGGTGGCAGGGGATGAGAATGGGAACGGGGTTGCAATGGTTGGCCATGCCGATAGCGCGGCAGGCCTTGGGCTTGCCGATAGCGGCCGCCTGCTGACCATAGGTGCGCGTTTGCCCGTAAGGAATCTGACAGAGGGCAGACCACGCCGCCTTTTGGAACGGTGTGCCGTGTGGGTCGAGCGGCAGGTCAAATGTGCGGCGCTTGGCAGAAAAGTATTCCGTCAGTTGCTGTTTGGCACGGCATAGCAGTTCTGTGGGCGGTTCGCTGACACCGTCGCCGCCGAATTGGATGGCGGTAATGGCGCCGTCAGCTTCTGTAACGGTCAAAAGTCCGATGGGGGTTTCCATGGTAAAAGTGGACACGGTATCAGCTCCTTTCCCTTTCAGTATAGCACAAATCAGGTCACAGGCGCACAATTTTTATAATTTCCCGACAGGTTTCGCCCGAATTTGCGTGGGAGAGGCGATACAATGGGGAATAAAGGAGGAGATACACATGAAAAATAACCGAAAAGGCGAGTTTTTGTCCAGCCGTGTCCAATATCTGCCCATCAACCAGATTCGGCCCAACCCTCAACAGCCGCGGCGTCATTTCGACGTAAAGGCCCTGGAGGAACTGGCACAGAGTATCCGTACATACGGTATCCTGCAGCCATTGACCGTGCGAAAAACCACAAGCGGCTACGAATTGGTGGCAGGGGAGCGCCGATTGCGTGGGGCTCGAATTGCACAGCTCAAAGAGGTGCCCTGTCTGTTGGCGCAGGTGGATGAGGAGGATTCGGCATTGCTGGCGTTGATCGAAAACCTGCAGCGGCGCGATCTGGATTACTGGGATGAGGCGGAGGCGATCGCACGGCTGATCAGCCGGTATAACCTGAGTCAGGAACAGGCGGCAAAAAAAATCGGCAAGTCCCAATCCGCTGTGGCAAACAAGCTGCGGCTTTTGCGGTTAAGCGATACGGTACGCCAAAAGCTGCAGGAGACGCAGTTGACCGAGCGACACGCCCGTGCGCTGCTGCGGCTGACGGATGAGCAGGAGCAGCTTCGTGTGATCGACCGCATCGCCAAGCGGCAGCTCAATGTGGAACAGACGGAAAAATATATCGACGAGCTCCTGCGCGAGATACAGACTGTGCCGCCAAAAGGACGCACCACCTACATTATCAAAGATGTGAGGTTGTTCCTGAACAGCGTCAATCGGGGATTGGATATGATGCGGCGTTCCGGCGTGGATGCCGACTGGGGACGGAAAGATACCGACGACGCCATTTTACTGACCATTCGTATTCCCAAAAATGTACATACGCAGTGAAACAGGAAAAGGACACGACGCTGTCGTGTCCTTTTTTAAACTGATTTACTCACACAGATAGCTGAACCAGCCCTCGCTCTGTCGGGTTTCCAGAATCACCCAACCGTTGTCACGCAGACACTGCGCCACCTCCTCGGCCCGGTCGTCAATAATGCCGGAGCAGAGGAACAGACCGCCTTTCTTCAAAAACGGACGAAGCTGCGGCGCAAGTCCCATGATCACATCCGCCACGATATTGGCCACGATCACATCACACTCTGTACCGAACTCGTTTTGCAGCTGACGGTCAGAGAGGACATCGCCCCAGCGCACGGTATATCGATCCTTGCCTACGCCGTTGAGCGACGCATTTTCGTACGCCACATCCACGCACTTTTCGTCAATGTCGCAGGCAAAGGCGTGGTCGGCACCCAACAGCAGCGCTGCGATGGACAATATACCGCTGCCGCAGCCCAGATCCAGCACCTTTTCGCCGCCGTGAATGTGTTGTTCCAATGCGGTCAGGCACAGACGAGTGGTGGCATGACTGCCGGTGCCGAAGGTCAGACCGGGATTGAGCACCAGCGGAATACGACCCTGTGTGTTCGCCTGCTCCCACTCCGGTACCACGATCAAACGCTCACCGATCTCCATGGGTTTATAAAACTGCTTCCAGTTATTCTCCCAATCGGCATCGCAGAGATTGCTTGAGGTAAGAGTCAGAGGTGCATAATCGCTGTGCTGTGCCTTAAGAGCGCTGAGCGCCATACGCACCTGCGCCAGCGTGGCATAGCCCGCCGCACTGTCCTCCAGATAGAAGGTGATGCGGCACACGCCCTTCTTCTCCTGCAGCAGCGACTCGTCCACATAATCCCAATACTGGCGGTTGTTCTCCAGAAAATCGTGGAAATCACCTTCCTCGTCAATGACAAGGCCGGTGACGCCCAGATCCTCCAGCATTTCGCTGACGCTGTCAATGCCGCCGGGTGTGGTGTCAATGGTTAATTCCAGCCAATTCATATGTTATCGTTCACTTCCTATGAAAAAGAGTCCCACGGTATTCGGACCGGTATGACTGCCGATGACCGGGCCGATATAATTGATATACACCGCCTTGACGCCAAGCCGTGTTTTCAATTCCTCGGCGATCCATCTTGCTTCCGCTTCACAGTCGCCGTGGCAGATAAACATGGTTTGCTTTTCCGGCGCGATCGCCAGACGCTCCACCGCGTCGATCAGCGCTGTCAGACTGCCTTTGCGGCCACGGGCCTTGCCCACCGCTGTCAGCTTGCCCTCGTCCGACATATGCATGACGGGTTTGATGGAGAGCATCGTGCCAAGCAGCGCCGTGGTGGCCGATACCCGTCCGCCTAATTTCAGATAGTTCAGATCGTCCACAGTAAACCAATGGCAGATCTTGCCCTTAGTCTGCTCTGCCCACGATGCCAGCTCATCAGCATTCAAGCCGTTTTTCTTCTGCTCATGCGCCAGATACAACAGCAGACCCTGACCCAGAGAGGCACACAATGTGTCGACCACATAAATGCGGCCATCGGGATAGTCCGCTATCACTTCATTGGCGGCGATCACGGCCGACTGGTAGGTGGTGGACAGAGCCGAAGAAAAGCAAAGGCAGACAATGTCCTTACCCTGCGCCAAAACAGAGCCCATGGCATCCTCGAACTGCCCCACATTCGCCGCAGAGGTGGTGGCCAGCTTGCCACAGCGGATCTTCCCGTAAAATTCTTCGGGGCTGATGGCAGAGCCATCCAGCAGGTTGGGGTAATCCTTGCCATCCATGTGCAGCATCAGCGGCAGCACATATAAATCCATCTGCTGCGCCATATAGGCGTTCAAGTCGCAGCAGCTATCCGTCATGATCACATAATCTCGCATGATATATGTCTCCTTTTCGGGGGTAGATTACTACTTTTATACCATGTTTCCTATGCGAATAAAAGGGAATTTAAAAAGTTTATAGTTTGTTCATCTGCTGGCAAATATTCCCATTCTCACTTGCCCACACAGAAACGGGAGAAAATCGTGGCGACCAAATCTTCCCGAATACTCTTGCCATTTAGCTCGCCCAAAGCGGAAAGTGCATTTTCTGCATCGGACAGCACCACATCGGCGGTCATGCCGATCCGCAGCGCACCGCGCGCCTCACGAATGGCGTTCAGGGCGCGGCTGACGGCATCTGCCTGCCGGGCGTTGGTCAAAAGCTCGCCCTGTGCCGTTGTGCCAACAGGGTAGAGGGAGGTAATGTGGTCGGTGAGGACGGTCAGCCCTTCGCCGGTTTTGGCGGAAAGGGAGATCACATTGTCAAAGCGGTCAGCCAGCATGCCGATGTTGATTTTACGCTTAAGATCGGCCTTGTTGACGATGACCACAAGGTTGGCCACCTCTTTGGCAACGGCGATGGCGGCCTCGTCCTCGCTATCAAGCGGAGCGGAGCCGTCCAGCACCAGCAGAGCCAATGATGCCTGTTTTGCGGCATCGCGGGAACGCTCCACACCGATCTTTTCCACGCTGTCGGCGGTTTCGCGGATGCCGGCGGTGTCGATCAGGCGCAAGAGGACATGATCAAGGCGCACTTTTTCCTCCACCGTGTCACGGGTAGTGCCCGCCACATCGGTGACGATGGCTCGGTCATAGCCCAAAAGCGCATTAAGCAGCGAGGACTTGCCGGCGTTGGGCTTGCCTAAAATCACCGTGGGTATACCCAATTTCAGCAGCTTGCCGCGAGAAAAAGTGGCCAGCAGCTCCTCCAGCTTATTCTCACTGCGGCGCAAGGTGTCCAATATGTCCTCACGCTGCAAGTCCGCAATGTCCTCATCGGGGTAGTCCACCACGGCATAAAAACGGCTGACAATCGCCATGAGCGCATCATAAATCTCGTCCACCGTGCGGCTGAGTGTGCCGGAGAGCTGCCCCACTGCATTGCGTGCTGCCTCGGCGGTTTCGGCATCAATCAGGTCAATGACGGATTCGGCCTGAATGAGATCCATGCGGCCGTTTAAAAAGGCGCGTTGTGTAAACTCGCCGCCCCTGGCCTGCCGTGCGCCCTTGCTGAAAAGAGATTGCAGTCCCTCATTGAGCACCACCGGTGAGCCGTGGCAGTGGATCTCCGCACAGTCCTCACCGGTATAACTGTGAGGTGCGCGAAACAGCACACACAGAGCGTTATCGATCACACGACCCTCGCTGTCCAGCAAATCGCCGTAGATCATTTTGCGGCCTGCCTGCTCGGACATGGGCTTGCCGTTTTTGGGACAGAACACGCCGTCCAAAATAGCGCAGGTGTCCTCGCCGCTCAGGCGCAATATGCCGATGGCGGAGGGGACCTGCGCCGTGGCGATGGCGGCAATGGTATCACTCATAGGAAATATCTCCTTTATCTACAACTGTATTTTTCATTTTACCACACACCGCTGAAAAAGGGAAGTGGCGGAAAATTGCAAAAATACGCTTTTGTACCCTTTACGAAAAAAGAGTTATCGTGTAAAATAAAGAAAAAATGAGGGAGGAGGTGCGCCATGAGCGGCTACATTTTGCGGCAGGACGAAAAAAGCTATGTGCTCAGTTCCGGTCAGATCGACACTTTGATCCAAAAGGGCGATGGCGATGCGGTACTTTTATACCTGTTTTTGCTGCGCTCGGGAAATCCTCCCACCAAGCAGGAGCTGATGCGCCGCCTCCGCTGGAGCGAGCTGCGGCTGGACAACGCCGAACGGGCCTTGCAGCAGATGGGACTCATCGACCGTCCGGCAGAAGCAAAGACGCTGGAGCCGGCGGAAGAAAAACCGGCATACAGCAGCGAGGACATGGCGACATTCCACGAAGATCCGATGTTTGAGGCGCTGTTCACGCAGGTGCAGGAAAAGCTGGGCAAAAAGCTCAACAGCAACGACAGTCAGATCTTGGCCAATCTATACGACTGTGTGGGACTGCCCTGTGATGTGATCTATCTGCTGCTTAACCACTGTTTGGAGCGTGCCGAGCGAAAATACGGTGTGGGCCGCAAGCCCACGATGCGTCAAATGGAGAAAGAGGGCTACTACTGGGCAAGGCAGGGGCTTTATGATCAGGAGAGCGCGGCGCAGTATCTGCGGGAATACGACAGGAAGCGCGGCCTTATGGCACAGTACATGAAGGTGCTGGGGATCGGCGGCCGTCCGCCGGTGGTCAGCGAGGAGCGCTATATCCGTACATGGATCGACTGGGGATTTGACCCTGATACCGTGGCCATGGCCTACGACAAGACGGTGTTTTACAAAAAGGAACTGAAATGGCCGTATCTCAACGGTATTTTGAAGCGCTGGCATGAACAGGGATGGCACAGTGTGGCGGCGGTGGAGCAGGGCGAGCAGCAGAAGCTGCAAAAGAACAACAAGGCTGCCGACAAGAACACGGATAAGAACGCATGGATGGAAAAATATATGTAAGGCGGTGTGACAGATGGCATATGACGGCAAGGTAATGCGCGCGGCATTGGAGCAATTTCAGGCGGATAAACAGCGGCGAAGTGCACAGTTTATAGAGCGACAAAGCCGTATTTTTCACCAGATTCCGGAGCTGCAGGAAATTGATCGGGAACTGCGCGGCACCATGTCGCAGATCATTGCCTCCGCTCTGCAGCGGGGCACCGATCCGCTGCCTGCTATTCGCGTGATACGGGATAAAAATCTGGATCTGCAGCGCAGACGGGCAGAATTGTTGACGGAAAACGGCTTTAATGAGGATGCGCTGGAGGAAAAGCCCTACTGCGCACTTTGCAGCGATACCGGTTATCGGGGCGGCGGTGTGTGCGCCTGCCTGCAGGAATACTATAACCGGGCGCAGATTACCGAGCTTTCCCAGATGCTGGATCTGGGTACACAGAGCTTTGATACCTTTGATTTCAACTGGTACGATGCCGACTGCCACGAGAGAAGTATCTCTTCCCGTGAGCGTATGGAGAAGAACTTCGACATCTGTCAGGATTTTGCCAACGAGTTTGGCCCACGAAGCGGCAATTTACTGCTGTCCGGCGATCCGGGTTTGGGCAAGACCTTTTTGTCCGCCTGCATTGCCCGCGTGGTCAGCGAAAACGGCTTTTCCGTGGTATACGACACGGCAGCCACCATTTTTGCCCGTTTTGAGGCAGCGAAGTTCCGCCGTGATGAGGAGGATTCTTCTGATGAAGATGTGGCGCGATATGAAAACTGCGACCTGCTGATTCTGGACGATCTGGGTACGGAGATGACCACCACCTTTGTGCAGAGTGCGCTGTATCAACTCATTAACGGACGGTTGCTGGCAGGGAAAAAGACCATCATCAGCACCAATCTCAACCCCGATGAGTTGGGACGGCGATACTCCCGGCAGATCCAGTCCCGCTTGGAGGGTGAGTATTGGATCCTGCCCTTCTTCGGCGAGGATATTCGGAAGCTGAAACGGGAACGGAGATAAGGATACATTTTCGTGGGATTATTTGTAACAGGGATTTTGCGCAGGCAAAATCCCTGTTTATTATAGGCATGGGCAAATTGGGATTTGTAGGGGAGAGATTTGTCTTTCTTTATTTGCCTCCGGCGGGTGACTTTTTGCCATCAGCGGCAAAAAGTTACCAAAAAACGCCGCTTAGAACCTGCGG
>JAUMWJ010000025.1 GCA_030529655.1 Eubacteriales bacterium
TACGAGGCTCGAACTCGCTACCTCCACCTTGGCAAGGTGGCGCTCTACCGGATGAGCTAAAGCCGCAAATGGTGCCTCAGGCCAGAGTTGAACTGGCGACACGCGGATTTTCAGTCCGCTGCTCTACCTACTGAGCTACCGAGGCGTGTTAGGTGGGAACAACTGGACTCGAACCAGTGACCCCCTGCTTGTAAGGCAGGTGCTCTAACCAGCTGAGCTATGCTCCCGTCCTTGCCGTTCCTCACGAACGGCAAGGATAAGTATACTAAAGGAAGAGAAAAATGTCAACACCTAATTTGGTTTTTTTTCGTATTTTTTTATCGGTCAGCACGCAGGCTCTCAATCATGGCGTTCAGTTCCTCGACGGAGAAATCATACACTGTATCGCAGAACTGGCAGTTCATCTGACAGCCGCCCTGCTCACGCACGATGGCTTCCAGTTCGTCCGCACCCAGAGAGATCAGCGCCCGTTCTACACGCTCACGACTGCAGTAGCAGCGGTATTCCACCTCGCTGGATTCCAAAATCTTCAAATCGAAATCGGACATGACCTCGCGCAGCATATGCTCAGGATCGGGGTCTTTCTCCAGCATGGCGGACACATTGCCGGCCGCCATGATACCGCCCTCCACCATCACCACGGTGTCCTCGGTATAGCCGGGCATGAGCTGAATAAGATAGCCGCCGGCGGCACGCACACTCTGATCCCGGTCGATGAGCACGCCCAGACCGCAGGCGGTGGGGATCTGCTCGGACTCCACAAAATAGCCGGCAATATCCTCGGCGATCTCGCCGCCTAAGAGGTCCACGGTGCCCACATAGGGGTCACGCATATTGAGATCTTTGATAACCGTCATGGTACCTTCCGCGCCCACAGCCGCGCCTACATTCAGCTTGCCGTCTGCACGCAAGGGGATGTCCACCTGGGGATTGGTCACATAACCGCGCACATTGCCATCGGTATCCGCTACGGCAAGGATCGTGCCCAATGGGCCGCCGCCCTTGATCTGCAGCGTCAGACTGGCACCCTGTCCCTTGAGGGCATTGCCCATCATGGCCGTACCTGCCAGCGTGCGGCCCAAAGCCGCCGTTGCCACCGGCAGCGTTTTATGGATCTGCCGGGCGCGCTCGGTCAGATCCCGGTTGCAAATGGCCGTGGCCTGTACCAGTCCGTCCGATGAAATGGCCCGTATGATTCGATCACTCATGATTGATTACCTCGTAAATTGCTATGTTACTTTCGCACGCAGGAAAAATAGATGCGCTGCTCGCCCTCTTGGGGCCCGCGCATTTTCATATCGCCATAGGTGCGTATTTCGCCGAAGCCCGCCTGTGTAAGCCAGTGCTTCAGCTCCTCCACGGTATAGCCACGCTCCCTGTGGATCTCCAGACTGCGCTCCCATGCGCCGTCCTCTTGCTGGCAGAACAGGTCCATAAAATAGGTACACACGCCACGGCTATATTCCGTGCGCCACACGCAGTAGGTGTCCTCCGTTTCGTCCAAAAACACCTGACCGTCCAGTGCCTTCAGCTTCTCCACCGTATTGATGTCGAAAATCAGCACACCGCCGGGCGCAATGAACAAATGCAGCCGCTCGAAGGTACGCTGCACATCCTTGGGACTTGTGAGATAGTTCAGACTGTCCAAACAGCAGATGGCGGCATCCACCGTGCCGTACAGATCCAGCTTCGGCATGGACTGATGCAGAAACACCGGGGCGATCCCCTCCACGCTGCCGCTTTTCTCCATAGCGGCAGCTAACATTTCCTCGCTGCCGTCCACGGCGATCAGTTCATAGCCACGCTCGGTGAGGATCCAGGTCATGGTACCTGTTCCGCAGGCCAGATCCAGCACCGTGTGTACGGGAATGTGGCTGCGGCGAAACAGCTTCTGAAGAAAGTCGGCCCTTTTTTCGTAGGCCACATCGCCTGTCAGGTCATCATAGGAGCGAGCCAAGCTGTGATAACAGCTCATTTCTGCGCTTCCTCTTCTTTCTCCTTGACACGGTCAAGAATCGCTTCATAGCCGCCGTTACCGTAGATCAAGCTGCGGTTGACACGGCTGATGGTGGCACTGGAAGCGCCGGTCTTTTCCAGAATATCATTGTAGATCATGCCGTCATTGAGCAGCGATGCCACCTCATAACGTTGTTCCATAGAGCGCAGCTCTGCCACGGTGCAAAGATCCTGGAAAAAGTGATAGCACTCCTCCTCATTTTCCAGCAATAAAATTGCCTTGTACAGACGATCGTTCTTCTCCTTCGCAGCGATCTTGGATTTTGCCGCTCTTACCATAATGATTCCTCCCCATTATTTTGTGGCTGAATATCACGCAGCGTGTCCGTCTGCAAAAGACAGGCGGAATTTATCACATTCTCATTCTACCATGTTACTCTGTGAAAGTAAAGTCCCTTGCCGGAAAACTTTCGCACGAAACGAGGGCGGCGGTCATAGATTGAAGCAGGAAAAAAAGAAGGGGTGTTCATTTTTGACTAAGCCGCTGCAAATCAAGCCGTACCTGGAGGAGCGTACCTTTTCCGACGGCGATGTACCGCTGCTGCGTGCATCGGCACAGCTTCCCCTGTGGGAAGACGAACACGGCGGTCGCTTCAACCGCTACTACCGCGCCTACGGACGCGCCTTTGAACGATATTGCGAAACCACGCTTTTCCCCATGGTGCAGGACGCCTACCGTCAGGCAATATCCAACGCAGGCGAGATCCCCGACTATCGCGCCACATTGCAGACCACCGTGACATATCAGGAAGGGTCACTTGTCAGTCTGTATACCGATTCGGTGGAGAGCGGCGGCAGACAGCGTCTTGTTCTGCGGCGTGGTGACACATGGGATATGGCAAGCGGCACACCGCTGCGTCTTATCGACTTTTTTCCGTCGCACACTTCGGTACGCAAACGCATACTATCCACGATACGCGCACAGATCGAGCATGAAGAGCAGTTGGGGCTGTACCGTTATTTGCCCGATTGGCGCAGCCGTATGCCTCGCAGCTTCAATCCCCAGAATTTTTATGTAAGTGATGAGGGTCTGACCTTTTTTTATCAGACCTTCTCCATTGCGCCGCCTCATGAGGGGATTCCTGTCTTTTTCCTGCCCTATGATGAGGAAAAAGGGCCGCGCCTACTGTCAAAAAGCGATCCGGCAGCGTAAGCCGGATCGCTTTTCTTATGCGTGATTCTCTTCCTCGCGCCGTTTTTTGCGCCGCCGCTTACAAATCAGCTCCACGATCACCGCAGCGGCAATACCGATGGGCAGTCCGTTACGCAGATCGCCTATGATCGCGCCGATCAGACAGCCCAATGCCAAGCCGACAAAAATTGCCGTCTTCATGGCCTCCTCGTCTGCTGCCTTTTCTGCCGCAAGACGCTCCGCCTCTTCATCGGGTGCAATAGGCGGCTGTTCCTGCTCTGTCAGTTCTTTCTTTTCTTCGTCCATAAGGTCAACTCTCCTCTATCCATGTTTCGATTTCCGATTCGCCTACTACACGAATCCCGTTGTCGCGCAAAAGCGCCGCCGTCACGCCCCAACCATCGGTGAGCGTTCCCGTAAATGTACCGTCATATATTTTGCCGCTGCCGCAGGAGGGACTGCGTTCTTTCAAAATCGCCGTCTTGCAGCCGTATAGCTTTGCCAAGCGCAGCACTTCCTCTGCTCCACGGCGGTACTGCGCCGTCACATCCCGTCCGTCTGCGGCGATCACTTTTTCGCCCTTTCGTTCGGCAGGTGTGCGCGGTGTAGGCAGGCCGCCCATCACCTCACCGCATACGGGGATCAGCGTGTGCTGCACCATCAGCCGTTCCACCGCCGGATGGGGTTTACTTTTGCCGTCATAACGGCAGCTCACGCCAAGCAGACAGGCACTGACGAGAATATTCATCGCTCCAGCTCCTTTCCGTTCAAGGCGGCGTAAGCCAAACGCTCCCCCTCATAACGCAGCTTCAGGGAAAAGAAGGGGCATTCATCGTGGATCAGGCGCAAAAAGAGCTTGTCCCCCTCCCATTGGGGCAATGCCGCCAAGGCGTCCTTGTGGATCCACTCCAACACACCCTCGTCACACTCACGGAGCGTTCCCTCATAGCCCGTGGCGGTGAACAGATGCATATACTCCGTCCCCCACTGATCGGATACGAAGGTCACAATCCCCCGATAGCGATAGTCGGTCAGCGTCAGTCCCGTTTCCTCCCACGCCTCACGCAGTACGCACTCCTCAGGGCTTTCGCCGGGCTCAAACTTGCCGCCGATGCCGATCCATTTATCGTGATTCAAATCGTTTTTCTTTTTCACACGGTGGAGCATCAGATACTCGCCCTGTGGATTTTCGATATAGCACAGCGTGGTGTTGACCATGTTTCACACTCCTTTTGGATCATTGTAGCACATTTTTTACACAAATGCCACCGTCTATGCTATAATGTCCTTGAAAATAAGGAGGGACGAGCCATGGAAGAAATCAAATGCGGACGCTACCGTCACTTCAAGGGCAACGAATACCGGGTACTGGGTACAGCGACGCACTCGGAAACGCTGGAGGAAATGGTGGTTTATCAAGCGCTCTACGGCGAACGGGGATTGTGGGTACGGCCTGCCGAAATGTGGTCGGAAACCGTCAACCGTGCCGATTATCACGGCCCACGCTTTATTTACATAGGAGAGTAAGACATGGACTATACCCTCATTCGCTCGAAACGGCGCACCATGGCGCTGGAGATCACCCGTGACGGGCAGGTGCTTGTCCGTGCGCCGCAGCGCACCTCGCAGGCGGTCATTGACCGCTTTGTGGCATCGCACGCTGACTGGATCGCCACGCATCAGCAAACGCAGCAGCAACGCGCCGAGAATCATCCACCGCTCAGCGATGCCGAAATCGCCGCCCTGCGGCAAAAGGCATGGGAGATACTGCCCGATCGTGTGGCGCATTATGCCGCCATCATGGGTGTGGCACCCACAGGTGTGAAGATCACCTCCGCCAAAACACGGTTTGGCAGCTGCTCGGTGAAAAACCGGCTCTGCTTCTCCCTCTATCTCATGACCTATCCCGATCGTGCCATCGACTATGTGGTGGTGCATGAGCTGGCGCATATCCGGCAGAAAAACCACTCCCCTGCCTTTTATGCGGAAGTGGCAAAGGTCATGCCGGACTATAAGGAGCGGGTAAAGTTGCTCAAAGCATAAAAAATCCGTCCAAGCCCAAAGGTTTGGACGGATTTTACGCTGTTTTCAGATACCCAGTTTTTCCAGAGCAGACAGCTTCAGGCAGTTGCAGAAGATAGCGATGGCCTGCTCCAGCTCGAAAACAGGCGGCAGGGTGGGAGCGATGCGGATATTGGAATCGTTGGGGTCGATGCCGTAGGGGAAGGTAGCGCCGGCACCGGTCATGGTGACGCCGGCCTCCTTGCAAAGCTCCAGCGTGCGCTTTGCCGTGCCGGGCATGGCATCCAACGACACGAAGTAGCCGCCCACAGGACGCTTCCAGTCGGCAATACCCAGCGGTGCGATCTCCTGATCCAGCGCATTCAGCACAGCGTGGAACTTGGGACGCAGAATTTCCGCATGACGCTTCATCAGCTTCAGCGTATGCTCCTTATCCTTGAGGTACTTCACATGACGAAGCTGATTGATCTTATCAAAACCGATGGTCTGAATGTTGATGAGCTTGGTCAGGTAGGCAATATTCTCCTCGCTGGCTGCCATCACGCCCACACCGGCACCGGGGAAGGTGACCTTGGAGGTGGAGGCAAACTCATAGGGCATATCGGCGCTGCCGTTTTCGGCGCACAGGGACAGAATATCGGCAAAAGGCACGAACTCGCCCTCAAACTCATGGATGCAATAGGCGTTATCCCACATCAGCATGAAGTCGGGTGCCGCCGGCTTCATCTTGGCAATGCGCGCGATGGTCTCGTCGCTATACACCACACCCTCGGGGTTGGAGTATTTGGGTACATTCCACATACCCTTGACGGCAGGGTCACGGATCAGCTCCTCCACCATGTCCATATCGGGGCCGGTGGCGGTCATATGCACGGTGATCATTTCCATGCCGAAGCTCTGGCTGACCTTGAAATGACGGTCATATCCGGGCGCAGGGCAGATCCATTTGATTTCATCCAGCTTACTCCAAGGCACGGGGCTGTTCTTCAGTCCGTGGGTGTAGGCCTTGGCAATCGCGTCATACATCAGCTGCAAACTGGCGTTGCCGCCCACGAAGCACTGCTCCGGCTTGCAGCCGAGAATATCAGCAAACAGACGCTTGGCAGCCGGCAGTCCGGCACACTCGCCGTAGTTGCGGCTTTCGATACCGTCGGAGATAAAATCCGCCGGATCGACCAATATATTGCACATTTCCATCACCATATCAAGCTGCTGCGTGCCCGGCTTACCCCGCGCCATGTTCAGCTTCAGGCCCAACGCTTTTTGCTTTTCATAGTCTGCCTTCACGGCAGCATACTCCGCCTGACGCTGTGCCAAAGTCATTTCCGTATATTTCATGAAAGCACCCTCTTTTCTCTTTGATACGGTTTGTGAGTTATTTTACCATACTCATCACAAATTGGCAAGTCCTCACAGCCGTGCCCGTCGGTGCGCTTTTCGAGGGGACAGCTTGCCTTTTCAAGCATTTCATAGTATAATTCTTTTATTAAATAACAATGAGGCGTTTATGAGAATTTTAGTATTATCCGACTCCCACGGAGCTGTATACCGTATGCGTCAGGCCGTGGAGCTGACCGAACCGCAGCATATTTTGTTTTTAGGCGACTGTTTAGGCGATGCGGACAAACTGCAGCGCGAATTTCCCGCCATTCCCATGGCCACAGTACCCGGTAACTGCGACTGGGGCAGCACGGACGAGCCGGAACGGCTTTTAGAGCTGCGCGGCAAACGGATACTGATGATGCACGGTCACACAAGGAATGTGAAATACACCTTGATGAACGCCGCCTATGCCGCACGGGAGTGCGGCGCGGACATACTGCTGTTCGGTCACACCCACCACGCTCTGGTGGATCATGACGGCACGCTGTGGATGATGAACCCCGGCAGCGTGGGTGAGCGGCATATGCCCACCTACGGCGTCATCACCATCAACGACAATACCTGCCAATGCGCCACCTACCGCTTGGCTTAAGGAGGAATCTTTATGTTTACTATCGGCTGTCATCTGTCCGCATCAGACGGATTTCTTGCCATGGGTCAAACGGCGCTCTCTATCGGTGCCAACACCTTTCAGTTTTTCACACGCAATCCCCGGGGCAGCAGAGCCAAGGCCATTGACGAGCAGGATGTGGCATCGTTTCTGGCGTTGGCAAAGGAAAATGATTTCGGCACGCTGCTGGCGCACGCGCCCTATACCATCAACCCCTGCTCCAAAGACGAGCGCACCCGCGAATTTGCCCGTATGACGCTTTCTGACGATCTCCAGCGCATGGAGTATCTGCCCGGCAATCTCTATAACTTCCATCCCGGCAGCCATACCGGACAGGGCATCGAAGTGGGCATTACCCAGATCGCCGACACGCTCAATGAAATTCTGCGCCCCGAGCAGCGCACCACGGTGCTTTTGGAAACCATGGCAGGCAAGGGCTCGGAGGTAGGCAGTCGGTTTGAGGAGCTGCGTGAGATTCTCAACCGCGTGGAATTGTCCGATCACATGGGTGTGTGTCTGGATACCTGCCATGTCAGCGATGCCGGATATGACATCGTGGGCAATTTGGACGGCGTACTGGCGGAGTTTGACCGCATTGTGGGGCTTGACCGTCTGAAAGCCATCCATATCAATGACAGTATGAATCCTCTGGGCGCTCATAAAGACCGCCACGAAAAAATCGGTCAGGGTTTCTTGGGCACGGAGGCGTTTGAACGGATCATCAATCACCCTGCCCTGCGTCATCTGCCGTTTTTGCTGGAAACGCCCAACGAGCTTTCCGGCTATGCCGCGGAAATCGCGCTGCTGAAAGATCTGCGGAGCGAGTAAGGCCGGCACTTCATACTTTTTTCATCAACGAGGAGATTACGGATATGTCTCCGACGGCCAACTTTTTTTGCTGCTGAAAAAAGTATACCGCCGGAGGCAATCACCGCTGACGGAAAGCAAACTCTCGGAGACAATTAAAAGCGATAATCCCCCCAATTCCACTCCCACACAAAGGAGGCATCCACATGGCCAACACCAAGCTGAAGCTGTTATATCTGGTGGATTTCCTGCGCCGGCAGACGGATGAGGAACATCCCAAGACCGTGCAGGACATGATCGCCTATTTAGACCGCTATGATATTCACGCCGAGCGCAAGAGTATCTACGCCGATTTAGAGCTTTTGAAAACCTACGGCATGGACATACAGAGCGTCAAGTCCAAGTCCTACGGCTATTTTTTAGGCGAGCGCGATTTTCAGTTGCCGGAGCTGAAGCTGCTCATTGATGTGGTGCAGGCCTCCCCGTTTTTAACACCCAACAAGAGCATGGAGCTGATCGGCAAGCTGGAAGATCTGACCAGCCAGCCCAATGCCCGGTGTCTGCGCCGACAGGTCTATGTGATGAACCGCCGGCGCACCAATAACGAGCAGCTCTACTATGCGGTAGACGGTATCAACACCGCCATCAACGAAAACCGCAAGATCGCCTTCCGCTATTTTGACTGGACGGAAAGCGGCGAAAAGGCGTTCCGTCATGATGGCGCCACCTATCTCACCAATCCCGTGGCGCTGTGCGTGGATCGCCATTACTATCTGGTGGCCTACGACACCGCCACACGGGAGTATCGCCATTACCGTGTAGATCGCATTGCCTCTCTCGCCGTCAGTGAGGAATCGCGGGATCCTCTGCCCCGTGACTTCGATTTGGGGCAGTATGTCAAGACGATTTTCGATATGTATAACGGCCGCACCGCCACGGTGCGTATGCAGTTTGACCGTGCGCTCATCAACGCCGTCATTGACCGTTTCGGTGCCGATGCCCCCATGCACGCCGTTGACAGCGCCCATTTCACGGTGACTGCACCTGTGGAGGTGGGCCCCACCTTCTTCGGTTGGCTGTTCCAGTTCGGCACCCAGGCGAAGCTGCTGTCCCCTGCCGATGTGCAGTCGGAGTTCGCCGCCTATTGCCGCGGTGTTCTGGCACAATACGAATAAAGAAAAGGCACGCCCTATGCGTGCCTTTTCTTACACCACTGCGTCCACGACGATGCGTTCGCGCCCTACCTGTACCCAGTGGACGCGAACGGAGCCCTCACCCAAATTCGTGGCACAGAAAGCGTACCTACCCATCTTGCCCTCTACCGGCATATCACCGGCAAATACGGCGACGAAGCGCTGAATATAGCTGAGCAGATCCCGAATGGCCTGCAAGGGCAGATCGTACACCAAATAGTCAAAAAACTTGTTCATCTCATTGTCCTCCTCATGTTTATCTCTTACTGTACCCATTCTACGCGCTTTGCTGTCCATATTTTGGTACACAACATCAAAAATTAAGCAAATCTTAAACTTTCTCCTCCTTGTTTCTTAACTTTTCCCCCGCTATACTAATACTGACAAAACGGAAAGCTGACCGACAAAGAATTTTGTAGATTGACACGCTGCCAGGTATGCGGTATCATAAGTGTACTAATACGATTGGTACACTTATCAGGCACACTTTTGAGAGAAAGGGAGGATTTCCTGTGAGAGCCCTGCAAATGATCAACTTTATTATCGCTATTCTGTTTTTTGTTTGTTATAGCTATCAGTTTGTATACATTCCCGTGGTGCTGCTGCGCCGTGAAGCGCCGCACAATGCCGCCGCACCGCACCGCTATGCCGTGCTGATCTGCGGGCGCAACGAAGCAGCCGTGATCGGCGATCTGATCGCCAGTCTGCACAATCAGACCTATGACACCGCTTTGCTGCACATTTTTGTGCTGGCGGATAACTGCACTGACGACACGGCGCTGATTGCCCGGGCAGCCGGCGCCACCGTGTATGAAAGGCAAAGCACTACACGGGTAGGTAAAGGTTATGCCCTGCAGGATCTTCTGGTACATATCGCTCAGGATTACCCCCAGGGTTTTGACGGCTACTTTGTCTTTGATGCCGACAACATTTTGGCCCCCGATTATATTGAGCGCATGAACGAAACTTTCTCCCAGGGTCACCAAATTATTACCAGCTATCGCAACAGCAAAAACTACGGCGACAACTGGATCAGTGCCGGCTATGCGCTGTGGTTCCTTCGTGAAAGCCGTTATCTCAACCACGCCCGTTTTCTTCTGGGCACAAGCTGCGCCGTGTCCGGCACGGGCTTTCTTTTCAGTCGCGCCGTTCTGGAGGACATGGGGCCGTGGCCGTTTCATATGCTCACAGAGGACATTGAATTCTCCGTGGACCAGATCACCAAAGGCCGCAAGATCGCCTTTTGTCCGCAAGCGGAGCTATACGACGAACAACCCACCCAATTCCGCCAGTCATGGCGTCAGCGCAGTCGTTGGTCAAAGGGGTATTTGCAGGTTTTTCGGGGCTACGGCAAATCGCTCATTCGGGGCATTTTCCGCGGCAGTTGGTCGTGCTTTGATATGTCCATGGCCATTATGCCCGCCTTTATTCTCTCAGCGTTGGGCGTGGTGTGCAATATAACACTGAGTATCTGGGGCGCCGCCACCGGCGACAATGCGCTCTACGCCCTGCAATCCATCGGCGAAATGCTGTGCAATATGTATCTGACGCTGTTTATCATCGGTGCCGTTACCACCATCACCGAGTGGCGTCACATCCACACCTCTACGGCAAAAAAGCTGCTATATACGCTGACATTCCCGCTTTTCATGTTCACTTATCTTCCTATTGCCATTTCGTCGCTGTTTATCAAGCCCCAGTGGAAACCCATTGAGCATCGCCTATCCGCCGCACAGCTCCGAAAGCGTGAGGCAAAGGAAGTAATTCCCCTGTAACGGAGGTTCCTATGTACAATATCTTAGTCTGCGACGATGAAAAAGACATTGTCTCCGCGCTGACCATCTATCTCAGTGCCGAGGGCTATCGTGTCTATCCGGCACATAACGGGCAGGAATGTCTGGATATTGTGCTGCGCGAGGACATTCATCTGGTACTGCTGGATATTATGATGCCAGGCATGGATGGCATTACCGTCATCACCAAATTGCGGCAGGAGCATAATCTGCCTGTCATACTGCTCACTGCCAAATCCGAGGACACGGACAAGGTGCTGGGATTGAATGTGGGCGCGGACGATTATGTGACAAAGCCGTTCAACCCGGTAGAACTGCTGGCACGGGTCAGATCTCAACTGCGCCGCTATCTTCAGTTAGGCGGCGGCATGGTGCGTCCCTCTGTCATCACCATCGGTACAATCAGTCTGGACGACGAGAGCAAAACTGTTACCGCAGACGGCGAGAGCGTCAGTCTGACGCCCATTGAATACGATATTCTTCATTTTCTCATGTCAAATGCCGGCAAAGTGTTCTCTCCCCAGGAGATCTACCGCCGGGTATGGCACGAAACCCCCACAGCAGAGAGTCCCGTGCCGGTACATATTCGCCATATCCGTGAAAAAATTGAGATCAACCCCGCTGAGCCGCGATACCTGAAGGTAGTATGGGGCAAGGGCTATAAGATGGAGGTGGAGGAACGATGAAGCGTTTTTTAGATAAAACCTGGGCGAAAATTACCGCCTTTTTCCTGTCGATTCTTTTCTCTGTGATCTGCTTTGCCGCCGGTGTAGGCATTACCTACCTGATCGATTCCCGCGTATATTGGGATGACGGCAGAGAGATGCAGGAGGGCTTGAACTACGGCCTGTGCGTCCACCCTATGTATGAGGCCGCCGCATACTATTGCAACAGCGAAAATGGCAGCACGGATCTGTCGCACTTTGCCGATGACTTCTTCGGCTATCCCTGCGCCCTTGTGCTCACCGATACCAAAACAGGCGATGAGCTGGCACGCAGCGGCAACATTGACGATGCGGTGTATCGTGTAAGCCATCCCACAAGCTATTTCTCCGTCGGCACAATGCAGCGCGCTGTGACCGTCACCGCCTATCTGCCTGCTCATCCGTCCAATACCGGCTATGAGTATACGCTTTCGAGTCTGCTGATCACATGGCGCTACGGTATCATCGTGATCGGGGCGGTGTCCCTGGTGCTGGCGCTGTTTTTCCTGGTGTTCCAACTGGCCTCCGCCGGACATTGGCAAGGTCATGAGGGTATTCACCTGACATGGTTTGATAAGATTCCGTTGGATGTTTACCTGCTTGTCATGCTGTGTTTTTTCAACTTGACCTACAGTCTGTATGATGCAGGATCCATTATCTGCACCGTTATATTGCTGCTGCTGTTTCTTCTGCTGTTACCTGCCGCCGCTGCCCAGTGCAAGGCAGGCACGGTGTTAAAAGGTACCCTGATCGCCAAGCTGCTGCGGTGGCTGGCGCAAGGACTGAAATGGCTTGTGCAATTACTCGGCAATCTTCACCTGATATGGAAAACCGCCTTAGGCGGCGCATGCTGGCTGATTCTCGACATCATCTGTGTTACCAATGCTCATGATATGGAGTTTCAGGCGCTGTTGATCGCCGTTAATGTGCTGCTGGTCCTTTTTCTGCTGTATCTGGCGCGGTGTCTGCGTACGCTGCAAAAGGGCGGCGAGGCGCTGGCGAACGGTGACATGGACAGCCGCGTGGACACACGGGGTATGTTCGGCGATTTCCGCCGCCACGGCGAGCACCTCAATGACGCGCAGATCGGCGTACAAAAAGCGGTAGAGGAGCGGATGAAGTCCGAGCGGCTGAAAACGGAGCTGATTACCAATGTATCCCACGACATTAAAACGCCCCTGACCTCTATCGTCAACTATGTGGATCTTTTGAAAAAGGAGCAGCTTGACAATCCCACCGCCGCAGAGTACATTACCGTCATTGACCGTCAGTCGATGCGGCTTCGCAAGCTGACCGAGGATCTGGTAGAGGCCAGCAAGGCCGCCACCGGCAATATCACGGTGAACTGGGAGGAAACGGATGTCAATGTACTGTTGGGACAAGTCATAGGAGAATATGCCCAGCGACTGAAGTCCTGCGGGTTGGAGTCCATTCTCACTCTCAGTGAGAAATCACCGCTGATCCGTGCTGACGGGCGGCTGCTATGGCGCATACTGGATAACCTGATGGGAAATGTGTGCAAATATGCCATGCCGGGCACGCGGGTCTATCTCGCCACCGCTGCGGAAGGTGAGCAGACGGTCATCACGGTGAAAAACATTTCCCGCTTTCCGCTGAATGTGTCCGCCGATGAATTGACGGAGCGTTTTGTGCGTGGTGATGCTTCCCGTTCCACAGAGGGCAGCGGACTGGGTTTAAGCATAGCCAATAGTCTTACCGCATTGCAAAACGGCCTATTTTCTCTGTCCGTAGACGGTGATCTGTTTAAGGTTACGCTGACCTTTCCCCGAATCATAAAGGATTCCTGATGGCAATGGGGCACGCATCATGCGTGCCCTTGTCTTTTTTTCGTTCGCGTGCTACAATAGACAAAATTCGAGTGATGAAGGAGGTCGTTTGCCATGGTGGAAACGATGCGTCCTCAATTAGCGGATAAAAATAACTGCACCGGCTGCGGTGCCTGCGCCAACGGCTGTGTGAAGGATGCCATTCATATGCTGCCTGACCGGGAGGGCTTCCTCTATCCCACGGTGACCGATGCCTGTATCGGCTGCGGTCATTGCCGCCATATCTGCCCTGTGCTCAAGCAGCGTGAAAAGCGCACGGAGCCCGCGGTTTTCGCCGCATGGAGCTTGGACGAAGCCATGCGTCAAAACTCCACAGCAGGCGGTGCTTTCACGGTGCTGGCGGAGTATATTCTGGAGCAGGGCGGCGTGGTATTCGGCGCGGTGTTGGACGAAGCCTTTCATGTGCAGCATATTGCCGTTAAGGAACGCGCAGAGCTGTGCCGATTGCAGGGTGCCAAACCCGTGCAAAGCGACACAGGCCGTGCCTATGAGCAGGTGCGCTATTATCTGGAGCAAAACCGTCCGGTGCTGTTCTCCGGCACACCTTGTCAGGTGGACGGACTGTATCGCTATTTAGGTGAGCATCCGGACAAGTTGCTGACAGTGGATGTGATGTGTCACGGTGTGTCCTCTCCCGGTGTGTGGGAACATATGGTGCGTTCCATGGCGTATATCAAGCAGAAAAAGCCCCTGGCCGTGCAGTTTGTTCATAAGAATACCGACAACGGTGAGCGCCGCTTTCATGTGAGTTTTGAGGGTGGCGGCCGATACGATGCACCCTTTGCCAAGTCCGAGTTCGGGCGCGGATTCTATCGGGGTCTTACCCTGCGTCCGGCGTGTCATTCCTGTCCCTATGCTTCTGCCGATCGGGTAGGCGATGTAACGCTGGGTATGTATCAGGGGCTGCCCCGCGACTTCTATCCCGATGAGCAAAAGCGCGGCATTTCGCTTATGCTCATCAACACCGTTAAGGGCGCTCATGTATTCGATACGCTGCCGCTTGTCCGTCATCGCCGTTCGCTGCAGGAGGCGGTGGCAGGTAACGATGCGCTGCATACGCCCACCGCTTACTCGGCAGAACGCACCGCATTCTTTGAGGCCTTTGTCCACCAGCCGTTCCAGCAGGTGCGTACCCGTTTCTTTGCCGCCAGACCGTTCCGTTTTGTGAAAAAAGGCAGCGAGAATGTCATCAAATTATTGAAAAGGCGCAGGTGAAAACCATGGAAAAAACGCTGATGCATACCTGTTGTGCGCCCTGCTCCGTTTCCTGTGTGGCGCTGCTGCGCTCCCAGGGGATCGAGCCGGTGTCGTACTGGTTTAACCCCAACATCCACCCCTATCAGGAATATAAAGCGCGCCGCGACACGCTGATGAGCTACGCACCGTCCATCGGCATGGAGCTGATCGTGCAGGAGGATTACGGTCTGCGTGAGTTCTGCCGTGCCGTAGCGGCGGACATTGACCATCGCTGCGCTCACTGTTATGAGGTGCGCCTTCAGCAGACGGCAAAATTCGCCGCCGAAAACGGCTTTGATTCGTTTACCACGACGCTTCTGGTCAGTCCCTATCAGAATCACGAGCTGCTGGCTGAAACGGCGGAGCAGATGGCGCAGCGCTACGGTGTGCGATTCCTCTACCGGGATTTCCGTCCCGGCTTTCGTGATGGGCAGAACCAGGCAAGAGAACTGGGTCTATATATGCAAAAATACTGCGGCTGCGTGTTCAGCGAGGAGGATCGCTATCAAAGCAAGATCCAAAAAGACCTTCGTGAGCCGCTGAAGATCATCAAATAAAAAGAAAGGGTTTTGCAAAAACCCTTTCTTTTTATTTAGTACGGTATGGTCGCCATTACCGCCACATCGGCGGGATCGGTAAACGGTCCGCCAAAAGGCGGCAGGACGGAAAAAAGAATATACGCGATACCCAAAAGGATGGCCAGCGTATACCATAGCAGCTCGCCGCCCCACACTTTTTTCCGCAGCACCATAGCATACAGCGCAATACCTGCCGCCAGAACCGCTATCCAAAGATAGCCGCCGATCCCGCACAGCCATCCCAGCAGCACCATGGCAAGCGGCATCAAGAGCAGCAGCATACAATGTCCGCCGCGACTGCTCCCCATCGGCGTACCGCGCCAGATGACCAACGCACCGCCTAAGTAGGGCCAGAATACCAGCTTGCTCATCTCCCACGCACTGCCGTTCATGGGTGATAGCACCATCACCAACGGATTTACGGAGAACCGTCTGTGCAGCCACAGCAGGATCAGACCCAACACCACGCTGGCAAGGAATCCGCCTATGTACGATTTCGCCCTCATTATCTCACCTCACCCATCACTCTATGCGCAACGAGAAAAAAGTAGAAGCTATCCTATCAAGGATAGCTTCTGTTGGTATATACAGGAAAAACCGCGCCTATACTGGCATTATGCCGCCATGATCTCAAATTTCAGCACACCGTAAGCGGCAGACACACGGGTCATCATGGCCTCGATCCCCTCGGTCATCTCGCTGGTTTCGGCGGAGATGGTCACACCGGCGCAGCCGTTGGTGGGAATCGTCTGGTTGATGGTCAGTATATTTGCGCCGGAATTGGCAAAAATAGACAGGTAGTTGCTCAGTACGCCGGGGTTATCTTTCAGCAGGGCGTAAAAGGTAATAATATGGCCTGCCTTCATATCCTGGAACGGACGCACCTCGTCCTTGTACTTATAAAAGGCGCTGCGGCTGATACCGACCGCTTTAGTGGCCTGGCCGACGGTGTGTGCCTCGCCCACCTGCAGCATACGCTTGGCCTCTGCCACCTTGATGAATACTTCCGGCAGGGCCTCTGCCGAAACGATATAGTATTTTTGCTTGTTCATGGTTACACTCCTATTCCCTTTTCCGCATCGTCCACAGCAGAAAAACAACTGTTTGTGCGACATTTTATCACTGCAGCGCGCTGATTGCAACCCTAAATTTCACAAAAAGGGAGGTTTTTTTCATGCACCGACGGCAGTTGGACTTTCTGGTACGCTTGGCGTATGCGTTTGCCATTGTGGCGCTTTTATGGCTGAGTCTGCGTTATTTTCTGCTTTGGCTGCTGCCGTTTCTGCTGGCCATGGGTATTGCCGCGCTGTTAGAGCCGCTGATCGATGCCGCACAGCGCCGCTTGCACTTCAAGCGCAGCTTCATTGCCGCTGTACTGACACTGGTGCTGTTGGGCAGTGTGATCGCGCTGCTGGCATGGCTGGTCAGTCAGTTGTTTTTGCAGGCATCTTCGTTTTTGGAGCAGCTTCCCTCATTGCTCTCCCGACTGCCCAATGCCACCGCCGATCTCCAACGCCGCATGGATGATTTCTGTGCCGCCTGTCCTCTGTCGCTGCGTACCTGGGTGGACGGCTTTCTGACCAATCTGTCCACACAAGCGGTGCAGCTTATCAACAATTTTTCCGCCGCGTGTCTGCGGTGGCTCACCTCTGCCATTACTCACCTGCCCCGTATCTTTCTGTTTTGCGCCACCACGGTACTGGCGGTATTTTTCACCACCGCCGCCTATCCCACCATTATGGACTTTCTGCGCCGTCAGATGCGTCCGTCAGGATTGAATACCGCCCGTGGCGTCAAGGCCAATCTTTTTTCCACACTGGGCAAATGGTGTAAAGCACAGTGTATTTTGCTGACCATCACCTGCTCTGAGCTTTTTGTGGGATTTTTGCTTCTGCGCCAGAATTATGCGCTCCTATTGGCGGTACTGATCGCCCTGATTGATGCCCTTCCCGTGTTCGGTACAGGCACGGTGCTGATTCCGTGGGCTCTGCTCTGCATTCTCGCAGGCAACATTCCTCGCGGTATTGCTTTGGCGGCACTCTACGCAGTCATTACGCTGGTACGCAGTATCACCGAACCTCATGTGATGGCGGCGCAGGTAGGGCTGCCGCCGCTGATGGCGCTGCTTGCCATGTATGTGGGATTCTGCACCTTCCAAGTAGTGGGCATGATCCTCTTTCCCATGGCGTTGCTTTTTATCAAGCAGCTCCACGACAGCGGTTATTTGAAGCTCTGGAAATAGTTCTTTTCTTTTTCGCTCTCTCATGCTACAATGAAGGCACGGAGGTGAGAAATGATGAACAGACAGCGCAAGGCCGACCTGCTTTTGGTGATGGTCACGGCGTTTTGGGGTATGTCCTATTATCTCACCGACTTGTGTCTGACTGATCTGCCGCCGATGAATCTCACCGCATTCCGCTTTCTGTCGGCGTTTTTGGTGCTGGGCATTCTTTTCTTCAAGAACCTGCGTTCCCTGAACCGTGCCACGCTGCGATACAGTCTGCTGATCGGCCTGGCATTGTCGGGCACCTATATCTTTTACGGTTACGGTATCGCCAACACCTCCATTACCAACGCCGGCTTTATCTGTGCATTGCCGGTGGTATTCACGCCGATTTTTGATTTTCTGATCCACCGCACCAAGCCGGGCAGGAAATTGTTGCTTTGTCTTGTGATGTGTGCGTTGGGACTGGCGCTTCTGACGCTGAACGATCAATTTCGTCCGGCATTGGGTGATATTCTGTGCCTCGGTGTGCCGGTCTGCTATGCCATCGACCTGCTGCTGACGGAGAAAGCCGTGAAAAATCCTGCCGTGGACGCATTGGGATTGGGTGTGTGTCAGTTGGGCGTGGTTGGTGCGATCACGCTGGTGCTTTCGCTGCTGTTGGAGCAGCCCCATCTGCCAACCACACCTGCCACATGGGGCGGCGCGCTGTTTTTGGGCCTTTTATGCAGCGGTGTGGCATTCGTGATCCAGTCGGTGGAGCAGCAGTATACTACCGCCAGCCATGTGGGACTGATCTTCACGCTGGAGCCGGTCTTTGCCGCTATTGTGGCGTATTTTCTCGCCAACGAACATCTTAAAATACGCGGCTATGTGGGCATGGTGCTGATGCTCCTGAGCTTGGTACTGATGGAAGCGGACTTTCCGAAAAAGAAATAACGCGGTACAGAATCACTCTGTACCGTGTTTTCTTTGCTCTTGCCAGCGCTTTTCCTCTTCGCGCATCTGCGCTATTTCTTCATCGCAGGTCTCTACAAAGATGTCCTCACACACCTGCTGTGCGGCAATCAGGTCATTAATCGCCTTTTCTGTTGAGCGAAACAGTGTGTAATACATCTTCCTGTAATCCACTGACATACCATCACCTCACCGCAAGTTTAGAACAATTTATTCATTTTGTCAATAGAACATTTTGTTCTGTCATATACTGTATTCGGTGATTTTATGGGAGTTTTTCATCGCATCCGTGATTTACGCGAAGATGCAGATTTGACACAGCGCGCTGTGGGAGAGGCGATCAATGTGCCGCAGCGCACTTACGCTTATTACGAAAGCGGTCAGCGTATGATTCCGCCGCGCGTATTGATTGCATTGGCGGATTTTTACCATGTCAGTATTGATTATCTTTTAGAGCGCACCGATGACCGACAACTTCACATCTGACACGCAAAACACCGCAGGTTATCCTGCGGTGTTTCTTCCTCTCTGCGCCTCCACCCATCGGAGCAACGGCTCATGCTCATTGGGCAGTTCTTCATTCCAGACCTTATGAAGCAGTGTTTGCAGCATCTCTCCGATGGCGCGTCCCTGCAATCCCAGCGCCATCATGTCCTGTCCGTTCACCGCCAGTTGGCGCAGCGTAACACAGGGCTGTTCCGCTAACACCTCCTCCAGCAATCGCTCGCTTGCGGCAATATCACGCTGTCGGTCACGGAATTCTACGCTCTGCGCCATGTTGTCGGCACGCTTGACGGCAATCAGTTGCCTCACAGCTTCCTCACCGATGGCGTTGAGAAGCCGCAGCATACCTCGCTTGGTGTCGGGCAGATTCGGCCCGTGACGACGCACCAGCAGTTCAATCCGTGTACTGCGCTGTTTGTCCATCCGCAGTCGGCGGCAGATGTCCGCCGCCATATCACCACTGACGCCGTCGTGTCCGTAAAAGTGTCCTGTCCCCTGTTCGTCCACGGTGAAGCACCCCGGTTTTCCGATGTCGTGCAGAAGCATGACCCACCGCAAAACCGGCACAGGGGCAATGGACTCCACACTGCGAACGATGTGCTCCCACACGGTGTAGCAGTGGTATTGACTGCACTGGTCGAAGTCCACGCAGGGCAGGATCTCCGGCAAAAAGGCGCTGAACACCTCCGGAAAATCCAGCAAAATCCTTCCGGTATCTTCGCCGCATAATAACTTATCCATCTCCACCAGAATACGCTCGATGGCGATGTTTTGGAGTCTTTCTCGATTCTTCCGAATACTTTGCGCTGTGTCATCGTCAATGGCAAAACCCAGTACAGCGGCAAAACGCAAACCCCGCATGATCCGCAGGGCATCTTCCCCAAACCGCCTGTCGCTCTCGCCTACACAGCGGATGATGCCTGAGCGCAAGTCCGCCTGACCGCCAAAGGGGTCGATCAGCTTGCCCCGTCGATCCATGGCCATGGCGTTGACGGTAAAGTCGCGGCGGCATAAGTCCTCACGGATGTCGGTGGAAAACCGTACTTCATCGGGATGACGATGGTCGGTGTAGACGCCGTCAGCGCGAAAGGTGGTCACTTCAAAGGATTGACCGTCCTGCCGCACGGTGACGGTGCCGTGCTGCAAGCCGGTGGGGATGGCGTGAGGCGCAAACAGTGCCATGACCTCCTCCGGTCTGGCAGCGGTAGTCATATCCCAGTCGTCAGGCGATTTGCCGCGCAGCAGGTCACGGACACAGCCACCCACGACATAGGCCTCGTATCCGGCCTCCTCCAGGCGTGTTAAAACTTGCTCCACAGCGGCAGGAAACACGGTCATCCCTCCTTTTTCGCGCCATAATTCGTACAACTTGCCGTTGCACATTCTATGTATCCGTATTATAATATAGGGTATCATAAAATGCAATGCTGTGCTTTTTTACGGCACCATTGAGGAGGAATATCGTTATGATGCATCCCACTGTGGATATTATGCAATATATGAAACCGGGTGTCCGTGTTCATCTGGCCGGTATCGGCGGCGTGTCCATGTGTCCGCTGGCAGAAGTGCTCTCTGGCATGGGGCTTGCGGTGCAGGGCTCGGACATGAACGAAAGTGCCACCGTGCAGCACCTGCGTGAGCGCGGCGTTGAGGTGTCCATCGGCCACAGTGCCGAGAATCTCAAGAACTGCGATCTGGTGATTCGTACCGCCGCCATTCATGACGACAACCCTGAGATTGCCGGTGCCATCACTCGCGGTATCCCCGTGTACGAACGGGCGCAGGCATGGGGCGCCATCATGCGCCAGTATCAGAATGCTGTCTGCATTTCCGGCACTCACGGCAAAACCACCACCACCTCCATGACCACTCATATCTTCATGGCGGCGCAGGCCGACCCCACGGTGATGATCGGCGGCACACTGCCCCTGCTCCATTCCGGCTATCGGGTGGGTGAGGGCGACACGATCATCCTGGAATCCTGCGAATATTGCAACTCGTTTTTGAATTTCTTTCCCACCATTGCGGTGATTTTGAATGTAGAGGCCGACCATCTGGACTTTTTCAAGGATCTTGCCGATGTGGAGCACTCTTTCCGTGCTTTCGCTGACCTGATTCCCGACCGCGGCTGCACCGTGGCCAACTGGGACGATCAGGGCGTGCGCGAAACACTGGATGGCTATTCCCATAACCTATTCACCTTCAGCGTCAGCGACAAATCGGCTCGCTGCTGCGCCGAAAATGTAGTCTTTGACGGCGGCTTCCCCTCCTTTGATGTGATGGTGGACGGTGCGCTGTATGCCCATGTGGATCTCCACATTCCCGGCAAGCACAACATTTCCAATGCTCTGGCAGCCGCCTCTGCCGCCTATCTTCTGGGTATTGACGGTAAGGCCGTGCAGGAAGGTCTTAAAAGTTTTCTCGGCGCAGGTCGCCGCTTTGAGCATAAGGGCACCTTCAACGGTGCCGAAATCTATGACGACTATGCCCACCATCCCGGTGAACTCCATGCCCTGCTCGCCACCGTGCGGAATCTGCCCTATCAGCGTGTGATCTGCGCGTTCCAGCCCCATACCTATACCCGTACAGCGGCGCTGTTTGACGAGTTTGTTGCCGAGCTGAAAACCGCCGACATTGCCGTACTGGCGGAAATTTACGCCGCTCGTGAGAGCAATGACATCGGCATCTCCTCCCGTGATCTTTGCGAGAAGATCGACGGCGCCATCTATTGCGCCACGCTGGATGCGGTGACGGAAACACTCTCCTCTCTGGCACAGCCGGGCGATTTGATTCTGACCGTGGGCGCCGGTGACATTTACCGTGCCGGTGAAAAGCTGCTGGAGGGCAAGAAATCATGACCATCTCACCTGTCTGCCACGGCGCTCCTGCGGACGAGCGCACAGATGTGGAACAGCGCACCTACGCTCTGCTTGCGGAATTGAACATATCCTTTGATCGGGTGGATCATGATGCCGCCGCTGCGATGGAGGATTGCGCCGCCATTTCCGATGTGTTGGGTGCGCCTATCTGCAAAAATCTACTGCTGACACCCCGGAACAGAAGTGCATTTTATCTCCTCTGTATGCCCGGGGACAAGCCCTTTACCACCAAGGATTTCTCCAAGCAGATCGGTTCTTCCCGTTTGAGCTTTGCCACGGCGGAGGATCTGGAAGAACTGCTGGGGGTCGAGGTGGGCAGCGCTTCGGTACTGGCGCTGATGAATGACCCCGACCACCGGGTGACCCTTGTCTGGGATCGTGCGGTGGCGGAGCAGGAATGGTTTGGCTGCCATCCCTGCCGCAACACCTCATCCCTGCGCCTGAAAACGGCGGATGTGCGGGAAATTTTCCTGCGTCATACCGGCCATGAGCTGACCATTGTGGATTGCTGACCGATTTCCCTGCACTTTTTAAGCGCAGGGAAAAATTTTTTCAAAATTTCCTCCAAAAAAAGAGGGAATACCACTTTTTTTCAGTATAAGTATAGTAGGAGTTTGTATAGATTCCGCCCATTAGGGTGAAACTTGGGAAAGGAGGTCGTCTTTATGCCGTTTCCCCAACATTTTCTGGACGAGCTGATCGCCCGCAACGATATTGTTGATGTGGTGGGCAGTTATGTGACGCTGCAAGCCAAAGGCGGCAGTTATTGGGGCTGTTGTCCGTTTCATAATGAAAAGACCCCCTCGTTCCATGTCCTGCCGGACAAGCAGTTCTACCATTGCTTCGGCTGCAAAAAGGGCGGCGGTGTGATCAACTTCGTCATGGAGCTGGAGAATCTCTCCTATGCCGATGCCGTTCGTTTCCTTGCCAAACGCGCCAATATTCCCGTACCGGAGGATGACCGCAATGGCACGGAAAAGCTGCGGCAGCGGATGTTGGCCCTTAACCGTGATGCCGCACGGTACTACTATGAGGTGCTGCAAAGCAGCGAGGGGGTTGCTGTGCAGGCGTATCTCGATAAGCGTCAGATCCGCCGTCCCATTGCCGTGAAGTTCGGCATGGGTGCCGCACCCGATAAGTGGGATGCGCTGCTTACCGCCATGACGCAAAAGGGCTATACGAAAAAAGAGCTGTTAGACGCAGGGCTCATTGTGCAGAATAAAAACGGCGGTTTTTATGACCGTTTTCGCAACCGACTGATCCTGCCCGTTATCGATGTGCGCGGCGATGTGGTGGGCTTTGGCAGCCGTATCATCTCAGGTGACGGTGCCAAATATGTGAACACGCCCGAAACCATTACATACAGCAAGCGCCGCGTGCTGTACGGCTTGAATCTGGCGAAAAAAACCAAGCGTCCCAACATTATTTTGTGCGAAGGCAATCTGGATGTGGTCACGCTGCATCAGGCCGGCTTTGATAACGCGGTGGCCTCCATGGGTACGGCGCTGACGGTGGAGCAGACACGGCTTCTCAGCCGCTACACCAAGGAGCTGGTGCTGTGTTACGATAACGATAATGCCGGTCAGATGGCCACCCAACGCGCCCTGGAGCTTTTGAACAACTCCGAGTTCTCCGTCAAGGTGCTGCGCCTGCCCAATCTCATTGTGGACGGTGAGAGTAAGAAGCAGGATGCCGATGATTTCATCAAAAATAAAGGCCCTGCCGCTTTTGAGGCACTGCTCAGCGGCAGCGAGAACGGCATTGAGTTCCGCATGGCGCAGATTGCCGCCAAGTACGATTTAAAGGATGACCGCGCCCGTATTGCCTATGCAGCAGAAATCAGCGAGGAGCTGTCCGGGCTGCAAAACGCGGTGGAGCGGGAGGTGTATACCGTCCGCGCAGCGGAAGCCGCCGGATTAACACCGGAGGTACTCCGTTTGGAAATCGGGAAAGCCGGCAAACGCCGCATGAAAAAAGAGCACAAGGCGCAGGAGCGTCGGGAGCTGAATCCCGCCGTCACACGCCAGCCCGTTGAGCGAGGTATGCGCTATGACAACCTGCGAAGCGCCATGGCGGAGGAAGGTGTACTGCGTCTGCTGCTGCTGGATGACAGCTTGTTTTCCAACATATCGCCGCTGACTGAAAGCGATTTCTCCTCGCCGCTATTGGGCAAGGTGTATGACCGACTTTGGCATATGCGGCCATGTGAGCAGTCGCGGGCCTTGGCAATACTGGGCGGTGAACTGACAAAAGAGGAAATGAACCACCTTACCGCCATTTTGCAAAAACCGGAATCCATGTCCAATGCCGCGCAGGCGTTGGCGGATTATATACGCATCATCCGCGAAGAAGCAAATCGGCGCCAGGGCGCAGGGCAAGACCTGCTGGCACTGGCACGGGATACATACAAAGAAAAAAAGGGTTATGGAGGAAAGCAATCATGAGTGAAGAATTGACCAATCAGCAGTTGGAAGAGATGGCCGATCAGCTTTTGGCTGAAAACAACAAGGAAAAGGATATGAAGAAAAAAGGCAAGCTGGATGATAAGACCATTGCGTCTCTGCCTGCCGCATCCTTGCTGATGAGCAACGAAAAGCTGAAAGAGTTATTTATCAAGGGCAAGAAAAAGGGCAAACTGGATTCCGGCGAATTAAGCGAAGTGCTGGATTCCATGGATCTGGACAGTGAGCAGATGGATCACATCTATGATTCTCTGGAAATGCTGGGCATTGAGGTAGGCAGCGAAGATTTTCTTGCCGAACTGCCCGATGACATCGAGCCTCCTCTGGAGGAGATCGCCGAGATCGACGAAGAGGAGCTGGTGGATCCCAACACACTGGTGGACAGCTTTAACATTGACGATCCCGTGCGTATGTACCTCAAAGAGATTGGCAAGGTACCCCTGTTGACCGGCGATGAGGAAGTGTATTTGGCCACCTCCATGTCGGAGGGCACTCTGGCGAAGGCCCGTCTTTCACAGGCAGAGGAAAACGGCGAAGTAATTCCCACCGAGGAAATGGATGAATTGAAGGCCCTCATTAAGAAAGGTGAAAAGAGCAAGCAGAAGCTGGCAGAAGCCAATCTGCGTCTGGTTGTGTCTATTGCCAAACGCTATGTAGGCCGCGGTATGCTGTTCCTCGATCTCATTCAGGAGGGCAATCTGGGTCTTATTAAGGCGGTGGAAAAGTTCGACTATACCAAGGGCTACAAGTTCTCCACCTATGCTACCTGGTGGATCCGTCAGGCCATCACCCGTGCCATTGCCGATCAGGCGCGTACCATCCGTATCCCCGTGCATATGGTGGAAACCATCAACAAGGTGATCCGCGTCAGCCGTCAGCTTCTGCAGGAGCTGGGTCACGATCCCACTCCCGAGGAGATCTCCGAAGAAATGGGGATGCCCGTGGATAAGGTGCGTGAGATTTTGAAGATCGCGCAGGAGCCCGTATCGTTGGAAACGCCCATCGGTGAGGAGGAGGACTCTCATCTGGGCGACTTTATTCCCGATGAAGGTGCTTCCGAGCCCTCTGAGGCCGCCAGCTTTACGCTGCTCAAGGAACAACTGGTGGATGTGCTCAGCACCCTGACTCCTCGTGAAGAAAAGGTGCTGAAGCTGCGCTTCGGTATTGAGGATGGCCGCACTCGCACGCTGGAAGAAGTGGGCAGGGAGTTTAATGTCACCCGTGAGCGTATCCGTCAGATCGAAGCCAAAGCGCTTCGCAAGCTGCGCCATCCCAGCCGCAGCAAGAAGCTGAAGGACTTCCTGAATTGAGGTAACCGCTATGACATTAGATTTAGAACATATGCCCCTGCAGGATCTGCCCCACTTTAAGGGCGGCGAAGGCATAGCACAGGGCAAAATGCACGTGGATGATATGGGTAAAATCGCACTGCTGACGCTGCCGGTGGGTACCTCCATCGGGGTCCACACCCATGAGGATAGCTGCGAAGTCATTCGTTTTCTCTCCGGCACCGGCATCATGATCGATGACGACACTCAGCTACCCATCACACCGGGTATGTGCCACTACTGTCCCAAGGGCCACAGCCACGGCATCATCAATAACGGCATCGAGCCGCTGATCATGTGGGCTGTGATTCCCAACTGTTGAGCCATTCCCACGCTCAAGGAGAAACAGATTATGAAATATACACAAGAATTGGCAGAGCTTCTCAAAGTGCACGATCTGCTCGCCGCCGGGGACATTCCCTCTATTGCCATCAGCGGCATTTCCAACGATTCCCGTCAGGTGAAATCGGGCGATCTCTTCATCTGCAAGGGCTATGCCTTTAAGCCGGAGTATCTGCATATGGCGGCACAGCGTGGTGCCGTGTGCTATATGGCCCAGCAGCCCATTGAAGGTGTCTCTCTCCCCTGCCTGCTCGTCAACGATGTGCGTAAGGCGCAGAGTCTGGCGGCTATCTGGTTTTATGACGATCCCTCCGCTTCCCTGACGATGATCGGCGTGACCGGCACCAAGGGAAAATCCACCACCGCCGGCATGACACAGGCGATCATGAATGCCATCACCGGACATAAAACAGGTCTGATCAGCGGTGTGAGCTTCTGTGTGGGCTGCGATGTAGATGCGCCGGTCCTGACCACGCCGGAGTCCTTGGACTTCCAGCATTTGCTGTCCCTGATCCGCGATAACGGTCTGGGCGTTGCCACAACGGAAATTTCCAGTCAGTCCTACAAGGTGCATCGCGTCTACGGACTGCATTTTGATTACGGTGTTTTCCTGAACATCAGTCCCGATCATTTGGGCGAGCATGAGCACCCCGACATGGCAGATTACCTTGCCTGCAAGCTGGAGCTGCTGAAAAATTCCGACACCGCCATTATCAACATTGCCTCCGATTATTTTGACACCATCTACGCCACCGCCAAGTCCCATTGTAAGCGTGTGTTGCTGGTGGGCAATGACCGTGATGAGTGCGATTATAATGTGCACGATATTCAAAAGCAGCCTCGCGGTTACAGCTTCCTGGTTTCAGAGAAGAAAACCGGCCAAACCCACGCATACAGCATCGCCATGGAGGGACAGTTCAACATTACCAACGCCGTGGCAGCCATTGCTATTGGCCGTGAAGAGCAGGGCGATCCTGCGGTCATCGCTGATGCGCTGGCGGATGCTGTCATTGCAGGCCGTGCCGACTTCTATCACGGCAGTGATCTGCGTGTGTTGGTCAGCTATATGCACAACGGCATCAGTTGCCGATCTGCATTGGATGGTGTCCTGCAGGACTTCCCCGGCTCCTATATTACGATTGTGCAGGGTATGTCCGGCTCCCGTTCGGAGCTGCGTTTGCACGATTTGGGTGATATTTGCGGCAAATATGCGGATCGCCTGTACTGCACATCGGAAAATCCCACCTTTGATGATCCTCTGGATCTGTGTATGCGACTGGCTCATGCATCAGCAGACGGCAAAGCCGAGATCGTGATCGAGCCCAACCGCAGTCGCGCTATTGAACGCGCCATCTGTGAGGCACCAGCTGATTCCATCGTGGTTGTGGGCGGCAAGGGCAACGAGGAGTTCCAGATCGTCGGGGCGGACTATGTCTATTATGAATCCGATCCTGTGGCAGTGAAGCGCGCGTTGGATATGCGCGAGAAGCAACACGGATAAACAGCAAAGCGGCACGGTGATCAACCTTGCCGCTTTGTCATAGGCAAAAAAAAGAAGCTGTGACTTTCGTCACAGCTTCTTTTTTGATCAAATGTAAGATAACTTACTTCAGCTCGACCTTGCCGCCGACTTCCTCGAACTGCTTCTTCAGCGCCTCGGCGTCTTCCTTGGACACGCCTTCCTTCAGAGTGGTGGGGCAACCCTCAACAGCAGCCTTAGCCTCGGCCAGACCCAGACCCATGACCTCGCGGACAACCTTGATGACCTTGATCTTGGTAGCAGCATCGAAACCGGTCAGAACGACATCGAAGTCGGTCTTCTCTTCAGCAGCGGGAGCAGCAGCGCCGGCAGCAGGAGCAGCCATAGCAGCGGCGGAAACGCCGAATTCTTCTTCCAGAGCGTGAACCAGCTCGGACAGTTCCAGAACGGTCAAACCCTTGATCTCTTCGATCATAGCAGTAATCTTCTCAGACATTTTGATATCCTCCTAATTGTAAGATAATTTTTTAATGATTGTACGGACAGAATCCTGTCCATGCAGGGGAAAACCGATTATTCGGCAGCAGCTTCGACAGGAGCGCCGTCCTTCTCGGCAATCTGCTTCAGCACGCAAGCCAGAGCGGAAATGGGAGCCAGCATGGTACCCAGAACCTGAGCCTGCAGTACGGGCAGAGCGGGGATAGCAGCCAGAGCATTGATGGTATCCAGGGAAACGACCTTGCCGTCCATGAAGCCACCCTTGATCTCGAACTTGCCATTGAGCTTCTTTGCGTAATCAGCAATCACACGGGCAGGAGCGACGGGATCGTCAGCGCAGATAGCCAGAGAAGTGGTACCGTTGAGCTGCTCGTCCAGTTCCTGAAGACCGCAGTTGTTGAAAGCAAAGCGCAGCAGGGTATTCTTGATAACAGAATAGTCAATGTTGTTCTCGCGGCAATCAGCGCGCAGAGCGGTATCCTCTGCCACGGTGATGCCCTTGTAATCAACGATGACACCGGCGGCAGCGTTCTGAACCTTCTCGGTCAGAGCGGCCACGATTGCCTGCTTTTCAGACAGAACTTTTGCGTTGGGCATTCTTTGATTTCACCTCCATGAGAATTGTAGGTGCGTTCAAAAGGAAACCGTCCTCTTATCGCAAGACAAGAGGACGGTAAAGCAATCAAAATGATTCGCCATCCTCGGCAGGACTTACGGCTTACGCCACCTGCTGTCTTTGGAACGCATCTGATATTATATCGAAGCGGCCAACCGTTGTCAACCCCTCAGATATACAAATGAGAACATTTTTTTCAGCTATTACAGCTGCTTGGCGGCGTTCATCTTCACGCCGGGGCCCATGGTGGCAGCAGCCACGCAGGACTTGATATACTGACCCTTGGCAGCGGCGGGCTTGGCCTTGATGATGGCACCCAGCAGAGCTGCATAGTTCTCATACAGCTTCTCAGCGCCGAAGGAAACCTTACCGATGGGGCAGTGGATGATGTTGGTCTTGTCCAGACGGTACTCGACCTTACCGGCCTTGACTTCCTTGACGGCCTTTGCCACATCGGGAGTCACGGTACCGGCCTTGGGGGAGGGCATCAGACCCTTGGGGCCCAGCACCTTACCGAGACGACCGACAACACCCATCATGTCGGGGGAAGCGACCACCACGTCGAAATCGAACCAGTTTTCCTTCTGGATCTTCTCGACCAGATCCATATCGCCAACGAAGTCAGCGCCGGCTTCACGGGCAGCGTCGGCCTTGTCGCCCTTGGCGAAGACCAGAACGCGGGCGGTCTTACCGGTGCCGTGAGGCAGCACGATAGCGCCGCGAACCTGCTGGTCAGCGTGACGGGAGTCAACACCCAGCTTGACGTGCAGCTCGACGGTCTCATCGAACTTAGCGGAAGCGGTCTTGCAGATCAGCTCCAGACCCTCCTGGGGATCATACAGCATCGCCTTATCGATCTGCTTAGCACTTTCTTTATACTTCTTACCTCTAAACATCTTTTACACCCTCCTTATTCGCCAACGACAACGCCCATGGAGCGTGCGGTACCGGCGATCATGCTCATAGCGGATTCCAGGGAAGCCGCGTTCAGATCGCGCATCTTCAGCTCAGCGATCTTCTGGATGGAGGCCTTGGAGATGGTAGCGACCTTTTCCTTGTTGGGAACGCCGGAACCGGACTCAATGTTGCACTCCTTCTTGATCAGAACCGCTGCGGGGGGAGTCTTCGTGATGAAGCTAAAGGAACGGTCAGCATAGACGGTGATCACCACGGGGATGATCAGGCCCATGTCGTTCTTGGTGCGCTCATTAAATTCCTTGGTGAAAGCGGCGATATTAACGCCGTGCTGACCCAGAGCGGGGCCAACGGGAGGAGCGGGAGTTGCTTTGCCCGCGGGAATCTGCAGTTTTACGTAACCGACAACTTTCTGTGCCATGAAAAGGCACCTCCTTCAATAAAATGTGGTAGTAGGAAATCCCCATTGGATCTCCACTTTTGGCGAGATGCTTTGCATCTCTCCCACTTGCGCCGAAGTGGTATTCTTCGGGCTTACCTTTTGCGGCGTTTGCCGCCAAGTCAGTTCAGGACTTCCACCTGATCCAACTCAAGCTCGACAGGGGTTTCTCTGCCGAACATGGAAACCACCACGCGGACCTTGTTCTTGTCCGGTTCGATTTCCTCGACCGTACCGGTGAAGCTGGACAAGGGGCCATCCGTGATCTTCACGGTGTCACCCACGTTGTACATCACCACGATCTCGTGCTTCTCCACACCCAGAGCCGCAACTTCTTCCTCTGTCAGAGGAATGGCCTTGTTGGCAGAGCCAACGAAACCGGTCACGCCGCGGATATTGCGGATCAGATGCCAGGTGTCATCTGTCAGCACCATCTTCAAAAGCACGTAGCCGGGGAACACTTTGCGTTCCACTTCCTTCATGACACCGCTCTCGGTAACTTCCGTCACGGTTTCCATGGGGATCTCGATCTTGAGGATCATATCCTCCAGACCGCGGTTGGCAACAAACTTCTCGATGGCCGTTTTTACCGCATTCTCATAACCGGAATAGGTGTGAGCCACGTACCATTTTGCGTTTTCAGCCATGATGCAACCTCTTAACCGGCGAACAGACCGATCAAGGTCTTGACTGCCAGAACAGCCACGCCGTCAAAGATCCAGATGCAGGCGCCCACCACCAGGGAGCACAGCAGCACGGTGCCGGTGTTCTTGGCGGTAGTCTTACCGTTGGGCCAAACGACTTTCTTCAATTCGCTTCTCATTTCACGGAACCACTTACCGTGGTCCTTCTTGACCTTCTTTTCCTCTGCCATTACTGCATTCTCCTTCCAAAATTACTTGGTTTCGGTATGGACCGTATGCTTCTTGCAGAAGGGGCAATACTTGTTCATCTCAAGTTTGTCAGGCGTATTCTTCTTGTTCTTCATCGTGTTGTAGTTTCTCTGCTTGCACTCGTTGCAGCGGAGAGTGATTTTCACGCGCATTCTAACGGCACCTCCTTATTAGATTGGTATCTCCCGGCAAGGCCGGGACTACCGACTGCCTCCCTGATCCATGGTCGTCCTTTTTCTGCGCTCGAAGCGAAAAAGCGCGCAAAAAGAAAGCACCCATTCACAGGTATTGATTATGATAGCACACTTTTCACCCTCGGTCAACCATTTTTTCGGTAAAAATACGGCAATTTCCTATTTTATTTTCCGTTTTGGTTGCGGGAAATGAAAAAATCGTGTATGATGGAGAAAATATGTTTTGAACATACCGTATACCGAGGTAATTGACGATGAAAATCATGGCCATTGACTACGGCGATGCCCATACCGGCATTGCCATTTCCGACTTCACCTGTACGCTGGCGGGCTTCTCCACGGTCATCAACACCCGCAAGCAGGAGCAGGTGGTCTCGGAGATCAAAAAGATCATCGCCGAGCACGGCGTCACCGAGCTGGTGCTGGGCTATCCCAAGAACATGGACGGCACCTTAGGCCCACGCGCCGAAAAATGTGAGGCACTGGCGGCGGTACTGCGTGACACCACCGCTCTCCCCGTTACTTTATGGGACGAACGCCGCAGCACCGTGGAGGCCCACGCCATCCTGTTTAACAATGGCAAAAACGGCAAGCAGCGCAAGAAAGTGGTGGATGCGGTGGCCGCCAGTCTGATGTTGGAGGGTTATCTGACTCGCCGCAAACTGGAGGGTACGCTATGACCGTTATCATCATCGGTGGCGGTGCCGCCGGCATGGCGGCGGCTCTCAGCGCCGCAGAACACGGACACCAAGTCACGCTGTTGGAACGCCAGGCCCGTGTGGGCCGCAAGCTGCTCTCCACCGGCAACGGCCGGTGTAATCTGACCAATCATCATGTCTCTCCTGCTCATTATCACGGTGAGGATGTGTCCTTTGCCGCCTTTGCCCTGTCCCGGTTCGATGTAGGCACTACCCTGCAATATTTTGCCGAGCTGGGTCTTTTGACTACTGCCGAAGACAGCGGCCGTGTCTACCCTTACAGCAACATGGCAGGCAGCGTACTGGACGTACTGCGCTACGGCTTGGAACAGCCGCATATCGACCTCCATACGGGTGTCACGGTGACAAAGCTGCGTAAAAAAGGCGATGTGTTCACCGTGGAAACCGAGAGCGGCGAAACCTTTACCGCCGACCGCGTGATTTTAGCCGCAGGCGGTGCCGCCGGCAGTAAAGTGGGCGGCGTGATGGACGGCTACCGTCTGGCCAAGATGCTGGGGCATCACCGCACGGCGCTGTACCCGTCATTGGTACAACTCAAAACTGACCCCACCTATCCTCGCTCTCTCAAGGGCGTAAAAGCCGATGCCCGGATTTATATTTTGCGTGGCAAGGAGGTCATCGCCGAAAACCGTGGTGAGATCCTCTTCACCGAGTACGGTGTCAGCGGCCCTGCCATCTTCGATATCTCCCGCGCGGTATCCACCGGCGGCGAGGGGCTGGTATGCAAGCTGAACCTGCTCCCCGATTGGGATGAACAAAGCGTACTGGACTGGCTGATGCAGCGCCGCACCGCCATGGCAGACCATGAATCCTCTGCCCTGCTCACCGGTGCGCTCCATAGCCGTTTGGGTCAGACCGTCTGCAAAGCCGCCGGCTTTACCAATCAGCCTATTGCCGACTTGTCAGACGGCGACCTGCGATCCATCGCCTATCGGACGCAGCATTTCGCTTTGCCTGTCCTGGGCACCTGCGGCTTCGATCAGGCACAGGTCACCGCAGGCGGACTGTGTACCGATGAGTTCGATCCCGAAACCATGGAAAGCCGCCTTGTCCCCGGCTTCTACGCCTGTGGCGAGGTGCTGGATATTGACGGTGACTGCGGCGGCTACAACCTGCAATGGGCGTGGTCCAGCGGCCGCCTGGCAGGCGAATTGCAATAAGGATATTTTTTGAACAACAGTTCAAATTACGGATTATGTACGGCAAAATCCAAATCCCGTTATGTACGCGGACAAATAGGGATTTGTTGAAGTGTAGTTTAGGGAATCGTTTCGCGGTTTCGACCGCGAGGTACTTTTGTCATTAGCGACAAAAGTACCCAAAAGCGCCATTCAGAACCTGCGGTTCTGAAAATTCCCTCTCGCGGCTATGCTGCGAACGAAATGAATTGGTTTTTGCCGCGCGAATGAATGTGG
>JAUMWJ010000026.1 GCA_030529655.1 Eubacteriales bacterium
TTGGTACGACATTCGCTTGGTTCACCGACTCCGTCACCTCCGGCGTGAACAAGATCGTCGCAGGTAATCTGGACATTGAGGTCCAGTACACCAAGAACGGCACTGATTGGGCTGACCTGAAGAATGCTGCTGATCTGTTCCAAGCAGGTCTGTGGGAGCCGGGTCACACCGAGTATGTCACCCTGAAGATCGAGAACAAGGGTACCCTGGCTCTGAACTATAAGATGCTGGTGACTCCTGTGACCGAGAAGGGCGGCGTTAATGTCAATGGTGATAGCTTCAAGCTGTCCGACTATCTGGTATTAGGTACCACGGATCCTGTAACTACCGCTCCTGAAGTATACAACCGCGATACTGCCCGTGCCGCTGTTGGCACAACTGTGGGTCTGAATACACTGACAGAAAATAATTCCATCAATGCCGGCGACGCTGCCCAGTACATCACTTTGGTGGTTTACATGCCCGAGACCGTGGGCAATGAGGCCAACTACAAGACCGGTACACAGGCTCCCGAAATTGAACTTGGTATCCAGTTTGTAGCCACTCAGAAGATCGCTGAGTCTGATAGCTTCGGCACTGATTACGATGCCAATGCTACCGGTGCTTACGTCTTTAATCCTTCCTACGATTACTATCCCCAGGTAGTTGTTTCCGCAGCTAAGGCTGAAAGCGGTGCCACTACCCTCGTTAAGACACAGGATAGCATCCAGTATGCAAAGGCAACTGTTCCTGAAGGAGCGGTTGCTGCTGGCGTAAGCACACTTACCCTGAAGGTTACACCTAAGGCCCCCGCAGCCTCTACTACTGAGCAAACTGGTTTGGCAGCCGAAATCAACAGTGAAACCCGCGAGACTGCAAACTTCGATGTGAAGGTCGAGGGTGTCAAGACTGACAATACTGCTGTCATTGCTGTTGAGATTTACGTTGGTACCGGCCTTCAGAATGTGAAGGTTTACCACAATGGTAACGCTATTACCAGCACCTACAATGCATCTACCGGTATTGTAAGTTTCAGTACCACCAGCTTCTCCGACTATACCGTTGCATACGATATCGACAACTGGGCAAACCACGCTGCCACCGTTGCAGATGATAACATCACCATTAACAACGCTGCCGAGTTGGCCGGCTTTGCAAAGAATGTGAATGATGGTAAAAAATATGCTGATAAGACTGTGACTTTGGGTGCTGATATCAATCTGGCCGGCTACCTGTGGAAGCCTATTATCGGCTTTGCTGGTACTTTTAATGGTAATAATCATACCATCTCCAATATGACAGTGGTGGATAATGTCTCTGATTATGCAGGTTTCTTTGCAACTCTTGGCGGTACTGTCAAGAATGTCACTTTTGACAAGGCATCTGTGACCGGCAACCGTGCGGCAATCGTTGCCGAATATACCAAAGTCAGCTCTGTTGTCATTGACAATGTAAAGGTGTTGAATTGCGTTGTGGATGGTGAGCAGAAAAACGGCGGCCTGATTGGTTTTGCAAGCGGAGCACAAAATGGCGGCTGCACGAATGTGACAATTACCAACTGCTTGGTCGATGGCCTTACATTCAAAAATGATAATACTAAGGAACGCGCATGGCAGTCCGGTGCATTGATCGGTTATGTCAGCCCCCTGCAGAACTTGAACATTACAGGTAATACTGTGAAGAATGTTACCATGGAATTTGATCCTGCAACAGAATGTCCGACGGTAGCTCAGTATGCTTCTCATCCGTTGATCGGCGCCATTTGTGTCAGCAGTGCTAAGTATGATTGCTCTACCTATACGCTGACCATTAAGAACAACACGTATGAGAATTGCACTGGATTTGCAAACGGAGACCATGCAATGGCCTATTGCGGTGGCCTTGACAATCCTGTGACCGCAAAGCAGGCAAGCATTGTGACTGACTGATTGATTTTTCTATTCCGGGCGGAGTACCCCTCCGTCTCACAGCAAAAATGGGGCTGCCTCACTGTGTTAGTGAGGCAGCCCTAATCAAAACCTCCGGCTAAGCCGGAGGTTTTGATTAAGTATTCGCTTTCGTCTACGGCTGCTTACTGCCCGAATCCGCTTGGCGGAGCGTCTTTATCTCGCCTGCGGTGAAAACAATAATGGCCAGAATAAAGAAGGCAAAGCTCACGATCTGGCTTGGCGAAAAGCTCTCGTGGCGAATCAGACCGCAAATCAGATTGAAGGTGGGACTGAGATACTGGGCAAAGCACATCACGATCAGCGGGAACTTCGCCACACTGTTGGAGTAGAGGAACATGGGCAGCGCGGTCACAATACCGCTGCCGATCAGCAGGAGGACCTCCTTGCCGCCCAATGCGGCCATGGCACTGTGGCGGAAAATGGCCAGAAAGGCAATGGCGAAAGGCGTCAGGATCAGTGTTTCGGCGGCGATACTGAGTACCCCGTCAATTTTCACATTTTTCTTCAGCGCCGTGTAAATCGCCCAGTTGACGGCAATGATCAGCGAAATCCACGGAAAGGCACCAAATGCCGCGGTGCTGATCACGACACCGATCACCGCAATGCCCAGAGAAGCCAGCTGCACCTTTGTGCATCGCTCCTTATAGATGACCACGCTGAAGGCGAACAGCATCAACGGATTGATGTAGTAGCCCAAACTGGCATCAAGCACATGACCGGCATTGACGACCACGATAAACACAGCCCAGTCCGCCAACAAAAAGAGAACGGCCGGAAGCAGGAATTTCATCACATCCTTGTTGCGGAACAGTGCTTTCAGCTCCGACAGACGGTGGGTAATGGCAAGAATCAGCACCGAGAATACCGCCGCCATAACGATACGGCAGGCCAGAATCAGATACGAGTCAAGATGGGATAAAAACGCCCAATACAAGGGCTGAAATCCCCACAGGATGTAACAGAGAAATAAGGAAATCACATTTTTCCGATCGTTCACTTGGCCGCACTCCTTGCCGTTTTGCTTTAGAATGGAGGAATTATATCACAACCTCACCTGTAAAACAACGGCAAAACAGCGTTTTTTGACATTTGTTGCAAAAAAACAAAAGCCCTCTGCTGCACAGGAAACAGAGGGCTTTCGGATGAATTATTTGGATTTACGCTTAAATATCTGACGGCGGAACAAGATAAGATTCATGACAAGGAAGAATCCGACCAGGATCAGCAGCGTCATAATGGGCTTCACCGGCGCAATAGCCGCCAGCAGCATCAGGGGGAAGCCGAATATCATGGCAGGGAAGTTTTGGTACACCAGGTTTTCCGCGGCAGGGGTCCGGAAGTCGGCGTCCAGCTCGCGCAGCAGAATAATGCCGGTGCTGGCAGTACCCGTCAGCATACCGTAAGAGACCAGGAACTGCTCCTCAGCATAAGCGGGAAACAGTGTTTTGGCGACATAGTGGGTGTAGAAATAAGTGGAGAAGGCACCCACAAGGCCCAGAATAATGATGATAGGCCAGTATCTGCTGAGCACATTGATACGAATGGCAGCAACACCGGCGACGATCATCACATCAAAGAAGAAGCCGCTCAGCCGCGTCATTAGGAAGGCACTGATATGCTGACGCCGCACGATCTTCTTCTTCATCAGGAAGTTGTTGATCCCCTTGATCAAAGCAGCAGCGATCACACCCAGCAGGAAATTGAAGCCGAAAAGGATCGACTTAAGCGAGGGGATCAGACTGCCCAACAAAGCCATCATACCATAGGCCATCAGATAACCCAAGCCAACCAGAACCAACTGCATGGTCAGCTTGTCAATACTGCCGTTCATGGGAATCTCGTCCTTACCCTGAATCTCCTGCAGGTTGAGTGGCGTGGCATTGTCATCCTCATGGCACCAATCATAGTTCATACCCTTCTTACGAAGAATATTCAGGTGAATGACGCCGCCGATACTGGCGCTTAAAAAGCCCAGCGCCGCAATGGTCAGACCGAAGCTCCTGCCACCGAGAAAACCGTATTCCTGCTCATAAATATTGCCGTAGTTCAAGGCCTGACCGGTGCCCTGCCCAAAGCCGAAGGGCAAAATCACGCCTGCCGCGGCAAACAGATCCTTGACAAGCGCGGCAGCCAGTACGGTAATGCCTAAGCCCAGAACGCCCTGCAGCAGATAGGCCGCTACCGTCGTGACACCGGTATCAAAAATCTCACGGCTTCTTTGCTTGCCCATTTTATGACCGGAGGGCTTTAACGTAGTGGCGATAAAGCCCAAGGCAAGGCCGTGGTAGGTGAGGATCTCCAGTACACCTGCGCCGTTGCCGCCGAAAAAGTTCGTATTGAATAGATTGTTTCCGGTAACGGATTCGTAAATCACCGATGCGATCAGCAGCAGAATGCCGCCCAGTACCGAAGAGGGGATCAGAGATTTTTTCAGTGGGGGAATCAGCTTCTTCAGTGAATTGGCCGCCAGCAGACTGCCCATCAGCACCGCCAGCAGATTGACAATGCCCCACACTTCACAGTCCCAAAAATTGAAATTCTCCATCTGTATGTCCTTCCTTGATAAACTTTGCGTGATAATAGATATGACAGTACTTCAGAGCGTTAAAACCCGTATCACCCTTTAGCTGATAAATGCAGTCCCGGTAAAATATATTGAGCTTATGATCGGCAATACAGGCCATGGCCTTAATGTCATCATATGACAGGAGCAGACGCTTCTGCCCGTCACCGATCTCCAGCCGATCAGCCAGCAGGCGAATCGGCGCACTCTTATGTATCAGATGCTTCCGGTCGTATACGATGACTTCAGAAAGGTCTGCCGTGTCGCAGTACATAGGGGTATTCGTATAGGGTGAAAGATCCAGCGACCGGATATAGGATTCCTGATAATCATACCAGTCAGCGATATAGCGGAAAGGACTTTCGCCGTCCAAAGATTGCAGCTGCTTATTGGGGAGGTATCTATACTGCCTGCCGCAGTGCTTGCATTGCAGAATATCGCCTTTGGTTTGAAATTCGCTCAGACCGCAGTCAGGGCAGAGATACAGCACACGCTCCAACCCTTCGGCGGCTGCTTTGGCAGGAAACAGACTGTCATCTTTCGTTTCGTCCACCCACAGCTCCCGACAGATCAGCTCGTACAGCTCATCCTTGCTCATGTTTTTATATTCTTCCGGCTCGATCACACGGCGTACACCGGCCTTCATATGGCCGTTTCTGCCCTTGATTGCCCAACGGGGCTTGATGCCGTAACCACCCTCAATCCTGAATATGGCAATAGGAAGCCCCATTTTTTTCGCCAGGGATGTCACCGACGGATTGATATAACAGGTGCGGCCGCTGTATGTGCGATTGCCTTCGGGGAACATCCCGACCGTACCGCCCTCCTTGGCAAGACGGATACAGGTCATTACGGCCTTGAGATCCTTGGAGGCCTTCATAAAGGGAATCGGCGCCACCAGCCACGAAATCACCTTGGAGAGGAAGCCGTTGGAGAATAAATCTTCCAGTGCGACATAATATACGGGCTGCCGGAAAGCCAGACTGATAAAAAACTGGTCAAAGTCCGTCTGGTGATTGGAAAGAACCAACCAGTTGCGGTCACCCTCTTGGACAAAACGGTCAATTTTGGCGTGATACTTTACCGATGCGATCAGGGTAATAATGGGGCGCAGTAAAGCCGTCGCAATTTTGTGCCGGGGCTTGATCCACGCTTCTCGCTTCTTCATAGTGGCACATCCTCCGAGGTGCAATGATATGATGCAATGCAGCAGACTACATTATTTTCAGTATAGCATACCGTTAATGCGAATGCTATCCTTTTTCGACACATAGATATATTTTTCTAAAAAAACGGAGGTAAGAAATCAGGGAAAAGGCCATAGACTTTTCCCTGATCATCTCCTTTTAGTGCATGGGACAGCCATGCAGTTGTTCCCCGGCTTTTTCGCGGCGCAGCGCACGCTCATAGATCATTTCACCGGCAATGGATACGGCGATCTCCTCCGGCGTTACCGCCTTGATGGCCACCCCCACCGGTGTGTGAATGGCTGCAATGGCCTGCTCGTCCACGCCGGCTTCCCGCAGCCGCGCATTGACAGAGGCGGTTTTGGCACGGGAGCCGATCACACCCACATAGGCAAAGGGATGGCGGAGCACCTGCTCCTGCACCTCGAAATCGTGGCTGTGACCGCTGGTCATCACCACGATATAGTCGTCCTCACCCACCGTCAAATAATCACTGATTCTGGTAAAGTCACCGCAAATCAGCGCGTCTGCCCGGGGGAACCGTTCTTTCGTCACCAAGTCGCTGCGGTCATCGAACACCGTGACACGAAAACCCACCGTTTGCAGCAACGGAGCAAGTGCCAGGGAGCAATGCCCTGCGCCAAACAGAATGGCGCGATCAGCAATGGGAAGGGGCATGCCGAATACCTTGCCGGCAGGCTGCTCGTTGGTAATGCAGGCAGTATCGCCGTTCAGCGGCAAAGCCATAAAACCTTGTTCACGCTTGACAATGCGCTCCAATACTGCGGCAGCCACATCGCTCCACTCACAGTCAGTGCCGCAGATATAGCTGAACAGCACCGTCACGTCGCCGCCGCAGACCATGCCAATGTCTTCCTTTTCGTTCTTATGCAGCTTATATTCGTGAATATCGCTGCGCTTTTGTGCGATCAGCTCCTGTGCGTGTAAAATGGACAGATTTTCCACATTACCGCCGCCAATCGTACCCACCTGCAGACCATGCTTATTCACCAGCATCTGTGCGCCGATGCCTCGCGGGGTAGAACCCGATTCATTCACGATAGTCACAAGCACGGTATCGTGCTGTTTTTCCATCTCATACAGTAGCTTTGCAAAAATCGATTGCATGGCAATCACTCCTTTTTTCTATCATAACACAGAAGAAACAAAAGCGGCAAGACCGCTGTAGCAAGACAGCTACCGATCATACACGCCAACAGAACATGGGACAGTTTTACTTTACGATTACAGCCACCATTTGATCCGTCATGGCTATCAGCCATCCGTTGCGTTGGACCGGTGCGGTTGACAGAAGAAAGAAGTTGAGGTGGGGCAGTATGCCTGACCTCAACTTCGTTTATCTGACAGGAATAAAAACAGAAAACAGGTGTTCGCCGTTAGCGGACTGCACACCCGACTTTACTGTATGGAGCCATTAGAAGCTGCGACCGCCGCCGCCGTGTGAACGACCGGAGGAGGAGGTATGGGAGCTGCTGCCGCCGGAAGATTCGTGCTTGACTCTGCTGACGCTTCGGTAGAGGAAAATATCCGCCTTGTCGGTGAGATGCAGACTGTCTTTCTTTACATAGTCATTCGCCTCGCCTTTCAAGTGGACAGACTTCATCTGGGATTTCAGAATGGCCACATAGATCAGAGCCACCACCACACCGATCACCAAACCGATGCCCACCCAGCGGATCAGCTTACCTGTGGAGAATGTGGCGGCCTCTCTGGCACCATCCACCGCCTGACCGCACAGATAGGCAAATTCCGCTGCGCCATAAGCGTATTCGCCGTCACTCAAATAGTACCCCACGATGGTATCCAGCATTTCATCTACGGTATCATCGTCTATTGCCTTGATACCAAAGCCGCTGGTGGAGATCCAGCACTGACGGTGATCCGGCTCTACACTGATCAGGAAAAGTGCGCCGTCATAATTTTCACCGTAACCAAAGCCGTTGTAGTCAAAGAAATCATCGGCATATGCCATACAGCTCTTGCCGTCCAGACTGTCCGTTGTGACGACCACCACATCAAACTGCAATGTCTCACTTATCTCGTCAAAGTAGGTCAACAGGGCTTCCTCTTCCTCGGGGAGAAACAGATCGGCAAAGTCGTTGACTCTTGTGGCGGCACCGTTCATGCCGTCGGACGGAGAACCATACACGGTCAGGCACAGCGCTGCCAGCATCAGTACGGTAATAATAGCGGAAAAAAGTCTCTTTTTCATGTTACTACCTCCTCAGAGCAGCCACAGCAGTGCCTGCACCGCCGTTGCAGCAACGGTTGCCACGGCTGCCGCCGCAATAAAGTACTTGCGCGCCAGGCCCTTATCAACAGGCAGATCGCCTGCCAGCTTGCCTGTCTGCCCGTTCATGGCGAACTTATACTGATTGCCGTTCCATGTGGTATTCAGCAGCCAAACAGGGTACAGCGCATAACGCACCTTGCCGTTTTCAAACTGCACATGGGCGCTTTCCACCGACATCGTGGCATAGCCGTGGACAGTGGAGGCCAAGGCCTGTTCGGCGCTTGCCTTGACACGCTCGTTGGCTCTGGGAATGCTCTGCTCGGCATCCACATCGTATTTATCGGCAAAATAGCCGGCAAGGTAGGCGGTTTGGAAATCCACCGCCTGCGACAGATCATAGGGCTCAATGGATTCCATGATCTCGTCCGGCATCTTCTCCGAGCCGTCTACCGGTACGGCTTCAAAGCCGATGGAACCGGAACGCAGGACGGCATAGTAACTGGTTTCGGTGTAATCATAACTTCCGCTGGTCCAATGACGCAGCTTGGTGGCACGAAAACGCACCGAGGCATCCGTGTCCGTATCGAACAGCCACACAGGAACATAGACGCCCTTGACCTCGTCAATATGATTTTCGTCCTTAAACGATCTGGGCAACAGTTTTTTGCCCTTATAATGCGCCAGCAGTGATTCCTTGGCAGCTTTTTTTTCCAGCTTGAACGGGATCACCAGATCCGGCTTCAGCATGCCGGCGAATTGCTCCATTATCACAACGGGATTGCCGCAGTAAGGGCAGGCGGTGGCCGCCGTTGTGGCATCGCTTACGATTTCACCGCCGCAGGATCGGCAGACATAAGAACGCAGGCCGTCCGTTTCACCGCTTTCCCATTCGTTCTCCGCTACACTCTCCCATATCATCTGATCGGGCTGATCTGTATGTAAGGCATCATCATAAGCCCGCAGGGATTCCAGTTCAAACTCCGTGTCGCAGAAGGGACACTTCATATTCTGCGATGCGCTGTTAAACCCAATAGCACCACCGCAGCAGGGGCATTTATACTCTTGAAGCACAGCCATACAATATATACTCCTTAGTCAGCTATTATCGCCTGTCGTTCTCATCAAAGATGTCGCCGCATTCAGGACAGAATTTAGGGGGATGAGCAGGATCAGCCGGTTCCCAACCGCACTTGTCACAGCGATATAGGGGAGCACCTTCCGGCTTCTTCGCACCGCAGTTCTGGCAGAACTTACCCTGATTCAACGCACCGCAGGCGCAGGCCCAGCCACCCACAGCCGGCTTGGGACTGCCGCATTCGGGGCAGAATTTGCCGGTAGCGGTTGCGCCGCAGGCGCAGGTCCAGCCCTTCGCCGGCGCAGACTGCTGCTGACCCATCGCATACAGATTTTGTACATTGCCGGCAGCGCCTGCGTTCATCGCCATATTCATGCCCATAAATCCGGCCATGGCTCCGGCAGAATTGCCGGCAGCGGTCCTCATTGCATCCGCCTGTGCGCCCATCAGATTAGCGGCTGCCATGGTAGGATCGCGATACATGGCGTTCTTCTGAGCGTTTTTGATCAACTCCTGATCTTCCTCGGGCAGCGTGACAGAGCCCAGCGCCACTGTGACCACCTGCAGACCGCGAAGCGCGCCCCATTTTTCGGAGAGAGCAGCGTTCATGGCATTCTCCAGCTCTGTATTGTGGGCAATGATCTGGTTGGGGCGGATCTCCATAGAGGACAGTTTGGCAAAGGCCGGCTGCAAGGCGCTGATAAACTCAGTTTTCAGTTGACCGTCAATTTCGTCACGCGTATACATAGTGGTGACATTGCCGCAGACATTGGTGTAGAACAGCAGGGGATCGGCAATGCGGTAGGAGTACACACCGTTGCAGCGCAGGGATACATCAATATCCAGGCCGATACGGCTGTCCACCACACGGAAGGGGATGGGATTGGCTGTGCCGAACTTGTTGTCGATCAATTCCTTGGTGTTGAAATAATACACGCGTTGATCCTTGCCGGTATCACCGCCGAAGGTAAAACGCTTGCCCACGGTGCGGAAGGTATCACGGATACTGTCACCCAGCTTGCCGGAAAAAATGGAGGGCTCCGTAGAGCTGTCATAGGTAAACTCGCCGGGCTCGGCGCACACTTCCACAATTTTACCCTGCTCTACGATCATCATGCACTGACCGTCCGCCACCACGATGCCCGAACCGTTCGAGATAATGTTGTCGTTGCCCTTTTTATTGGAAGATCGGTTGCCGATTTGCTTTTGCCCTTTGCACATCAGCACATCCTTCGGCAGAGATTCGCAGTAGAAAAAATCCTTCCACTGATCGGCGAGTGTTCCGCCAAATGCACCCAAAGCAGCTTTGATAAGTCCCATAATTCATTTCTCCTTTTCCTGTTTTTCAGTATGTATCTGCGTCTGCTTGTGTTTCTGTATCTTGTAGCTTGCCGTGTTTCAAACAGTGCCGCTTGCCTTTAGAAAACAGCACATTTCAGCTTATACATTGTATCAAAAACTTACGATGCTTTCAACAAAAACGATTATTTTCTGCGAAAAAACAGCCGCGTATTAAAAATACGCGGCCGGGAGCTTACATATGATATTCAGCACAGCGTCATGGCAAGCCCCACGATCACGGGCATAGTCAGCACGGAAAACAGCGTCTGTACCGACACCACGCTGGAGGACAGTGCCGTGTCCTGACCGAACTTGGCGGAGAACATACTCAACAAGGCGGCAGGTGGTGCGCTGGCCGCCACGATGGTGGCGATCATCACATCGTGAGAGGGCTTCACAAGCAGGCACAAACCTAATGCGGCGGCCGGCAGAAGCAGCAGACGCAGCGCGGCAGATACCCACATGGTACGGCAGCGCAGCGCCGTCTTGAAATCGGCCTGAGAGAGCTGATAGCCCAAAATGACCATAGGCAGCGGCGTATTCAGGTTGGAAAGGGACTGCACCGGTGTATAGAGCAGCTCCGGCACAGTGACACGCAGCACGTATAGGAGGAATGCCACTACAACGCTGATGACACCGGGATTGAGCAGTAACGGGCGGAGAGAGAATTTGCCCTTGCCGCCGGACATCAGATGCAGACCGTATGTCCATGCCACCACGGTGAATACCAGCACATAGGCCGAGCCGTAAAAGACCCCGATGGTGCCTAACAGTGCCGTTTGCAGGGGGTATGCCATAAAACCGCAGTTGGACAGCACCGTGCCGAATCGCAGTGCCTGCTGACGCTTCAAGTCCTTGTCACGCAGGAAGAGCGTGACCGCGGCAATATTGATCAGGTGAATGGCTACCGCCACCGCCAGCGCAACGCAGAACGCATGAAAGTTCTCTTCATCAAAAGGACGCTGGAACGCGACCACCATCATACACGGCGACACCACATACATCACCAGATTGCTCATGCCCACGGAGGCCTTTTGCCCCAGCAGCTTCGACTTGCCTAACACAAAGCCCACGCCTACGACGATAAACAGGATCAGCACCTGCCTGCCGACCATCAGAAATGAATTTCCCATAGGAAAAATGCTCCTTTAATGCATCAAAATGTTCGCTGGTAAAAAGTCTATCACAAAACCGCCTTGTGTCAATAGTTCGTGGTTGTTTTCGCGGAGGAAATAGTCTATAATATTTATTTATGAATGTGACCTAAGGAGGAAGCACTCCATGAAACTGATGGTTCTCGACGGCAACAGTATCATCAACCGCTCCTATTACGGCATTCGCCCCCTGACAACACGGGACGGACTCTATACCCATGCCGTTTTCGGCTTTCTGACCACCATGCAGCGCCTGGTGGAGGAGGAACAGCCGGAGGCGCTGTGCGTGACCTTTGATCGCCGTGAGCCGACCTTCCGCCATTTGGCGGACGAGAACTACAAGGCCCAGCGCAAGGGTATGCCGGAGGAACTGGCCATGCAGATGCCGGTTTTGAAGGAAGTGCTGGACGCCATGAACATTCCTCGCTATGAGCTGGCCGGCTTTGAGGCCGACGACCTCATCGGCACCATCTCCCGCAAGTGCGAGGCAGAGAACTGGGAGTGCGTAGTGGTGACCGGCGATAAGGACAGTTTACAGCTCATTACCGAGCGCACCAAGGTCAAGCTGGTATCCACCCGTATGGGACAGACCACCACCAAGGATATGACGCCTGATTCCTTCCGTGAGCAATATGGGTTCGAGCCAATCCACATGATCGACCTTAAGGCACTGATGGGGGATAGCTCCGACAATATTACCGGTGTGCCGGGCGTGGGTGAAAAGACCGCCATGGCGCTGATTCAGGAATATAAGAGCATTGACACCATTTATGAAAAACTGCCGGATATTAACGCCAAACCTGCGGCAGTTCGAAAACTGACCGAGGGAGAGGAGAGTGCGCGTCACTCTTACTACCTTGCCACTATCGTCACCGATGCGCCGCTGCCCTTTGTGCCACGGGACAACCTGCGTAAGCCCTTTTCGCCTGCCCTGTATGATTTGTTCCTGCGTCTGGAGTTTACCAAACTCATTGACAAGTACGGCCTGCAGCCGGAAACGGAGAAGGTTGAAAAACCGTCGGATTTCGCCGTGACGGTGGAACAGGTGACAAGTGAGGAAAAAGCGCAGGAATGGCTGGAATTATGGCGTAAGGCAGACCATGTGTCGGTCTATGCCCTGCCGGATCTGAGTGCGTTGGGTGTATTTTGCCATGTAGATGAGGAAAATGCCGTAATGGCAGAATTGTTCTTCGACCGCTACGACGGCGATTGGAACACCCTGCTCAACACTTTGTTTGCCCCGGACATCAAAAAAGTGTCACACCATGTGAAGGACTTCATCCGCACTCTGCTGGAAAACGGCCTGTCTGCGGATGGGTTTATCTTCGATACGGCGCTGGCGGCCTATCTGTTGGATGCCACGGCGGCACAGTATGATCTGCAGCGCCTGTTCGTGTCCTACTACCATGAGGAGCTGCCCAAGCCGGTGCATTTAGAGCAAGATGCGTTCTCTCTGTTGGGCGATACCGCTGCGGCGGAAGCGGCACTGAATAGCTATACGACGGCGATCGATGTGCTCTACGGTACGCTGCTGCCCCTCTTGAAAGAACGGGAGATGTGGACGCTGTACACCACGGCAGAATTGCCGCTGTGCCGCGTATTGGCAGAGATGGAGATAGCAGGTTTCAAGGTGGACGGCAAGGCGCTGGCAGAATTTGGGCAGATGCTTTCTGACACCATTGCACAGTTGGAGCATCGCATCTATGAAGCGGCAGGTGCCGCCTTTAATATCAATTCGCCCAAGCAGTTGGGCGTGGTGCTGTTTGAAACGCTGCAGCTTCCCCACGGCAAGAAAACCAAGACCGGCTGGTCTACCAATGCAGATGTGTTAGACAAGCTGCGCTTTGAGCATCCCATTGTGGACGATATATTGACCTACCGTCAGTACACCAAGCTGAAAAGCACTTATGCTGACGGACTGTTAAAGGTCATCGAGCCGGACGGGCGTATTCGCACCAATTTCCAGATGACCGTGACGGCAACAGGCCGTTTAAGCTCTACGGAGCCGAATTTGCAGAATATCCCCACCCGAACGGAGCTGGGGAGTCAGATGCGCCGTATGTTTGTAGCCGATGAGGGGAATGTACTGGTGGACGCCGACTATTCCCAGATCGAACTGCGGCTCCTTGCCCACATGGCAGGAGATGAAGCGATGCAGCAGCAGTTCCGCTCCGGTGCGGATTTCCACACCGCAACGGCTGCCAAGGTATTCCACCTGCCAACCCATGAGGTCACACATCAGTTGCGTTCTCAGGCCAAGGCGGTGAATTTCGGGATCGTGTACGGTATTTCCGCTTTCTCCCTCAGTCAGGACATTGGAGTGTCTGTGGCGGAGGCCAAGGACTATATGGAACGTTATTTTGACACCTATAGGGGTGTAAAGCAATATATGAGTGATGTGGTGGAAAAGGCCAAGGAGCGGGGCTATGTGGAAACGCTGCTGCATCGCCGCCGTGATTTGCCGGAGCTGAGCAGCGCTAAGTTCAATTTGCGTGCCTTTGGTGAGCGCGTGGCGCTGAATATGCCCATTCAGGGCACGGCAGCCGATGTGATGAAGCTGGCCATGGTGCGTGTTTTTGAACGGCTGAAAAAGGAGAAGCTGCAGGCGAAGCTCATCATGCAGGTTCACGATGAGCTGATCGTGGAGTGTCCGGTGTCAGAGCATGAGCAGGTGGAAAGACTGCTGCGTGAGGAGATGGAGCAGGTGATGAAGTTATCCGTTCCTCTACTGGCAGAGGCACATAGTGGCACAGATTGGCTCAGCGCGAAAGGATAAGAAAGGAAATCGGACTATGAATATAAAAATCGTTCCTATGACAGCAGACCATCTGGAGGAACTGGAAAAGCTGGAGCGGATCTGCTTTTCCCGACCCTGGTCAAAGAAAATGCTGGCAGAGGAACTGGAGAACGAATGTGCCGCCTTTTTGGTGGCAGAAGATGCTGTGACAGGTAAAGTGGTGGGCTATGCAGGACTTTTGGTGGTGGCAGATGAAGGTTACATCACCAATGTGGCAGTGTTCCCGGAATACCGCCGTCAGGGCATTGCTGCACAGATCATTCAGGTGTTTATTAACTTCGCCAAGGGTAACCGTCTGGCGTTTCTGACGCTGGAGGTGAGACCCAGCAATGCCGCCGCCATTGCGCTCTATCAAGGCTTTGGCTTCGAGGAGGTGGGACGGCGGAAGAATTACTACGATCTGCCCAAGGAAGATGCGCTGATCCTGACGAGGGAGTTTGACGATGAGGAGGAAGCACTGTGAATATTTTGGCGTTTGAATCCTCTTGCGATGAAACCGCTGTGGCAGTGGTGCGTGACGGGCGCACGGTATTGAGCGATGCGATCTTGTCCCAGGCGGATATGCACGCCCTCTACGGCGGCGTGGTGCCGGAGATCGCCTCACGCAAGCATGTAGAGGCCATTGCCGGTCTGACCGATCAGGCGTTGCGTGATGCCGGCGTGACAAAAAAGGACATTGATGCGGTGGCTGTCACCTATGCGCCGGGTTTGATCGGCGCGGTACTGGTGGGCGTCAGCTTTGCCAAGTCCGTGGCTTACGCCTTGGGTGTGCCGCTGATTCCGGTACATCATGTGCGCGGCCATATTGCCGCCAACTATCTGGCGTTTCCAGATTTAGAACCGCCATTTCTGGCGCTGGCCATCTCCGGCGGCAATACGCTGATCGTAGATGTAAAGGATTATACCAACATGGAAATACTGGGTGCTACCCGTGACGATGCGGCAGGTGAATGCTTCGATAAGGCGGCCCGTGTGCTGGGACTGCCGTATCCCGGCGGTAAGCCCATGGATTTGCTGGCACAGCAGTCTGAGGGCGGCAAGTATGTGCTGCCCCGTGCCCATATAGAAGGCGCACCGCTGGATATGAGTTTTTCCGGCTTAAAAACGGCGGTAGTGAACCTGGCGCACAATGCCCGGCAGAAAGACGATGGCCTTGACGCTGCGGCGTTGGCCCGGGATTTCACCCAGGCGGTCAGCGATGAACTGGTACCCCGTGCGGTGGAGGCACTGCGTATGACGGGCTACAAGCAGTTGGCAGCCGCCGGCGGCGTGGCAGCGAACTCCATCATTCGTGCCGATTTGGAGCAAGCCTGCACCCGTGAGGGCGTAAAGCTGTACCTTCCGCCGCTGAAGCTGTGCGGCGACAACGGCGCCATGATCGGCGCGCAGGGCTATTACGAGTATATGGCGGGTCATACGGCACCGCTGGATCTGAACGCCTATGCCACCATGGAACTGAGTGACAGTTTGGCGGATATGATATAAGACAAAACGATGCGCGACAATGATGCCGTGCATCGTTTTTTGCAGTAATGCAGTCATAAATCCAAAATGATAGGACATAAAAAATCACAAAAGGTGATATGCTGACGAGATATAAATTATGTCAACAAAAAGAGACGACTTTTGTATGTAAAAAATAGCGTTTCAGCGTTTGCAATCATAACGGAAAAAACGCGAAGAACATTGAAAACACAGGGAATATGAGATGTGGAAAAGTGTGTGGAAAATGTGGATAACTCTTTGTAGATTCTTATTGACATAAAAATTATGTAAAATAAATGTAAGCGTTTCCGTTTGCTGTTTAAACAGCAAAAGATGCCGAAGATTACACAACTTATCGTTCTTATGACCCTGTCGTCAAATTGACGGACGACTTTTTGGGATTTTTTATCAGCAACAAAAGGCACGCTTTTTTTGAAGGAAATCCGCCGTGATTACGGACTGTATTTACCGTCGTGATATGAAATAAGTGGTTGCGTATGGGTATGAAATGTGGTATGATAGACAAGCTGATTCAATAGGGAGAGTTATCGAAGTGGTCATAACGGGGCTGACTCGAAATCAGTTTGCGGCTTAACACCGCACGAGGGTTCGAATCCCTCACTCTCCGCCATAGAAAAGCCTGTAATCAAGCCGATTGCAGGCTTTTTCTTATGCTTTTTTCCGAGAAACAAGTGGTCAGAGCACACAACATTTTCGATCTTGTCAGGATTCGCTGCCCCAGCGGCTGGCAATCGTGCCATAAATAATGCACCTGCCTTTCGATCATAGTTTAGCAAAATCGAGGGGCAGGTGCGAGCGTGCGAATTTTCAAATCGCACATTTCTATTTCAGTGTTCTATTAGTTTGATTTTTTAATCATTTTGGCTACATTTAACGGAGCGGTAAAAAAAAGGAATTTATACTTTGTCTATTTGTTCAATTGCATACAGCGGCAGATTAACGAGCCAATCTTCACTTTTGAAATCAGCCATTGACGTGCGAATTGATAATTTGGGTGAATATTTTTCTTGATAAGTCTTCAGACTCTTTGCTCTGAGATTTAGCTCTGCCTTAACCTCAACGGGAAGTATTTGCTCGCCGGTATCAATGACAAAATCAATTTCGCAAGACCCTCTGTCATTGGTGTAATAGTATATGCCTAAATCGTCAATAGTTTTGAGCTGTTGGCATACATACTGTTCGGTAAGAGCACTTTTGAATTCGACAAAAAGATCATTTCCGTCAAGCAAAGTGCTTTGACGAAGTCCCGCCATACAGCCAAGCAGTCCGACATCAAGAACAAATAACTTAAAAGCTTTCAAATCTTCGTATGCCCTTAAAGGAATTCCTGCCGCATTGACACGACTGACTTTATGAACAAGTCCGCAATCGCTTAACCACATAATAGCCGTTTCATATTCTTTGGCACGAGCACCTTCACGTACAAGACCGTAAATGAATTTTTTGTTTTCTTTTGCCAGTTGTGAGGGTATGCTGTTCCACAACATACGAATCTTTGGCACGATTTCATTTGGTGCGTGCTTTGAAAAATCTTGCTCATACGCCGCAAGAATTCTTTTTTGTATATCACGCACTTCGTTGAAATCATTATTCTCCGCAAAACATTGCACTGCTTCGGGCATTCCGCCTACAAAGTAATACTGCTTGAGCGCATCAATATAAGTGTGCTTGAAGCTTGTTATCATTTGATAATCCTGACTATTAAGCAAATCGGCATAACGCCCCTTGCCGGTCGCCATCAAGAATTCCTTAAAAGACAGCGGAAAGAGTTTTAAAAAATCCACTTTTCCTACCGGGAAAGATGTTCCTTCGTGCAAAGCAATGCCGAGGAGGGATCCTGCACATACAATATGATATTCAGGTGCATTTTCATAAAAGTATTTAAGAGATGACAACGCTCTCGGAACTTCCTGAACCTCATCAAAAATGATAAGCGTATTGTCGGGATCGATTTTCTGCCCCGTATATATTTCAAGTCCCGTGATAATACGGCTTATATCCAAATCGCTTGCAAATAATTCAGCCATTCTGGAATTAGAGTCGAAGTTTATATACACGGTATCCGAATAACAGCGTTTGCCGAATTCTTTCATCAGCCAAGTTTTGCCGACCTGTCGAGCACCTTCGATGATTAAAGGTTTACGCCGTTTACTGTCTTTCCATTTCAATAAATTTTCTATTGCAATTCGATACATAGCCAACCTCCATACTTTAATTCAAGTATAGTATAATACAGTAAAACGAAAAATGCAATGTAATTTCGTTACACGTCACACTTTTTACAACGAAAAAATGTAATCTAAGACATTTTTACTGCTTAAAAGAATAATTTTGCTTTGCTTTGCATTGTTTGCTGAGTATAATATATGGCCAATCCAGGATCATTCTACTCGTCTTTATTTCAGTTTTCTTTGAAAGTCGTTCAGCGTTTGAACATCTATTGTAACGCCACATGATATATTATTGAACTATTAGATTCTTATGGTATAATATAGGTAAACAATTTTTAAGCATAGGAGGAAAACATGAAAAAAGCAATTACCCTGGCGCTTGCGCTGATGATGGCAGTAAGCCTGATGGCGTGCGGAAACAAAGAAACCCCAAATGGCACACCCGATCCCATGAAGGAAGTGGCCTCTTTAGAAGAGTTGTGTGAGGCCGCTAACTGTGCGATGATCAAGCCGGAGAGCGTAGAGATTGCTGATGAGGCATTCTTCATGATTGAAAGCAATCCTCGGATTGCGGAATATCAGTTCACCGTAGACGGGAAAAAATGCTTCCTTCGTTTTGCTGATGTGGATGCTAAAACGGATATCAGCGGTGTTTACGGCGACGAAGGCACGATCTATGCAAGCTATACCGACGACGAAACGGTTGTCATTCAGAACGACGATCTGCAGAGCCAGCGTTGGTTTACGGTGGACGGTCAGTATGTGTTTGCCGTATATGACGGCGGCGAATGGGAGTGGACACAGTTCGACGGACTTGTATCGCAGTTTATGGGAATGGAACCGAAGAACTGGAACGCTAAGGTACCTTTTGCCGACTACCTTGCACTTGTGGGCTACTACGCGGATGAAGCGATGAACATGACAGCCATCGCTATCAGAGATGACCATGTATCTGTTAATGTGGTAGCCACTTTGGATGACGGCACCAAATTGTCCTGGGAAATGGATGCCGTGCTGGATGGCGGTAAGCTGGTCTATGAGAAGGAAACCATCGCTCAGAGTATATACAATGAGGATGACGGCAGTATGTCATCGACTCCGCTGCCAGATGGCGGAGCTGGCTATGTCGAGATCAAGGACGATGGCTCTCTTAGTTTTGCCGGTACTTATTCCGAGCAGCTGCACGGCTTTGTGATGGCACCTTACAACATGGCAGGCTGAAAACAAGAAAAGCAGCCGGATTTGATCAGTGTCCCATAAGAATGTTTTGCAATACATTCCATAGGGATGTAGAAAGAGAAAAAGACACCGTAAATTGCAGGAATGCATTTTACGGTGTCTTTTTGCATATATGAGAGTCCGCATATTCGGTTAGGTTTCGCTGTCTGTTTTCTTTTGGATAATAGGTTTGTCTTGACAAATGCACTGCTGTCGGGCAAACTGAGGAGTAGAAAGGAAGTGGGGGAATATGCGCTTGAAAAAACTGGAACGCGACGCAGCTTTTGCCGAGGAAGTACTGAAAACCGCACCCTATGCCACCCTTGCCATGATAAACAAGGACGGCAGACCCTACTGTGTTCCCATTAACACAGTGTGGTACGACGGCGCACTCTATTTCCATTGCGCCGGTGAGGGAGAGAAGTGGGAGATCCTGAAAAACGATACGCCTGTTTGCCTGACTGCTGTTACGAATGCACACGTTATGCCGGCCCACTATGACACCGCCTATGACTGCGCCATGGTCAAGGGACGGGCGGTTGTGGTCAAAAATGAGGTGGAACGCCATGCGGCAATGCGCCGTATTGTGGCAGCTTTGGCGCCGGAGCACTTGGATAAGCTGGACGAGCACATGATAAGATGCATGGATGCCACAAAAATTGTGAAGATCGTGCCGGAGGAGATCACCGGTAAGCAAAACATGGATCAATAACAGATACAAACAAAAATCCGATTCATTCCGCTGTCATGGGCGGTAAAAGGATCACCTGATGATAAAGGCGTACGGCGGAATATCCATTCTGCCGTACGCCTTTTGCTGATATAACAATAGGTTAAGGAGTATCATTCGGTAATTGGCCAATCGGTTCTTTCGTATAGATACGGAAGTGCAGGTAATGGTAGCCCACAACAAACATCCAGCCGATTCCGGTAGCCCACGCCACCGCGGACAGTCCCAGACGCCCGATCATCAACCAGGAACAAAGCACACGCACCGTGATCTGTATGGTGGTAGCCACAAAGGGAACGGACATTTTTTCGTATCCTCTGGAAGTGCCCACAAAGAAATAGCCCAAATAACTGAGCCCATAGAAGAAGAAAATAATTTTCAGGTATGCCGTACCTGCGGTAAGACTTGCTGTTTCCGAGGAGTCCAGGAACAGACGGAGCGCAAAGGGAGACACCATATACATGATGACGGCCAGAACTACACCCGAAACAAGGATCAGCACAAGGCTCTCTCTTGTGCCGCGCCTTACGCGCTCAGCTTTGCCTGCACCGCGATTTTGCGCGATAAAGATGGATGCGGCCTGTGCAAATCCGTTGCCGGGTGAATTGATAAACGCCTCAATGCGTGTGGTGGCCGTATAGGCGGCAATGACCGGTGTGCCGCAGGTATTAACAATGCCCTGCACCATAAATTTGCCGATGTATAAGCTGGACATATGGAGCGCTGAGGAAATACCGTAGCTGAATATCTGCTTAAGCAGAGAAGGATAAAGACCGGCATCCTCCTTTTTGCACATCAGTTCCGGATAGTGACGGCGGATATAGAGATAGCTGCATCCGGCGGAAATCAACTGTGCCAGTACGGTTGCCACAGCCGCACCGATAATGCCAAGGGGCAGCACGGCAACCAGCAACAGATCCAACGCCACATTGGAAACAAGAGAAACCATCAGAAACAGCAAGGAAATTTTCGTTGCGCCCACCGAACGGAGAATACCCGTGAAGAGGTTATTAAAATAGGTGGCGATCAGTCCGGCAAGAATGACCATCAGGTAATCGCAGCAATAGCCCATCAGCTCGTCCGGCGTGGCGACCAGTCTGAGTACAGGCCGCGTCAGAACGATAAACAGTATGCTCAATGCCACGGTGAAAATACTGCCGAATACAATGGCGGTATAATTCGTTTTTCTGAACCGGGATTCGTTTCCCACGCCGTATTCGGATGAAAAAATCACCGACACGCCCACACAGAATCCGCTGAGCACAAAAATAAACAGATTCATAATCGAGCCGGAAATGCCGGAAGCAGCAAAGGCTTCTGTACCGAGATATTTGCCGATAATCAGAGAGTCTACCGTGTTATAGAGCTGCTGCAGAAGTTCGCCTGCGATTAGGGGCAGTGTGATCAGGATGAGCTGCTTGCGAATATTTCCCTCCAGAATAGGGTTTTGCGCTTTTGTCATGGCTATGGCCTCTTTTGCTGTGGAATGTACGGATTCTATAAAATTATAGCATTTGTAAGGCAAAATGTAAATTATGAAATGCGATTTAGGAGTTGACGAAATGGGAAAAGCGTGATAAAATCCTCTTTGTGGTTTTGCCATGCTTGTGTGGCTCAGTTGGTAGAGCAGCTCACTCGTAATGAGCAGGTCGCCGGTTCGAGTCCGGCCACAAGCTCCAAAAAAGCACCCGGTTTCATTTGAAACCGGGTGCTTTTTTGGAGCTTGTGTAAAATGCATCTTTCTTGTCCATACTAAACTATCAAATGGACAAAAACGGACAAGGGGGATGGCAATGGAATCTCTATGGGCGCAGGGATGTATGCCGCATTTTCCGCAGTTGAATGGCGACATTGATACGGACATACTCATTATTGGGGGCGGCATTGCCGGTGTTCTGACTGCCTATTTTCTGCACCGGAGCGGCGTGGACTGTCTGCTGGTGGAAAAAGACCGCATTTGCCGCGGTGTCACACAAAATACCACGGCAAAAATTACGGCACAGCACGGACTTTGCTATCACAAGATCGTAAACAGTCGCGGCACGGAAATCGCACAAAAGTACCTGCACGCCAATCAGTCGGCGTTGGAGACCTACGCTCGGCTATGTGAGCAGATCGATTGCGATTTTGAGCGCAAGAACAACTATGTATACGCCGCAGATCGTAAAAAGCTGGAGGACGAGATGCGCGCCTTGCAGAAAATCGGCTATCCGGCTCAATGGTGTGAGGATTTACCGCTGCCGCTGAAAACTGCCGGTGCGGTCATGTTTCCGCAGCAGGCGCAGTTCCATCCACTGAAGTTCCTTGCCAAAATGGCAGAGAATCTGCATATTTATGAGAATACGGCAGTGCGTGAGATGGTCGGCAACACGGCGGTGACAAACGGCGGCAGGATCCATGCCAAAAAGGTGATCATTACCACCCATTTCCCGTTTCTCAACAAACATGGCAGTTATTTCCTCAAGCTGTATCAGCACCGTTCCTATGTGCTTGCGTTGGAAGGAGCACAGCAAGTGAGGGGTATGTATGTGGACGAAGATCAGACCGGTTTATCGTTTCGCAACTACGGCGATTTGCTGCTGTTGGGCGGCGGCTCCCATCGCACGGGGAAAAAGGGCGGCAACTGGCAGGATCTGCGCGTGTTTGCAGGTATTCATTATCCGCAGGTGCAGGAAGTGGCCTGCTGGGCCACACAGGACTGCATGAGTCTGGACAGTATACCTTATATCGGACAGTATTCTCGCAATACACCGGATCTGTATGTGGCAAGTGGGTTCAACAAATGGGGTATGAGCAGCGCCATGGTGGCGGCGCAGCTATTGTGTGATTTGGCGTTGGGAAAGAAGAATGAGTGGGCAGAGGTGTTTGATCCCTCCCGCAGTATTTTGAGGCCGCAGTTATTCATCAACGGTTGGGAAGCGATGACCAATCTGCTTACCCCCACCAAAAAACGCTGCCCCCATTTGGGCTGTGCACTGCATTGGAATGAGGTGGAGCGCACATGGGATTGTGCCTGCCACGGCTCACGCTTTTCCGAGGAAGGGAAAGTGCTGAACAATCCGGCGAACGGTGACTTGAAATAAGAAAAGACCGCTTATCATGTGATAAGCGGTCTTTATGATTAAGGCGATAGGATCAGCCCTTGATAGCTGCCTGTATGGGACGGAAGAAAAGAAGGATTTATTTGCAGTATTCCGCAATGGCTTTCGCCGCAAACTCCGCAGTGCCCTTTCCGCCGGCAGCATCGATATTTTCGGTCATCTCTCCGCCGGCGGCGTACATCTGCCCAAGACCCGACAAAATATCCTTTGTACAGGCGTAGTAATTCGCTGTAATATAATCCTGCAGTTTTTTTACTTGCCCTTGCACCTTTGCATCCGACGGAGACTTTTCGGTCTGCTGTCCGAATTCTTTGAAAATTTCCATCAGCCCCTTCGCGAGTGTTTGCTCTTTTTCTTCGGTATAGTCGGCAGATTTTGTTTCATATTCACGGTATGCTTCCGTGTCACCCCATCTTTTTTTCGCTTCCGCCTTGTAGGTTTCAATTTTCGCGTTATCAAATGCCTTGAAATCCATATCATATTCTCCTTTTGACCTAATTTGTTGCGCATAGGATATTAAGTTTTCAAAATGCTCCTTTTTCAGAGTAAGGAGCTTGATTTGCTCTGACAGGGCCTTTTCCCGATCAAAACCCGGGCTGTCGATCATTTTCTTAATATCCCGCAAGGAAAACTCAAGCTCTTTGAACAGTAAAATCTGTTGCAGGCGTTCAAGGCTTGTATTGTCATACATTCTGTATCCCGCTTCTGTCGTCACAGCCGGGGGCAGTAGACCTATTTCGTCATAGTAGTGAAGCGTGCGCACACTCACTCCCGTTAATTTGCTTACTTCATTTACTGTCATCATAGCTTACTTCCTCCTTGTGCTTTCATTGTAAACTATTACGCTGCGTCAGAGTCAAGAGGAAATATAAAAAATCCCCGTATTTTTTCAAATACGGAGATTTTTGCGCAATCAAAAGCCTTGATAAGTCAAGGTTTTCCGACTTTTATCAGCCTTCCTTGATAGCTGCCTGTGCGGCGGCCAGACGGGCGATGGGCACACGGAAGGGGGAGCAGGACACATAGTCCAGACCGATCTGATGGCAGAACTCCACGCTGGTGGGATCGCCGCCGTGCTCACCGCAGATACCGATGTGCAGCTTGCTGTTGACAGGCTTGCCCAGAGAGATGGCCATGTTCATCAGCTTGCCGACACCGTTCTGATCCAGACGGGCAAAGGGATCGTTCTCAAAGATCTTGGTGTCATAGTATGCGTTCAGGAACTTACCGGCATCGTCACGGGAGAAGCCGAAGGTCATCTGAGTCAGGTCGTTGGTGCCGAAGCAGAAGAAGTCAGCTTCCTTAGCCACCTCGTCAGCCACCAGGCAGGCACGGGGAATCTCCATCATGGTACCCACCTCGTACTTCAGATCGCTGCCGGCGGCGGCGATTTCAGCATCGGCGGTTTCCACAACGATCTTCTTAACGAACTTGAACTCCTTGGCATCGCCAACCAGCGGGATCATGATCTCGGGAACCATGTTCCACTGGGGATGTGCGTTCTGCACTTTGATAGCGGCGCGAATCACAGCCTTGGTCTGCATCACGGCGATTTCGGGATAGGTGACGGTCAGACGGCAGCCACGGTGACCCATCATGGGGTTGAACTCATGCAGGCCGGAGATAATAGACTTGATGGTCTCCACGCTCTTACCCTGGGCCTTGGCCAGCAGCTCGATGTCGGCATCCTCAGTGGGAACGAACTCGTGCAGAGGAGGATCCAGGAAACGAATGGTAACGGGGCATCCTTCCAGTGCTTCATAGATGCCCTCGAAGTCGTTCTGCTGATAGGGCAGGATCTTCTCCAGAGCAGCCTCACGCTCTTCCTTGGTATCGGCGCAGATCATCTCGCGGAATGCGGCGATACGGTCAGCCTCAAAGAACATATGCTCGGTACGGCACAGACCGATACCCTCGGCACCCAGCTCGCGAGCCTTGCGTGCATCGTGGGGCGTATCAGCATTGGTGCGGACCTTCATGGTGCGGTACTTGTCAGCCCATGCCATGATGCGGCCGAAGTAACCGGAAATGGTAGCGTCAACAGTGGGGATCACACCGTCATAGATGTTACCGGTGGAGCCGTCGATAGAGAGGAAGTCGCCCTCGTGGAAGGTCTTGCCTGCTAGCGTGAACTGCTTGTTCTCCTCGTCCATGGCGATCTCGCCGCAGCCGGAGACACAGCAGGTACCCATGCCGCGAGCAACAACAGCAGCGTGGCTGGTCATACCGCCGCGAACGGTCAGGATACCCTGAGAAACCTTCATGCCGGTGATGTCCTCGGGAGAGGTCTCCAGACGGACCAGAACTACCTTTTCGCCGCGAGCAGCCCAGCTTTCCGCGTCCTCAGCGGAGAACACGATCTTGCCGCAGGCAGCGCCGGGAGAGGCACCCAGACCCTTGCCGATGGCCTGCGCCTTCTTCAGGGCAGCGGTATCGAACTGGGGATGCAGCAGGGTGTCCAGATTACGGGGATCGATCATGGCAACGGCCTTCTTCTCATCGATCATGCCCTCGTCCACCAGATCGCAGGCGATCTTCAAAGCGGCCTGAGCGGTGCGCTTGCCGTTACGGGTCTGCAGCATGTACAGTTTACCGTTTTCAACGGTGAACTCCATGTCCTGCATATCACGGTAGTGGTCTTCCAGATTCAGGCAGACCTGCTTGAACTGTGCAAATGCTTCGGGGAACTTCTCTTCCATCTGAGCGATGGGCATGGGGGTACGGACACCGGCCACCACGTCTTCGCCCTGAGCGTTGGTCAAAAACTCACCCATCAGCTTCTTCTCGCCGGTGGCGGGATCGCGGGTGAAGGCAACACCGGTACCGGAGTTGTCGTTCAGGTTGCCGAACACCATGGGCATGACGTTGACGGCAGTACCCCAGGAATAGGGGATGTCGTTGTCACGGCGATACACATTGGCACGGGGGTTGTCCCAGGAACGGAACACGGCACGAATGGCTTCGTACAGCTGCTCCTTGGGATCGGAGGGGAAGTCCTTGCCGATCTGCTTCTTATACTCGGCCTTAAACTGCTCCGCCAGCTCCTTCAGGTCAGCGGCGGTCAGCTCCACATCGTAGGTGACGCCCTTCTTGGCCTTCATCTCATCAATGAGCTGCTCGAAATACTTCTTACCGACTTCCATCACCACATCGGAGAACATCTGGATGAAACGGCGATAGGAGTCGTAAACAAAACGCTCGAACTTAGGATCGGGATTGCCCTTGATCATGGCGGCCACGACCTCGTCGTTCAGACCCAGATTCAGAATGGTATCCATCATGCCGGGCATGGAAGCACGAGCGCCACTGCGCACGGAAACCAGCAGAGGATTCTGCAGATCGCCGAACTTCTTGCCGTTGATCTGCTCCATCTTTTCTACATACTCCATGATCTCGGCCATGATGCCGTCGTTGATCATGCGGCCGTCCTCATAGTACTGGGTGCAGGCCTCGGTAGAAATGGTGAAGCCCTGAGGCACCGGCAGTCCGATGTGGGTCATCTCTGCCAGATTGGCGCCCTTGCCGCCCAGCAGTTCACGCATAGTGGCATTACCTTCGGTGAACAAATAACAATACTTCTTGCTCATGCAATTTCCTCCAGATATAAAAATGATATGCTGACATAATATAACAAGGCATATATACTGATAATAATTTATTATAACTATATTTATAAATAAAAGCAAGTCTAACGGATAGTATTTACCTATTTTTGCCGTTTTATACGAATTTTAGGCGACAAATGAAAAATGTTCCAAACATTTCTCCTAAAAAGCACTTTAGAAGCCTTGCGAGAGGCAATATTTTTGTGTTATACTATTATATCATCATGTAAAATGGGTGGGAAATCGAAGTGCGTTTATGAGAGGAGGACAACGGATGGATCAGTTGATTCCGCAGGGAAGTACGATAGCAAAAACCATCCGTCATGCGGCGCGTCAGAATGCCTTAAGCCACGCGCTGATCCTCTCCGGCTCCGGCGATCTGGCCGGTGCTGCCCGTTATGCAGCGGCTGCCATGCTGTGCCGCAGCGAAACGGGGAAGCCATGTATGCATTGTACCGCCTGCCGCAAGGTGGCAACGGATATACATCCCGATGTACGCCTTGTCTGTGATGAGGAACACAAGGAAATGAGCGTGGAGAGTGTTCGTGAGCTGCGAAGGGATGTCTATATCCGCCCGAATGAGGGCGAGCGTAAGGTTTACATTTTTCCCAACTGCGAGCAGTTGAATGAACGCGACCAGAATGTGCTGTTGAAGATCGTGGAAGAAGGTCCACCCCATGCCGCCTTTATTTTCTGCACAGCCGGTTCTTCAGACCTGCTGCCTACTATCCGTTCGCGTTGTGTGACATGGAAGATGAACGGGGCAGAGAACCTGACAGGAAACGAACAGGCAGAGGAGCTGTGTCGCTGTCTGGCAGAAGGCGACCCGTTGCGTTTAACCGAATGGATGACGGCGCAGGAAAATGGGCGCATGAAACGGGAACAGGCACAGGAGATGTTCCGCTGTGCGTGGCGGATCGCCGCCGAAGCACTGCTGCTGCAATGCGGTAAAGCCGCTGCAGATACGCCGATCGCTGTATGCGCCGGGTTTATGAGTCGCCATCTGGGGCGGTCTGAACTGCAAAAATTAACGGATATTTTGAAGCAGTACGCAGGTGAGTATGATTATCATGTAGGTGTGGGCCATGTGTTGGGCGCATTTGCGGCGTCGTGTGAACCGCTGCTGCGTAGGAAGTAGTATACCGAAAGGAATAACGATAGATGATGACAAGTGTGATTTCTGTCCGCTTTCGCAGCGGATGTAAGACCTATTTTTTTGACCCCAAAGGTGTGGAGGTAAAGGCCGGACAGGATGTGATCGTGGAAACGGCACAGGGCCTGGAGTATGCCCAGTGCAGCGTCGGCAATCATTTGGTGGATGAGGCACAGGTGATCCAGCCTTTGCGTCCGTTGGTGCGTATTGCCACGGACAACGATCGCCGTACCGCCGCCTATCACCGCGAGCGTGAGAAGGAGGCCTTTGACATCTGCCAGAAGAAGATCCTGCAGCACAATCTGGACATGAAGCTGGTGCGTGTGGAGTGCAGCTTTGACGGCAGCAAGATTCTGTTCTTCTTTACCGCCGATGGCCGCGTGGATTTTCGGGATCTGGTCAAGGATCTGGCCGGCGTGTTCCGCTCCCGTATCGAATTGCGTCAGATCGGCGTACGCGATGAGGCAAAAATGCTGGGCGGTCTGGGCATTTGCGGCAGACCGTTCTGCTGCGCGCAGTTTATGGACGATTTTGTGCCTGTTTCCATTAAAATGGCCAAGACGCAGAATCTCAGCCTGAATCCGACGAAGATCTCCGGCACTTGCGGTCGTCTGATGTGCTGCCTGAAATATGAACAGGATGCTTACGAGGACGCCATCCACCGTATGCCAAAGAGCGAGTCCTTTGTGATAACGCCTGACGGTACGGGCAATGTCAGCGACATCAATGTACTCAAGGAAACGGTGAATGTCCGACTGGATGACCGTCCGGAGTCCCCTAAGTGCTATCATAACTGTGAGGTGTGTGTGCTGCGTAACGGCAAGGGCAGCCGTGACGGGATCGCCGTTCCTGAAGAGCGTCCCCAACGCTATGTGCAGCACTGTGAGGAAGAGAGTTTTACCGCTTTGCCCATGATGACGGCACCTGAAACAGCGCAGCCGGAAACAACAGAAAAATACAACCATCATTCACGCCGTGGCCGCGGCGGAAAGAATCCGGCACAGCAGACCGTGAACGCAGAGCCGAATAAGCCGGAGGAAAAGCGTGAGGTGAAAGCCGGCGACCGCCCCAACCACAATCGCCGTCGTCACCGTGGCGGACAGAAGAATACCGAGACAAAGAATATCGCTCCGGCAAAGACTGCCGTGCCGCAGAGTACAGAGGGCGGCGAACGGAAAAAGCCCCGTCATCGCGGCGGTCGCCGTCACAATCACGGTCGCAGCAGCGCGCCGAAGGCGGAGAGCTGAGCCATGGGGAAATTTGACGGCGTACTGATTGCCAGCGATTTTGATAATACGATGGTTTATACCGAGGGTGCGCTGCGCTCCGGCGAGGAAATGCCTGCCATTTCCCGTGAAAATTGTCGGGCGATCGAATATTTCATGGCGCAGGGCGGTATCTTTTCCGTGGCAACCGGACGGGCTTTGCCCTCCTTTGAGAAGGTTTATCGTGATGTCCCCATGAATGGCCCCACGGTGCTGTTTAATGGCGCGGCGATTTACGACTTCACCACACGGCGTTATCTTCACACAGCATTTTTACCCGATGATGTCCGTCACCATATCAAGGAGCTCCTGACGGAGTTCCCGGGACTGGCGTTTGAGATCTATCATGACGACAACTCTATCCATGCCGTCAATCCCAATGAGCTGACGGCACGGCATCTGCATCTGACCCATTCGCCTACAGTGACGCTTGATAGCATCGAGAAAGCACCGCTGCCCATTTCCAAATTACTTTTTGAAGAGTACGAGCCGGTGCAGCGTCAGATCATCCAATTTTTCCGTCGCCAGGGCTGGGGCGGTGATTATGAAGTGGTCAGCTCCAGCAACTTTCTGCTGGAAATCACTGCCCGCGGCGCTAATAAGGGCGGCATGGTACGCAAGCTGGCAGAGCTTCTCCATGTGGAACAGCGTCACGTTTACTGCGTAGGGGACCACGCCAACGATGTGCCGATGCTGGAGTTTGCCAATGTACCCTTTGCGCCACAAAATGCCATTGAGGTGGTGCATCAGGTGCCGGGCGTACATATTCTGCCTGACTGTCGTGAGAATGCCATTGCGGCAATGATCCGTGAAATCGACAGTATGTATTCTTGAACAAACAGTAAAAAACTGCAACATAGTGTGTGAAAAACACGTTATGTTGCAGTTTTTGCTTATTCAGTTTGCATCAGATCGGCGATCGTCACGCTGTCAAGATACTCATTGACCACCTTGTTCAACCCACTCCACAGCGGTAAGGTGCGGCAGCTGTCGGAGCGTTCACAGGGCGTTGCATCATTTCCTATGCAGCCAACCGGCGCCAGATCGCCTTCGGTCAGCCGGAGAATTTCGCCTGCGGTGTATTCCTCCGGCTTGCGGCATAAGCGGTAGCCGCCGCCGCGACCTTGTATGCCCTCGATCAGATGATGCTTTGTCAGCACGGGCAGGATCTGTTCCAAATATTTCAGCGAAAGTTCCTGCCGCTGCGCTACCGCTTTCATGGGAATATACCCCTCACTATGCTCGGCAAGATCAATCATCACGCGCAGCGCATAGCGCCCGCGGGTGGAAATCATCATACAGCACACCTCGTTTCTTTTTCTATTTTACTACCAAACAAGTATGAAAATCAAGGGGAGATGTGCAGAGATGGCGCAGAGATAA
>JAUMWJ010000027.1 GCA_030529655.1 Eubacteriales bacterium
GCGTTTTTTGGTAACTTTTTGCCGCTGATGGCAAAAAGTTGCCCGCCGGAGGCAAAAAGAAAACAAAATGCCCCGCCAAATCCCAATTTGTCAACCTTTGTCAACCTAATAAACCAACCCGCCGAAAGGAAACAACCTTTTCGACGGGTATTCTTTTGGCAAAATTCCCCTCACGGAACGCTGCTTTTTATTTATCCTCCAGATCCCTTGCCTCTTTTTTCGTCTTCATAGGGTACAGCGATAGTTGGCTGCTGCCGTCCCACAGCGCCAGCAGCACCTCGTCCGGTGCATGATACCCTTTGTCACGAAGCTGCTGTTCCAGCCATGTGTGATCCCTTCCCGATTTTTTCAGGTTTTCCGACAGCACGATGCCGTCCAAAATCAGCGGCGTTTGCAGCATCTCCTGGGTGGGCTGAATGGAAAAATCCGCCGGCGTGGCAGGTCGCTGCATGGCGCTGGGCAGGAATGTCACCGTGCCGTTATGCTCCAAAATCGCCGTCTGAATCTGCCGGAGATCGAAAAAACCACCGATACGGCAATACATCAAAAACTCATTCAAGTCCATCTTGGCCCGTTTCAGGTTTTTTCGGTAAATGACACCGCTGTCCATCAACACAAGCGGTTTACCTGTCATGAACTGCCGCACACGCAGCGAATGATCGCCCAGCAGCGATACTGCCACCGCCACCAGTGCATAGACCACCATGGCTATGGCAGGATGCAGCGGCTGCTCCAGCTCCGTGGCCATTTCTGCCGCAATAGAGCCGATGGAAATACCCACGATATAGTCAAACATATTCAGTTGCGACACCTGCTTGTTTCCCATGAGCTTGGTCAGCAAAAACAGGATCACCAGCGAAAAAAGCGCCGTTAAAATCACCTGTATCACATCTGTCATCAAAAAACCTCCCCGGTCATACTACCTGATAGTATGTCCGGAGAGGTCAATTTTTATTTGGTATGCACATTGATAAATTCGGCACGGAGCTTGGAATAGAGGATAGTCTGGCTGCTGTACAGTCCGCAGTAGCCGGATGCCAGATAGCTGATGGCACAGGCCATGGCGAAGTAGAGCAGATCCCCCGAGCCGAACAGCTCCACGCTGAGGAACACGGAGGCGAGCGGGCAGTTCACCGCACCGCAAAACACCGCTACCAGACCGATGGCGGCGGCAAAACCGGGATCAAGTCCCAAAAATGCGCCTACCGTGCAGCCGAAAGTGGCACCGATGAAGAACGATGGCACCACTTCACCGCCCTTAAAACCGCAGGCAATGGTCACCACGGTCAAAAGCAGCTTCCAAAGCCACGCCCAATCGTTCACCCGTCCTGTCATCGCCCGTTCAATGACGCTCATACCGGCGCCGTTGTAATCAGCGGAGCCCAGCAGCAGCGTCAATGCGATAATCAACAAACCACCCACCACAATGCGTAGATAGCTGTTTTTGATATATTTTTCCGCACTGCGCTCTGCATAGTGCAGTCCCCGACAAAAGAGAATACTCACCAGCGCGCATAAAAGCGCCAAAATCACCACCAGCAGCATGGTCCAGCCGTTAAGTGCCGGCATGGTCACGGTAAACCGAGTGGGGGCAATGCCCATCAGCCGGCTCACCAGATAACCCATCATAGAGGCGGTGATGCAGGGGATCAGTCCGGCGTAGTAGAGTACGCCCACGCTGATGACCTCCAGAGCGAATACGGTGGCGGTCAGCGGTGTGCCGAATAGGGCGGCAAACACGCCGCTCATACCGCACAAGGTGGCCAGCGGCAGGTCTTTTTCCCCTAAGTGCAGCACACGACCCGTACTGTAACCGATGCCGCCGCCGATCTGCAAAGCCGCACCCTCACGCCCGGCACTGCCGCCGCAGAGATGGGTGATCACCGTACCGATAAAAATCAGCGGCACCAGCAGAGCAGGCACTTCCTTGCCGAAGTGTACCGATTCGATGATGGCATTGGTACCCTTCCCCTCCATTTTCGTGCTGCGGTAGAGCAGTACGATGGCCAAGCCGCCCACAGGCAGCAGGTATAAGATCCACGGATGCGCTTCACGGACGGAAGTGCCATAGCTGACACCCATGTGGAACAGCGATCCTACCACGCCGCCAATACCGCCCACCAGCGCACCCACAGACATCCATTTTACCAGAGCCGCCGCATAGGTCAGTATGTGTAAGATTCTCTTTTTCACCTGTTCCATACTTCTCTCCTCCGTGGTGCTTTTCTTCCGATGTTATACCACGCATGGGCGGAATCTGTCAAATGGAATACGGAAACGGCAATTTTTTCTCACCGTTGTGTCAGCCGATTCCCAGCCCTATTCGGTCTGCCAATCGGGACACTTTTGCACACCGTCAAACCAGCCGTTTCCCGCCTGCTATCGCAGCCGCCAAACGGGGTTTATCCTCGAAACCGCGAAACTATCCCCTCCAACTGACGACAAAAGTGTATCCCAGACGAGAAATAAAAACCCAACGCTTTCCTTAAAATCATTTTATTCCCCACTACCATAGCTGCATTTTTCCTGTTTTTCTTGGCACTTTGCCCAAACTGGCAAACTGTTTTTATGGAAAACTAAAAATTTTTTAGTTTATCTAAAATTTTGTCATTTTTCCTGTTGATTCTCGTTTGATTTTGCCGTATACTATATATCGTAAAAGCAAATGTGACACAAAAATCACTTTTATGAAAAAAACAGGAGGAAAACAAGATGAAGTACAATCGTACCTTTAACTTCTCCGCCGGTCCCGCTATGATGCCTGAACCCGTTCTGGAGGAGATCCGTGATGAGATGCTGAACTACCGCGGCAGCGGTATGTGCGTGATGGAAATGAGCCACCGAAGCAAGGTGTATCAGCAGATCATTGACGAGGCCGAGGCCGATCTGCGTGACCTGATGAACATTCCTGACAACTATAAGGTTCTGTTCATCCAGGGCGGTGCTACCCTGCAGTTCGCAGCCGTGGCATGGAACCTGATGAAGAACGGCAAGGCAGTCTATGTGGAAACCGGCGCATGGTCCAAGAAGGCCATTGCCGAGGCCAAGAAGTACGGTGAAGTCATCGTTGCTGCCTCCTCCAAGGATAAGAATTACAGCTACATTCCCGATTGCTCCGATCTGGACATTCCCGAGGATACCGACTATGTCTATATCTGCGAGAACGAGACCATCCACGGTGTGACCTGGAACAAGCTGCCCAACACCAAGGGTCATGTGCTGGTGTCCGACCAGTCCTCCATGTTCCTGTCCAAGCCCTGCAACGTTTCTGACTACGGCATGATCTACGCCGGCGTGCAGAAGAACGTTGGTCCTGCCGGCATGGTGGTGGTCATCATCCGTGAGGATCTGATCCGTGAGGACATTGATCCCAAGATGCCCATTTACATGAGCTACAAGACTCACGCTGACAACGGCTCTATGTACAACACCCCCAACTGCTGGGCGATCTACTGCTGCGGTAAGGTCTTCAAGTATCTCAAGAGCATCGGCGGTCTGGAAGAGATGCACAAGCGCAACATTGCCAAGGCCAAGGTCATCTATGACTTCCTGGATTCCTCCAAGATGTTCAAGGGTACTGTTGAGCCCGAGTTCCGCTCCCTGATGAACATTCCCTTCGTCACCGAGAGTGCCGAGCTGGATGCTGAGGTCGTTGCTGCTACCAAGGCTGCCGGTTACGACAACCTGAAGGGTCACAAGTCCGTTGGCGGTCTGCGCGCTTCCGTTTACAATGCTATGCCTATCGAGGGCGCACAGGCTCTGGTCGAGTTCCTGAAGAAGTTCGAGGCCGAGCACAAGTAAGATTACTACAAGGGGGATTTTATCCCCCTTGTATATCCCTCTCACCAGTTGACATCGGTCACTGGTGTCGTAAAAATAATACTATAAGGAGATTACTATTATGCGTATTCTGGTTACTGACGGTATGGATAAGACCGCCATGGCTCAGCTCCGTGAGATGGGTCATGAAGTCGTGGAGCAGTTCTATGAGCCCGATCAGCTGGGTGCTGCTCTGAAGGAGTTCGATGCTGTCGTCGTCCGCTCCAAGACCAAGGTTCGTGCCAATCACATTGACGAGGCTAAGACCGGCAAGCTGAAGCTGATCATCCGCGGCGGCGTGGGCGTTGATAACATTGATGTCAAGTATGCTGAGGAATGCGGCATCACCGTGAAGAACACTCCCCGTGCTTCCTCTCAGTCCGTTGCTGAGCTGGCCATGGGTCATATGTTTGCTTGCGCTCGCTACATCTCCATCGCCGGTCACACCATGCGTGAGGACAAGTGGGAGAAGAAGGCATACGGCAAGGGCATCGAGCTGCAGGGCAAGACGCTGGGTATCGTTGGCTTCGGTCGTATTGGCCAGCATCTGGGCGTGATGGCAAAGGCCATCGGCATGGATGTTATCGCATTCGATATCTTCCACATTCCCGGCATCGAAGAGCAGCTGGGTATCCCCTATGTGGAAATGGACGAGCTGCTGGCTAAGTCCGACTTCATCTCCGTGCACGCTCCCGCAGTGGACGGCGGCGCTCTGATCAGCGCTGAGAACATCGCTAAGATGAAGGACGGCGTCGTGGTCGTCAACACCTCCCGCGGCACCAACGTGGACGAGGCCGCTCTGCTGGCAGCTCTGGAGTCCGGCAAGGTTCGCGCCGCCGGTCTGGATGTCTATGCTGACGAGCCCGCTACCAACAAGGCACTGTACAGCCATCCCATGGTTTCCTGCACGCCTCATATCGGTGCAGCTACCCAGGAAGCTCAGAAGCGCATCGGCGCTGAGATCGTGGACATCATCTCCAAGTTCTAATATAGCTTTTCATCATAAAAACACCGAGGCGCTCGCCTCGGTGTTTTTTTACAAATTGGAATTTGGCGGGACATTTTGTTTTCTTTTTGTCTCCGACGGCCTACTTTTTCCATCAGCGGAAAAAGTAGACAAAAACGCTGCCAAAAACCAATGGTTTTTGAATTTCCTTTTCGCGGCTAAACCTTTGCGAAAATGTTCAAGCATCTACATCGCGAACAAATACTGAGTTTTTCGCTGCTGCAAATATGATCCCGTTTGCGACTTATTGCTGCCGCAGATTGTGGAACGGTAGGAGATGATACTCCTACATTTTGAACGTGTGAGCGACTGAGCGGGTTAGTAGCAGAGGCAGTTCCTTATTTAGATTTGTTTTTATCTTTGCCATTGCAACGCGAGGCAAAGTCTTTTATCTAATATCACGCCGATACGCGCGAAGGAAGTTTTGAAACCATGGGTTTCAAACAGCGCTTTTTGGTGACTTTTTGCCGCTGATGGCAAAAAGTCACCCGCCGGAGGCCGTCAAAAGGAAAAGCAACTCCTTGGAGAGAAACAAAAGATAAAGAGGTCGATCCCATTGGGATTGACCTCTTTTATCATATACTTTTACAAAAACAGCTCCACTTCGGCGCGACGTTTATAGCCCTCCTCCAGCTCATGCCGGTGGTAGAGATAACCCGCGTCGTCGTAGTATTTTGCGCCGGTAGGACAACCCTTTACGCAGGCACAGCACTTGATGCAGATACCCTTGACCTCGCCGGGATTTTCCAAGCTGATGCTACCCATGGGGCAATGCTCCGCGCACCAGCCGCAGCCGTTACATTTCTCCAAATCTGTCTTGGGCTTGACCTTGAGAATATTGATGGGATTGCCGGCACGGTCACGGGGTGTATAGTAGGGACGGATGGGGTCACAGCCGTGGACGTCTACGGTTATCTCCGGCGTTGTCGCCGCCATATCCCCCACCTTTTCCGCCACTTGCCTGGCAAAGCGATCCATCAGCAAAATGTCCTCTCCATCGGGGCGGCCACCGCCCAGCGTAGTGGAGAAAGAGTGCTCCCCCACAAAGGCGGCTGCCGCCACGGGAACAAAGCCGTCATCACGCAGCACATTACGCAGCTCGATGAGTGCATCGTCAAAGCTGCGGTTGCCGAACAGCACTACCGGCACCGCCATAGCACCGCAGCCCTGCACTTTTTCCGTGAGGTACGGCAGCAGCACATTGGGTATGCGTCCGGCGTAGACCGGCGTACCGAACACCACCAGATCATCGCCGCTAAAGCGCAGCACCTCCTGCCGGTTCTGAGGCAGCGTATAGGAAAAGGTGCCGTAATCCGTATGGAGTGCCTCGGCAATGCCCTCGGCAATGCGGCAAACGGTCTTTTCGGTAGTGCCTGTGCCGCTGAAATAGACGGCCCAAACCTTTCTCGGTTTCATGGTCGGTTCCCTCCTCAGATAGAGAAATCTTCCGCAGACAGCTTCTCTGTTTCCAATTTGGCAGGACGGGGCGGCACACGCTTGAGCGGATCGTAACAGAATCCGCCGCAATGGAACGATGCGTCCACGATGCCGCGCTTCAAACACGCCACCTCCGCATCGTTCAGCGGAGAACCTTTGGTGCAATAGGCGCAGCGCGGTTCTATCTTCTTACGAAACAGCATGATGCTTCTCCTTTATCATAAGGTATATAATTTGATCCGGCCATCTTCCACGGTGGCCTTGATCTGGGTGATGGGGTGTTCAAAGGCATCAATGATCCGAGCCGCCATAACATCTTCCAGCTCCTTCTGGATGATGCGGCGCAGATTACGGGCGCCGTAGGTGGCACTGTACGACTTCTTCACCAAATATTTCACCAATTCCTCATCATAGGTGAAATGATACCCCTTATCCTCCAAGGACTTTTGCAGTTCGTCAAGCATGATGTGGGCGATACCGGCGAAGTGCTCCTCAGTGAGCTGGTTGAAGTAGACGATCTCGTCCACACGGTTGATAAACTCTGGACGCAGGAAGTCCTGCAGTGCTTTCATCACACGCTCCTTGCCCTGTTCATCGGCACTCTTGCCAAAGCCCATGGCACCTGCGGCTTTGCCGGAGCCGGCATTGGAGGTCATGACGATGACGGTGTTCTCAAAATTCACCTTGCGGCCGTGAGCGTCGGTGATCTGACCGTCGTCCAAAATCTGCAGCAGCACATTCAGCACATCGGGATGCGCCTTTTCGATCTCGTCAAACAGCACCACGCTATAGGGCTTGCGGCGGATCTTCTCGGTCAGCTGACCGGCCTCATCGTAGCCCACATAGCCGGGAGGCGAGCCAACGATACGGGAAACAGAGTGCTTCTCCATAAACTCGGACATATCGAGGCGGATCAGGGATTCCGGTGCGTTGAAAAGATCGTCCGCCAACTGCTTGACCAGTTCCGTCTTACCCACGCCGGTAGAGCCCACAAAGATGAAGCTGACCGGCTTATGCTTGGGAGAAATGCCCACACGGTTGCGGCGAATGGCGGCGGACACAGCGGCAATGGCCTCGTCCTGTCCCACGATATGGGTCTTGAGTCGCTGCTCCAATTCAGCAAGACGCTTGAATTCCTCTTCCTTGATCTTGCTGGCAGGGATCTTCGTCCACATCTCAATGACACGGGCGATATTCTCCATGGTCAGCTCCGGCATACCCTTTTTATTCAGCTCGTCAAGCTCCGCCTGCAAGCGCATCTCCTGGGAGCGCAGCTCTGCAATCCGGGCATAGCGGGCATCCAGCTCCTCGCTGGTGTACTCCTTACCCTCCTCCGGCTCAGCAGACATCAGGGTTTCCCGCTCAAAGGTGATATTTTCCAGATCGCGCTTGACCTCCAAACGGCGATTGATGGACACATCGTGGAGGTTCATATCCGAGCAGGCCTCGTCAATCAAATCGATGGCCTTATCGGGCAGGAATCGGTCGGTAATATAGCGTTCGCTGAGCACCACCGCCTGACGCAGTACCCCCTCGGGAATGGTGACACCGTGATAATTTTCATAGTAATGGGCAATGCCCTGCAAAATCTTGAGGGTGTCCTCGATATTCGGCTCGTTCACCGTCACCGGCTGGAAGCGGCGCTCCAAGGCGGTATCCTTTTCGATATGCTTGCGGTACTCGTTAAAAGTAGTGGCGCCGATGACCTGAATCTCGCCGCGGCTCAGAGCCGGCTTCAAAATATTGGCGGCATTCATACTGCCCTCGGCATCGCCGGCGCCCACAATATTATGCACCTCGTCAATGACAAGGATCACATTGCCCAGCTTGCGGATTTCCTCAATGAGCCCTTTCATGCGGCTTTCAAACTGACCGCGGAACTGGGTACCGGCCACCAGAGCCGTCAGATCCAGCAGATACACCACCTTATCACGCAGCTTGAAAGGCACATCGCCCTTGACAATACGCTGCGCCAGTCCCTCGGCAATGGCAGTCTTACCAACGCCCGGCTCGCCGATCAGGCAGGGATTGTTCTTCTGGCGGCGGTTGAGGATCTGCACCACACGCTCGATCTCTACCTCACGGCCGATGACTGCGTCCAGCTTGCCTTCCGACGCGCGGCGGCTGAGGTTGATGCAGTAGTTATCCAGATATTTATGCTTTTTCTCGCCCTTGCGGTCTTTCCCGTCACGGGCGGTATTTTTCTTCTCGTCTCCATTGCTCTGGGCAGGGGGATTGGCACCGAATAGACGGTTTAAGAACGGGAAAGTGGCAGTCTTGCCGCTCTCCTCATCGTCCTCCGGCATATCGGGCATATCTTCCAGTTCCTCCGCGCCGCCAAAGGCCTGCATCATTTCGCTGTTGATGCCCTCCAGATCCTCCGGCGTAATGCCCATGCGCTTCATCATGTCCTGCACCTGAGGCAGGCCCAGTTCTGCCGCGCATTTCAGGCAAAGACCCTCGTTGACCATCTCGTTTTTCTCGTTCATGCGTGAGATGAACACAACGGCCACATTTTTCTTACATTTACTGCACAGTGTAGGTTGCATGGTTTCCCTCCGTTAAGAATTTGCTTTGGTTGATAGGGATGCAAGGAAGTCAAGGGGGGTATGTTCGGCAAAGAATTTCAAAATCGTAGAATCGGCAATCATGGCAGGGGTGAGGATCCAGTTCATCTTCTGCATCACCCATACCGCCACGAAAATCAGCAGGGCGCCTTCCATTAAACCCAGAATGCCGCCGCCCACGCTGTCAAGCTGGGCAAAAACAGGCAGTTCCATCTTCTTGAACAGCTTGCAAAGCAAGCGGAACACAAGGAGCAGCACCACAAACGACACCAAATACGCAATCGCATAGGCAATCGAGTGTGCCACGCTGCCTGCCACCGCAGAGAGCATCGCCTCACCCGTTTCACGAATACGCTCCGTCACGCTATGAAGCATATTACTTAAGCCCTGTCCGTCAAAGCCCAGCAGACCCAGCATCGTTCTGCCATCCGCCGTCTGTGCGCCGGATAATTTTTGTTCCAGCTTCTTCATCAGCAGCGGCTGAAGCCATTTTTCCATCGCAGGAGTCAAAAGCGATGCCGACAGCGATGCACCGAAAAATGCCGCCACCACCGACACGATACCTGCGATGGCACTCAGCAGACCACGCTTGACTCCGATTACAAGCGCTGCAATTAACACAGCTATGATGATAAGATCCGCAATCATCGGCATAATATCCTCCCTTAAGGCAAATACAAACCGGCATTTCCGTTGCCTGCCAGCACGGCACTGCCGTCGCCGCGCATCAGAATCTCACGGGCGGCACCGACATTACCCAGCGTTGCACATTCCTTCATGCGTTTATCGTAGATCGTCAGATGATCGCTGTAAAGCGCCGCCACATAGTGACCCGACGCCGACAGCGCCAGCACCTCGCCGTCTGTCTCCACCTCGCCGAGTACCTTGCCTCGTTCATCCACCGTGAGCAGGGTACCCTGCGCTCCCGATTTATAGCGACCCAGCAGCAGTGCGGCAAAGCCGTCACCCTGCAAGCTGCAGCGGCGCAGGTAGGTTTCTTCAAAGGGATAGCTTGTGTCGATCGTACCGTTATGTGACACAAAATAGAGTGCCTTTTCCGCCACCACGCAAAACGCATGATCCACCGTGCGAATGTCATACACCGCCTCACCCGGCAGTTCGCAGACGGCATCAGGTTCCTGGCGGTTCATGCGATAGATCACCACATAGCTGGTGAACACACCCTCATGCTGTCCCATGGTCACCGCGGCAAGCCGCTTGCCGTCAGCAGACACAGCGGCCTGCATAATAAATCTGTCGGAAGAGTCATACTCAAAAATCAACTGACCGCTTTCATCATACACATAGGCCGCCGCTTTATAGCCGCTCTTATTGACAACAACCGCCAGTTTATTGTCCTCACCCATTTGTGCCGACTGCACCTCGCTGTCACAGGTGATATGATGCAATAACCCCTTACTGTCCAGCACATACAGCTCCGTTCCGCCAATGTCATAGGCCACCGCACGGCGTCCGTTGCTGTCAATCGCCGCACAGCGGAATTTCACATTTTCGCTGAAGCGTACATTGTTGTCCTCGCCCAGCACCGATACCTGACTTAATGACGCACGGAGCAAGCTGCCATCCAGCAGCGCAAAGCAGCTGGAGCGGTCGCTGTCGTAGCTGTAAAGCTGAGCGAAGCCGTTTTCGTCCTTGTCGGCTCTGGCATAGGCAAAACTGCGGCGCAGACCGTCAAACGCTGTGGTATCCCACAGCACAGCCACCGTCACGATCGCCATCACGACCACCGTCACCACACCAAGCCGCAGCCACTTCTTTCTTCTGTTTTTCGGTTGGATGCGCTTGGGCGCGTCCTCCTGGGGATTGCCCAGGTCAAATTCCCTCTTATCCATTCAGCCGTTCATCCTCATACCATACATGTGTCAGATACAGTCCGCCCGGCGGTGCCGTAGGCCCGGCCAGCGTGCGATTGCCGGAATCGAGAATCAGCGGTATATCCTCCGGCTGCAGCTTGCCTTCTGCCGCATACAGCACCGTGCCGGTAATGGCCCGTACCATATTATACAAAAATCCGTTGGCGCATACCTTTAATTCCAACAAATCATCGCTGCGTGTCACATAGCAGTAGTAAATCGTGCGTACGGTGCTTTTCACATTCGTTCCCACGCTGCGTACCGCGGCAAAATCGTGTGTTCCCTCAAACATCCGCGCCGCACGGTTCATCACCTCTTCGTCCAAGTGCTTGGGATAGAAGTAGGCGCGGTTGACATAAAACGGGTTCTTGATGCGGGAATTATAGATGCGATAGGTGTATTCCTTCTTGATACACGAGCCGATGGCGTTGAAATCCTCCGCCACCTCGTAAGCCGTCTTGACCACGATGTCCTCGGGGATATGGGTATTGACGGCAAAGGGCAGGCGATCCACGGGAATACGGGAATTGGTGTGGAAATTGGCCACATAGTACTCGGCGTGAACGCCGGCGTCCGTGCGGCCGCAGCCGGTGACCTTAATGGGCTCGCCGCAGACCATGGACAGGCCGCGTTCCAGCGTCTCAGCCACGGTGACTTCCGTTTTCTGCACCTGCCAACCGTGGTAGGCGGTGCCGTTATACATTAAGATAAGTGCGATATTTCGCATGAATGACACCGCCTTTCCTGTGAGAGTTTTGCTTATAAACCCAAATGCTTGAGAGTAATCATGCCGGCTGTCAGCAGCACAAAGCCGATCAGCACCAGATAATCGGCGGTCTTATAGCGCAGCACATACAGCGCCGTACGGCCCTCGCCGCCGTGGTAGCAGCGGCACTCCATCGCCATGGCCAACTCGTCGGCACGGCGGAAGGCACTGATGAACAGCGGCACCAAAATCGGCACAAGGGCCTTGGCCCTTTGGAAAATGTTGCCCGATTCGAAATCGCCGCCTCTTGCCTTCTGCGCCGACATGATCTTATCCGTTTCCTCGATGAGTGTAGGGATAAAGCGCAGGGCAATAGACATCATCATGGACAGCTCATGCACCGGCACATGAATCTTCTTCAGCGGTGCAAGCAGATGCTCCAATGCGTCCGTCAGGGCAATGGGGCTGGTGGTATAGGTGAGTAAAAATGTGCCCATGATCAGCAGAATGATACGCAGAATCATGTAGACAGCTGCCACCATGCCCTCATAGGTCACATGGCGCAGCAGCCACACATCGGCAACAGGCGTACCGCCGGTGAAAAACAGGTTCATAATGGCGGTGAACACCACGATGATATAAATCGGCTTCAAGCCCTTTGTCAGCGAGCGCAATTTCACCTTGGAGGCAATGATGCACAGCGCCAACACCGCAATAATGATGCCATAGGTCAACACACTTTTGGCGTTAAAGAGGGCAATGATATACAAAATCACCGCCAACAGCTTGGCACGGGGGTCAAGGCGATGGACAACGGTGTTGCCGGGGAAAAACTGACCCAAAGTAATATCCTTCAGCATCCGCCATTGCCCCCTTTCAGGCGCAGCAACTCCTGCATCAGCTCCTCCACAGTATAGACCGCTGTGGATACCGGAAGGCCGCGCCGGCGCAGCGCCAAGGCAATTTTGGTGACCTGCGGCACATCCAGACCTGCCTCGGTCAGTTCATCGGCACGGGCAAATACCTCATGGGGCGTACCGTCCATAGAAAGATGGCTGCCCCGCAGCACCACAATGCGGTCTGCATTATGCGCCACCTCTTCCATGCTGTGACTGACCAGCAAAATGGTGGTGCCACGGCTTTGATGATATTCCCTGAGCTGGGAGAGAATGGACTCGCGGCCACGAGGGTCCAATCCTGCCGTTGGCTCGTCCAGCACCAACACCTTCGGCTCCATGGCCAGCACACCGGCAATGGCCACACGGCGCTTCTGACCGCCGGACAGTTCAAAGGGTGACTGCTCCAAAAGAGTATCATCCAGTCCCACAAAATGGGCAGACTCACGCACACGGCGGTCGATCTCTTCCTTGGAAAGGCCCATATTGGTGGGGCCGTAGGCGATGTCCCGATAGACGGTTTCTTCAAATAGCTGATACTCCGGATACTGGAACACCAGTCCCACCTGGAAACGCACCTGGCGAATTTTCTTGGGCTCTGCCCAGATGTCCTTGCCGTCCAGATACACATGACCGGAGGTGGGTTTTAAAAGTCCGTTGAGATGCTGGATCAGCGTGGACTTACCGGAGCCGGTATGTCCGATAATACCCACAAACTCGCCGGGCATGACGGTCAGATTCATATCCTCCACCGCATTGCGCTCAAAGGGTGTACCGGCACTATAGGTGTGGGTCAGATTTTCTACTCGTAAAATCGGTTCCAATTTCTTCTTTACCCCAGTTCTTTCATGATCGCATCGGCGCACTCGTCCACCGAAATGGCAGTAAGCGGCAGCTGACAGCCGTGGCTATTCAGCGCATACAGCAGTTCCACCGTGCTCGGTGCCGCCAAGCCCAGTTCACGCAGTTCTTCCACACGGGCAAATACCTCACAGGGTGTGCCGTCCATGGTCAAATAACCGTCGTTCATCACAATGACACGGTCAGCGTGTTCCGCCTCGTCCATATGGTGCGTAATCAGCACCACCGTCATGCCACGCTCCCGGTTGAGCTTGCGGATGGTAGAGAGCACCTCACGCCGTCCCACAGGATCCAACATAGCGGTGGCTTCGTCCAGCACAATGCAATCCGGTGCCATGGCAATGACGCCGGCAATCGCCACACGCTGCTTCTGTCCGCCGGAGAGCAAATGGGGTGCATGACGGGTAAATTCGCTCATACCCACCGCCGAAAGCGCATCATCCACACGCTCGCGGATCTCATCAGACGGTACACCCAGATTCTCCGGCGCAAAGGCCACATCCTCTTCCACTACATTGGCCACGATCTGGTTATCGGGATTCTGGAACACCATGCCCACACGGCGGCGAATCTCCAGTAAAAGTGATTCGTCCTTGGTGTCCATACCCTCTACATATACATTACCGCCGCAAGGCAATAAAACAGCGTTCATATGCTTGGCAAAGGTGGATTTGCCGGAACCGTTATGACCCAGCACCACTGTAAAGCTGCCTTTTTCAATGGACACATTCACATCCCGCAAGGCCGAACGGCTCTCCCGTCCCTCCTCCACCGGATACTGAAATGTGAGGTTTTTCGTTTCGATCATTGTTGACATATTTCCTACGCCCTGATTTCTTTCTATCTATTTCAGGGGGCTGTCCCCTCAGTTATTCGCTCATCCAGCGGCCCGTAGCGCCGCAAGGCAGCGCCATGCCGGAATCGGTACACGGCAGGCCCAGCTCGTCCCACATGACCTTGCCCCCGTACTTGTTGCCCACCAGCATCTGCAGAATATACCCCAACACACTGGGTGCCAGACCCGTGGTATAACTATTGATGATCACAAACAGCGGCTTATCGCTGAGCACCTGAGCGCACAGCTTCACGAAGGGGAACAGATTCTCCTCCAGCTTCCATACCTCGCCGCCGGGCCCACGGCCGTAAGACGGGGGATCCATAATAATAGCATCGTATGTCTTGCCGCGGCGGATCTCGCGCTCCACAAATTTGGCGCAGTCGTCCACGATCCAGCGGATCGGGGCATCCTGCAGGCCGGAGCATTTGGCATTCTCCTTGGCCCATGCCACCATGCCCTTGGCCGCATCCACATGGCACACAGTGGCACCTGCCTTGGCGCAGGCCACGGTAGCACCGCCGGTATAGGCAAACAGGTTCAGCACACGGATGGGACGACCCGCGTTGCGGATCTTCTCCATGGCGAAGTCCCAGTTGGCGGCCTGTTCGGGGAACAGGCCCGTATGCTTAAAGTTCATGGGTTTGACCTGAAAGGTCAGCTCCTTATAGCGGATCGGCCAGCTCTCGGGCAGCTTGTTCTTATCCCAATGGCCGCCGCCGGTAGAGCTGCGGCTATAGCGGGCGTTCGCCGTGCGCCAGCCCTTATTGCGGCGCTCACTTTCCCAGATGGCCTGCGGATCAGGACGCACCAATATTTGCTTGTCCCAGCGTTCCAGTTTCTCGCCGCTGCCGCAATCCAGCAGTTCATAATCCTGCCAACCATCTGCTATCCACATAAAGGGTGTACCTCCGCATATTAAATCAATTTATTATATTACAAAGCACTTCTACCGTCAAGGCGAAAGAAACAAACGGTTTTGACTGATTTGTGAATTTTTTGAGAAAAAGAGAGCTTTTTCTCTCTTGATCAGCAAAAGAACGCTGTGCCCCCATGAGGTACAGCGTTCTTTTGTTGATTGTCATATATCACCCGTGAAAAATACCGGAAACAATGTACTTTTCATGATCTGAAATTTTCGCCGTGATATGTAGACCGCAGCGTTCAAACAGTGCAGCCAGCTCATTTTCATGCAGCAAATCAACGGAAACATGAGATGCCGCACCGCTATGGTGATGCTGCAGCGCCTCACGGCTCATGCCGTGCGCCACAGTAAGTGTGCCATTGACACGCAATTTCTCCGTCAGAGTGGCGATCAGATGCTCCGGGTCAAAAAAATGCGGAAAGGCATTGTAAACCATAATGGCATCGAATTTGTCGGGGAAGTCGGCTTCCTCCACATCGCCGCAAATCACCGTCACATCCGGATTGTTCGCCACGGCGATTTTCACCATCTCCGGCGAAATGTCAATGCCTGTTAGCGTTCGGACGCCTCGTGCGCGGTAATCCGGAAAAAGCACACCCGTGCCGCAGGCAACATCCAACACATCCATTCCCGCATGAATACCTGCGGCATCCATGATTTTACCGATAATCGCATCCCTGCGAACGGTATTGGCATCCCACGAAGACGCGCAGCGATCAAAAAAATCAACGATGGGCCGTTTGTCCATCTGCCGTCATGCCTCCTTCCGCTTGCGCTGGGGAATGAGCTTTGCTTTCATCAGCACAAACAGCAAAGTGGGAATCAACAGAAGCTGCAAAATGGTGCCGGGCAGCGTATCCGCGAAATAAGCGGTCGCCCACAGCGCGACAGAATATGTCTTTGCCGTATACAGATAGAAAATCGCCTTGGCAATACCGCCGACAATTCTTCCCAGCAGCATAGCGGGGATCATCGATCCGTAAACATCCAGATAAAAGCGGCGTGTGTGAATCACCTGAATGAGTATGCCGCAAACCAGGCCATAGACAAGCAGCTCGGGGATCATGGAAACCAACTGCGGTGCCGGAGGCATTCCGGAAAGCAAGCTGGAAACAATCGGCCCTGCAATACCGCAGACTGTGCCGTAGAACGGCCCGCAAACAAGACCGCAGAGCAGAACGGGTATATGGATAGGCGAAAAGGCCATGCCTAACGCCAGCGCATGAAATCCCAGAGGTAATGCGTAACACAGCGCAATGCAGACGGCACAAATACATATCTTTTTCGTGGAAGAAACAGCGTTCATTATCAATCACTCCTTATGGGGTTATTTTATCGAAAAAGCAAATTACCCACAAGCCCCCCAGGGGGTTATTTTTTGAGAAAAAATGATACGGAATTGGCACCATCTTTTGTGATTGCACTAGTCAACAAAAACTGGACACGTAATTTGAAATTTTAATACAAATGAATTTGAGAAATCAGACGTGAGCATTTGAGAAATAAGACTCTCTATACTGCTTCGGCGTCAGATAATTCAGGGCATATGCCGGACGCTGTTCATTGAAGAATGTAATGTAGTCGGTTATTTCCTGTTCAATCATATCGATGCCAGTTACATGGAAATCCATAAACAGCTCCGCTTTTACCCAACCATTGATTGCTTCCATCGCTGCATTGTCCGTAGGTGTTCCGGCACGGGACATGGAGTGCGTAATGTTATGCATCGGCAATAGTTCGTTAAATGCTTTGGACGCATATACAGAACCCTGGTCAGAATGCAGCACTGTATGCAACTCTGGGAATTGCTTCTTCAATTCCAGTAAATCTTCAAGCCCAGGGCCTGTCACAGCACCGAGAGCGCTGACGGAGTAATCTGCCGTGGTCTTGAGGTTTTCAGCGATCTTCACAGCGGTATCGGCGTGCTCGGCGATCTCCGACCATTCCTGTGCGCTGACCTCCGCACGCGCCTGGTCGTGGGCGATCTTTTCATAGACAGCGTCCATATCGGAGACGTCCATGCCGTGCCGGATCGCGATTATTTCGTGATAGGTCTCCCTGTTGATCTTTTCCTCTTCCAGAGCTTCCTGACGGTCGATATCTTCAAATTTCGTCGGCTTCTTCAGTCCTTCATTGGACTGATCCTGCCATGCGCGGTCTTCTGTTCTCTGCTGCTGCCAGTCGGAAAGACTTCCGGTGTCCAAAACGCTGCCGCCGTCAGACGACACCCACTGCCCGGAAGCATCCTTGATATACAGGGTCTGCGCTCCGGTTGCCGGATCCGTGACAACACGAGTTTCTTCGGCAGCCTCCGTCGAAGCCGTATTGTCTGCTGCATTTGCAGCTTCTACTACAGCGGCAGAAAATATATCCTAAGATGGACAATACAAACAGAGCCGCCGCAGGAATCAGCAATTCTTTTGTCTGAGCGACAAATGCGCCGACAAGACCGTCCCTCCCGATTCTGAATATCCCGAATACGACCCACATTCCGATCAGTATAAAAAGGAATATCTTCTGCACGCCCAATAAGATCATAGGGTTCTTCAGCATTTTGAACTCATATACCCAGCGGTATGTGCCGTCATCACATTTTTTGATATTCTCACTCATTGTCCGCGTTGTGTCCCTTTGTTGGGTAATCCTTTATTTATAAGGGTTTTCGGCTTCTTTGAAATGGCACCCTGAGGCGGATTCGAACCGCCGGCCTTCCGCTTAGGAGGACTGACCATTCCCCTTCAAGGCGTGCGTCCTGTGCATATTCTCTATATTTTGGCTGTTTTCCGCCGCAGGGTACGATCCCTTGCGGCGGATTTTGCGTTTTTCATAGTTTTTATGATATGTCAGGGCACCAAGGCACCAAACAGGGTGCCAAAAATGGTGCCATAAGGCGATGAATTTCAAAAATGTCCGCTTCAAATTACAAAAGCTTTCAAATTTGAATTGACTAATTCGCAGGGAATGGATATAATAAGCAGTACAATACTATCCGCTTCAAATGCTAATCGGTTTGAATTTTGAAAGGACTGCGAACCATGCACGACGTCCAATTTTATAAGAACATATTCGACAAGTACGGAGGGATGATGCGCACCACCCAGCTTGCGGAGGAAAAGATATTCTATCCTCAGCGCGAAAAGCTGATCGCAGACGGCTATGTGGAAAAAATCCGCAGAGGCTACTACCAGTGGGTCAACCCGGAGGATTTCAGCGAGGTCGGAACCGTGATCCGCCTGTACCCAGACGCCATTCTCTGCATGGATACCGCGCTGCGCTATTACGGTTACAGCGACCGCACCCCCGGCGAATGGCATCTGGCAGTCAGTAAGGATTCCGGCAAATCCAGATTCAAGCTCGACTATCCCTTTGTGAAGCCCTACTATGTGGAGCCCACAGTGCTGGAGCTTGGCTTAACAAGCGGAACCATGGACGGGCACCCGGTTCGCATTTATGACAAAGACCGCCTGATCTGTGACTGCCTGCGCTATCGCAATAAGATGGACAAAGAGATCTTCAACAAAGCAATTCAGAATTATATCGCAGACCCGGAAAAGAGCATCCCGAAGCTGATGGAATACGCCGGACCTCTGCGGGTGAAAAAACTGGCAAAAGATTTGATAGGAGTGTGGTTGTGATGACGGATATTGCCGCTTCCGTTCTTGCAAAACTGAAAAACAAAGCAAAGGCAACCGGCATCAGCTATCAGCAGTGCTTGCAGCTATTCTTTCAGGAGGAATTCCTGCGCCGGCTGGCGCTTTCCCAATACGCAGAGAACTTCGTGCTGAAGGGTGGGTTGTTCATCTACACCCTGACAAACTTCGAGAGCCGGGCCACGGTGGACGTGGACTTCCTCATGCGCGGACTGAATAACGATCTGGCCCGCATGGATGAGATCATTGCGGACATTCTGGCCGTGAATACCGGCAACGATTTTGTGACCTTCAAGGCCGGCAAGACCGAGCCCATCGCCGTTCAGCGGAAATACCACGGCATCAGCACACAGATCACCGGCTATATCAAGAATGTTCGTGTCCCCTTCAACGTTGACATTGGCGTGGGTGATGTGATCATTCCCAACGCTCAGCGCAGGAGCATCCAAACCCAGCTTGACGGGTACACAAAGCCGGAAATCCTCACCTACTCGCTGGAAAGCACCATCGCGGAAAAATTCGACGCCATCCTGCAAAGATTTGAGCTGACCGGCCGCATGAAGGATTTTTATGATATTTACTATCTGTCCCGCACCTTTGATTTCGATGGGCTGAAATTGCAGACCGCCATTCAGGAAACCCTGCAAAACCGCGGCACGGCATACGAAAAAGACAGCTTTGACCGCGTCCTCGCCCTTGCCGCCGATGAGGATATGCAAACCAAGTGGCGGTACTTCCTCAAAGCGATTGGCAATCCGGAGATCGCCTTTGCCGATGTGATGGAAGGAATCAAGGTGTTTTTGCTGCCCGTGTGGGAAGCAATCACGGCAGAGAATGAGCTGCAGAAGAATTGGGACGCCAAGAATACTGAGTGGCAAGCTTAAGCCGGTCATCAATGATATGCCGGTGTTCCTGAGCAATCGCATTATGATCATTCCGTTCGAAATCAGTTTGGAAAAACGGGTATAAGAAAAAGCCGGAAACCCTTTATTTATAAGGGCTTTCGGCTTCTTTGAAATGGCACCCTGAGGCGGATTCGAACCGCCGGCCTTCCGCTTAGGAGGCGGACGCTCTATCCTGCTGAGCTATCAGGGCTTATTCAATTTTGTACTCAGGTGCAAACACCTTTTGAGGAAAGGCGGTCGCTTTTCCGTAACCTTAGGAGGTGGACGCTCTATACAACCGAGCTACTGAGGCATATCACTTTTCGTATTTTACTATTCCTTTTTCTCTTTGTCAACGCGGAAAAGTACAGAAAATAGCAAAAATGTGCAGCAAACACTTGCAATCAGGCGCATGAACGCCTATAATATCAAGGTTAGTGAGTTAATAATACCCAAAAGAAAGGGGTTTTTCCTTTGCAGAACGAAAAACTGAGAAATGTAGCCATTATCGCCCACGTTGACCACGGCAAAACCACTCTGGTCGACGAGATGCTCAAGCAGGGCGGCGTATACCGTGAAAATCAGGAGACGGTGGATCGCGTTATGGACTCCAATGATCTGGAGCGTGAGCGCGGCATCACTATCCTCGCCAAGAACACCGCCATCCAGTACGGCGACACCAAGATCAACATTGTGGACACCCCGGGTCATGCCGACTTCGGCGGCGAGGTGGAGCGTATTCTGAAGATGGTCAACGGCGTTATCCTGCTGGTGGACGCCGCCGAGGGTGCCATGCCCCAGACTCGCTTCGTGCTCAGTCGTGCGCTGGAGCTGGGTCACCGCGTCATCGTGGTGGTCAACAAGATCGACCGCCCCGATCAGCGTATCCACGAGGTCATCGACGAGGTGCTGGAGCTGCTGTTGGATCTGGACGCTACCGACGATCAGCTGGATTCCCCCATGCTGTTCTGCTCCGGCCGTCAGGGTATTGCCAGCTACTCCCCCGATGTGGTGGGTACTGACCTGAAGCCTCTGTTTGACACCATTCTGGACTATATCCCCGCTCCCGAGGCCAATGTGGACGAGCCGTTCCAGATGCTGGTTTCCTCCATCGACTATAACGAGTTTGTGGGCCGTATTGCTATCGGTCGCATCGAGCGCGGTACCCTGAAGCAGAATCAGGAGATCGCCGTTTGCAACTATCACGATCCCGATGCGCCTGCTAAGAAGGCCAAGGCCGTATCTTTGTACGAATTTGACGGTCTGGGCAAGAAGGCCGTGACGGAATCCACCGCCGGCAATATTATTGCCCTGAGCGGTATCGGCGACATCACCATCGGTGACACCATCTGTGCCCCCGATTGCGTGGAGCCCCTGCCCTTTGTCAAGATCAGCGCACCTACCATGGAGATGACCTTCTCCATCAACGATTCCCCCTACGCCGGCCGTGAGGGCAAGTATGTCACCTCCCGTCAGCTGCGTGACCGTCTGTTCCGCGAAACGCTGAAGGATGTGTCTTTGCGTGTCAGCGAGATTCCCGGCGCCATGGATGCTTTCAATGTGGCAGGCCGCGGCGAGATGTCTTTGTCCATCCTCATCGAAACCATGCGCCGTGAGGGTTACGAGTTCCAGGTATCCCCTCCCCGTGTACTGTATCAGACCATCGATGGCAAGAAGTGCGAGCCCATGGAGCGGCTGGTGGTGGACGTACCCAGCGAGTCTGTGGGTGCCGTGATCGAGAAGATCGGCGCACGAAAGGGCGACCTTCTGGAGATGAATCCCGTGGGCAGTCGCATGAAGCTGGAGTTCCTCGTTCCCTCTCGCGGTCTGTTCGGCTATCGCAATGAGTTCCTGACCGATACACGCGGCGAGGGCATCATGGCCAGCGTGTTTGATTCCTATGCCCCCTTCAAGGGTGAGATGAACCGCCGCAACACCGGTTCCTTGATCGCCAGCGAAACCGGCGAGTCCATCACCTACGGCTTGTTCAACGCCCAGGAGCGCGGCGTGCTGTTCATTGGCGCCGGCGTGAAGGTATACGAGGGCATGGTGATCGGTGTCAGCCCCAAGCAGGAGGACATCACCGTGAACGCCTGCAAGAAAAAGCAGCAGACCAACACCCGTGCTTCCGGCTCGGACGAGGCCCTGCGTCTGGTACCGCCCCGCAAGATGAGCTTGGAACAATGCCTGGAATTCCTGGCAGACGATGAGCTGTTGGAGGTCACGCCGGAGAATCTGCGTATCCGCAAGACCATTCTGGATAAGGAAAAGCGCATGAAAGCCACCCACGGCGGCAAGAAGAAATAAGGCAGCAAAAAGGAGATACCTTGCGGTATCTCCTTTTTTGATTACAGCACCTTGGACAGGAAATCCTGCAAACGGGCATCCTTGGGATGGTCAAAGACCTCCTCGGGGGTGCCGGACTCACGAATGATGCCGTCCGCCATGAAGATAACACGGTCAGCTACCTCACGGGCAAAGCCCATTTCGTGAGTAACCACCGCCATGGTCATCCCTTCCTTAGCCAACTCCTTCATGACCTCCAGCACTTCACCTACCATCTCGGGGTCAAGGGCAGAAGTAGGTTCATCGAACAGCATGACTTTCGGCTTCATCGCCAGCGCACGCACGATGGCGATACGCTGCTTCTGACCGCCGGACAGAGCCGCCGGATAGGAATCGGCACGGTCAGCCAGACCCACGCGCTCCAAAAGCTGCATGGCGATCTTGTCCGCCTCCGCCTCGCTCATCAGCTTGGTACGCACAGGCGATAGCGTAATATTCTTCTTCACAGTCATGTTGGGGAATAGATTGAAATGCTGGAACACCATGCCCATCTGCTGACGGATCGTGTCAATATCCGCCTTGGGGTCGGTAATGTCCGTACCCTCAAAGGTAATGGTGCCCTTGGTGGGCTGCTCCAACAGGTTCAGGCAGCGCAAAAAGGTGGACTTGCCGGAACCGGAGGGGCCTACGATAACCAATTTTTCACCGGCAGAAATATGCTCGGAAATGTCGTTGAGCACCAAATGGTCTCCGAACGCTTTTGATAAATGTTTAATGTCGATCACTTTGACGCAGCCTCCTTTCCAGTTTTCCCTGCAGCCACGAGAAGATCAGGACCAGTGCCAGATAGATCGCAGCGCAGCCCAGCAACGGGAACATGGATTCATATGTACGGGTAATGATGCCCTGGGCGGCATAGACCAATTCCTTACCGCCGATAACAGAGATCAGCGAGGTATCCTTGAGCAGTGTAATAAATTCATTACCCAAAGCAGGCAGAATGTTCTTGATGGCTTGCGGGATCACCACCAGACGCATGGTATCAAAGTAACTCATGCCCAGACTGCGGCCGGCTTCCATCTGACCGGGATCAACGGACATCAGGCCGCTTCGTACGATCTCCGCCACATACGCGCCGGAGTTGATGCCCAGCGTCAGTGCACCGACCACGGCAGAGTTACGGCTGCTGCTGAAAATGACCATACCCATAACCAGTAACTGTACCATCATCGGTGTGCCGCGGATCACGGTGGTATACAGCTTGCAGACCCAGTTGACCACGCCCAGTACCGCATTACGGTGTCCCGGTCGCTGCTGATCGTGGGCTGTACGGATCACCGCCACCATGCCCAGCATCACGCCGATGACCAGCGCCATCGCCGTGACATACAGCGTAGAACCTACACCGCCCAAATACTGTTTCCAACGATCTGCCTCAATAAATGCCTGATAAAACTTCACAAAGATATTCTGCCATACCGTAATTGATTCGCCGGCGGCCTGCAGCGCTTTCCACTGTTGATAAAGCAATTCCATACGCTTTCATCATCTCCTTATCAGCAGGTAAAAGGGCGACAGCGTCGCCCTTTTCCTCTTTATCATCTTCTCCGCGTCATTACTTAGCGGTAATGTACTTGTCCACGATTGCCTGGAAAGTACCGTCAGACTTCAGCTCTGCCATAGCCGCATTCACAGCAGCCAGCAGGCAGGTGTTTGCCTTGTTCATGCCGATGGCATAATCTTCGTTGGCAAACTCGGTGTCCAGAATGGTCAGACCTGCATTGGCAGCCACATATGCCTTGGCAGGCTCATTGTCGATCACCACGCAGTCAACCTGACCGTTCATCAGTGCCTGCACAGCCGTAACGCCGCTGTCGTAAGCAATGACATTCTCTTCGCCGTAACCGCCGTTTTCGGGGGTATCGGAGCAGTAAATGTAACCGGTGGTACCCTTCTGGGTGCCGATCAGCTTGCCGTCCATATCGTCAATGCTCTTGATGTCGGAGCCCTCTTTGACAATAACGACCTGAATGCCGGTGGCATAGGAATCGGAGAAGTTCATGACCAACTGCCGGTCTTTGTTCACGGTAACGCCTGCCATGACGATGTCCGCCTTGGGGCTGTCACCCTGTACGGCCAGCAGAGCGGCATCGAAGCCCATATCATCGATCTGCAGCTCCAGACCCAGCTTTGCGGCAATGGCGCCGGCCACTTCTACATCAATGCCTTCCAGACTGCCGTCATCGGCCAGCATCTCATAGGGAGGGAAGGTGGCGTTGGTGGACATGGTCAGCTTACCTTCGGTAACGGTTTTCAGCTCGGCCTTCAGTTCTTCCAAGCTCATGGAAGCGTAGTCCTTGGTTTCGTTTTTGTCGTCAGTGGGCTTGCTGCCACAGGCGACCAGGCTCAGCACCATGACCAGAGCTAAAATCATTGCGATCATCTTTTTCATTGTTTTGTTCGACCTTTCTTATTTTTTGATGGTTCTATATCGTACCTGACAAGGTGGGTATAGACTAATTTGATTGGCAGGTGTTTTGTTTCCTGCGATGGTGTTACTATACGCCCTTGTTGCATAAAAGTCAATAGCAAAATGAATATTTTTTCATCTTATTTCTTATTTTTGTACATTTTGTCCCCATGCATCCTCATTTTTGCCGTTCTTTTATGCGTTTTCACGGTTTTCTTTGCAGTATATACGAATATTTATACATTTATACGGTAAATAAAAGCGATCGGAGGCATCTCCGATCGCTTTTATTTACTTGTTTCAGGGTAAAATGCGGCCCGCGCCTACATAGGAGCCGGAATAATGACCGTACAGGTAATCGGTGGTCACGCCGCGGCTATCGCTGGCATGGACGAAGTAGCCGCCGCCAACATAAAGACCTACATGGGAAATGCCGGTGCCGTCCATATTGAAAAACACCAGATCACCTGCTTCAAGCTCCGACATGGACACATGCGTGCTCCGTGCATACTGGGCAACTGCGCTATGAGGCAGGTTGTAGCCGAATGCGGCGTATACCGCCATGGTAAAGCCGGAACAATCCGTACCGGAACGGCCGGAACCGGCGTAAACATAAGGTGTGCCCAGATAGGTATAGGCGTAGTCGACCAGCTCCTCCACGATCGTGGCGGTGGCGGCGGTGCCTTCATAATCGGCATAGTGAACGGGCTCTGCACCGTCCGTACTGATATAGCCCTCCGTCTTGCCGTAGGAAATGCGATACCACCCCTCGCCGGCATCGAGCAAACGAGCCACCTTGCCTTCCCTGATCGTGCGGATCGCAGAACCATCCGGTGCAGAACGCACCGTCCAGTCAGCCGATGCCTTCACGCCATCGTACTCCGCCAGCAACGCCGCGCGTACAGCGGCTGCCACCGCCTCATTCATCTGCTTTTGTGCGGCCATTTCATCGGCAGCGCGCTGTTCCCGTTCCCATATAATAGCTTGTGCCGTTAACTGCGTCAGCGTCATGCCGTCGGATGCAGCAAGCAGTGCCATATTCACCGATGGATCATGATTGGCAGCCGCTGCAGACACATCCACCATGCCGGCATCTGCCATTACCTGAGCCGCCGTCAGATAATCCGTGTTTTCTTCCTTGTGATTCTCATTGGCAAAGGCCATCGCCGTAACGGATACCAGCACGGCAAGCGCCAAACCGAAACCTGCTATTTTTCTTGTAATCACGCTATTCTTCCCACCTGTCTGCTTTTTGTCTGCTTATCTTATGAGTATCATACCACAACTCTTTCAAAAAAGCTACAGAAAAATTACAATTTGATTACAATTTTTGCAAACTGGTGAAATAGGTGCCTTCGGCTTTGGCAAATCTGCATAAAAAATCGGGTGCATATGGCACCCGATTCCCATGTTCTCCGTTCCGTTTCAGGGTATGGCAAAAAAGCGTTTTCCGTTTTCAAAGGTGATTCGTTCCACTTCCTCGGGAGATATACCCTTTATTTCCGCAATCTTCTCCGCTACAAGACTGACATAGCCGGAATCATTCCGCTTACCGCGGTAAGGCACCGGCGTCAGATAGGGGCTGTCCGTTTCGATCATCATGCGATCCATGGGAATTTCGACAATCACCTCCGGTGCTTTACGGGCGTTTTTGAAGGTAATCGCTCCGTTGAACGACAGCATCCACCCCATTTTCAGCAGCGTCCGTGCGTCCTCCACAGAGCCGGAATAGCAATGGAACACGCCTCTTACCTGCGGAAACTCCTTCACGATGGACAGTGTATCGGCGTGTGCATCACGATCGTGGATAATCACCGGCAGATGTAATTCCTCTGCCAACGCCATCTGCGCGCGCAGTACACGCTGCTGCCACTCACGGCTCGGATTCTCCGCCCAATAGTAGTCCAAGCCGATCTCGCCGATGGCCACCACTTTTTCGTGCTGCGCCAAAGCGCGCAGAGTGTCTATATCGCTATCGGTAAAATCGCCGCAGTTCTCCGGGTGGATGCCTACCGCAGCATATACATATTCATATTGTTCTGCCAAGGCCACTGCCTGCCGGGACGTGTCGATGGTACAGCCGGGATTGACAATCAAGCCCACATTTCTCTCCGGCAGCGTCGCAAGCAGCAGCTCGCGGTCTGCATCAAACGCCTCATCGTCATAATGTGCGTGGGTATCAAACAGCATTTTCTTCTCCTTAGTCCAGACGAACGCGGCCCAACTCGGTTTTATCGATATACCGCGACTTAATTTCCTTTAATTGCTCCATGTGAGGCTGCTGCATATGGATTCTTTGATGTGCCTCCGATGTCCACTTCTCGATCAGCAGCACCACATTCTCGTCCTGCGCGGAAAAGTAGTAGTCATAGGCCAGACAGCCCTCTTCCTCACGAATGGCCGTCAGAATACCGCGGCGTACGATCTCACGCACAAATTGCTCGCGGCAGCCGGGCTTGGCGGTATAGGTTACATATAAAATCAGTTCGTCCATGACGGCACCTCTTTATGTTATATAGACATATTTTAGCACGCTCTCATTGCCATGACAAGTAAAAAGAAATCCCGCAGCCTGGTGGCTGCGGGATCTGGCGCAGAAGGAGGGATTTGAACCCTCGCGGCGCTTTTTACACACCCTACTCCCTTAGCAGGGGAGCCCCTTCGGCCACTTGGGTACTTCTGCATAGCCGAGCTTTGTATGAAATTTGTTTGGCGGAGAGGGTGGGATTCGAACCCACGGATGCTTTCACATCGCCGGTTTTCAAGACCGGTGCTTTCGACCACTCAGCCACCTCTCCGGGTGTAAAAGCGAACTCAATCCAAACGCAGATATAATAGTACCATGTTCCGTGGCATTTGTCAATAAAAAGAAAATGCGAAAAAGAGAAAAAAAGTTAAAATTGGGGGTTGCAAAATCGAATAACCTGTGCTATTATTATCAAGCTGACTTGAGCGGCAAGTGAATATCCGGGTGTGGCGAAGTTTGGTATCGCGCTTGAATGGGGTTCAAGAGGCCTCGAGTTCGAATCTCGACACTCGGACCAAAAATGGTGTTTGTGCTTTTTGCACAGACACCATTTTTTATTCGCTGTTGCGAGATGAGAAGTTTATCCCCCCTTGCGGGGGAAATCTCGACACTCGGACCAAAAAGTTCCGAAATCTTATGATTTCGGAACTTTTTTGCGCTTTTTTAAGGATTTTTGAAAACTTTTAAAAACCCGTGCATAACGTGTGCATAACGCCGCCATAATGCGACGATTTTTTTGTTTTTGGGGAGCTCGTTTTTTGCAACTTTTTTGAGCTTTCCCGTCTTCATATCTTTCAAAGACACCTATCCGGAACGGCTCCTCAAACATTACTGTCAGACTGCTATGTACCTTGCCCATTGACAATCCCTCCTTACTGATTGAAATGAGCAAGGAACGGACAACCCGGAGGGGCAGGATAGGCATCAAACTGCTCTTTCATCATACGGTTCATCACTTGAAGTTGTTGCACAGAATCGAGACTCATGTGATTTTCATAATCAGACAAACTGATTTCTTCCCATGGATTTGTCATTCGGTGTCCCCTCCATACAACTTATTGTGGATAGCTTACCATATTCCAAATGCGCCGACAAGTCAATTAATGGGGAATAAAGCGGAAAGATAAGTAGAAATCTAACCACCTTTTTGAAACAGATTTCTTAGTGTTGTAAGCAATAACAAAAACACATTGCATTCTCGGATGGCGGATGATATAATGAACACAGCGTAGACACTTGCGGGTGTGGAGTAGTGGTATGGATAAGGCAGCAAAGCGCAAGGAATTAAGAGAAAGTACAGGAATGAACCGCAAACTTGAAAGCAAGAACCCCATGGGCTTGCCTGTGGGAGTAGTCAGGAATGGAGAGCGCTGACATGAAAAAAAGCACAAAAAAACACATAGTAGCCCTTATTGCCGCTATCGCCGTGATTGCTGCAAGCGCCGGCATCGGCAAAGTGTTGGGTCTGATGGACTCTGTTACCGAAATCTTCAAGGGAATCAATATCTCTGCCAAGACTGTCATTTCTCTTGTGGTTATGATTGCTTTTGTGATTGGTGTGGAGAAGCTCATCATTCTGGTTCTCGCATTATTCCGGAATGTGTCCAAGCGCCTTGCTACGCTGATCACCATCATTCAGTCATCGGTCACCTATATCGGCGGATTGGTCATCATCTGCTGGGGTCTGAGCATGCTCGGAGTCAGTGTTTCCACGATCGTGGCATCCGTAGGGATCATGGCATTGGTCATTGGATTCGGAGCGGAGAGTCTGATTGAGGATACGATCACAGGACTGTTTATGCTGTTTGAGAATCAGTATAATGTCGGCGACATCATGGAGATCGGCGGATTCAGAGGCACTGTTACTTCTATCGGCATTAGGATCACCTGCATCACCGATCCGGGCGGAAATATCAAGATCATTAACAACTCAAAAATGCAGAATATTCTGAACCGTTCGGACAAAACCTCCCGATCCGTATGTGAGTTTTCCATTCCCTATGGAACGGATATCGAAGAAATGGAGAAGATGATCCCCGAAATCAACAAGACCATTTATGATGCTCACACCGATGTTATGAAGGCGGAACCGGAATATCTGGGAATTTCCGAGCTGGGCGAATCCGCCATCGTTCTGAAGTTTGTGGTAGATGTTGACGAGAAAAACATCTTTTCCGTACAGCGTATCATGAACCGCGATTACTTGGTTGAGTTCTCCAAGAGGAACATTGAGGTGCCTTTCCCTCAGTTGGATGTTCACCAGAGATAATACTATGAAATATGATGAGTTTGGAAGCCTGCCTGATGAGTTCGGACAGATTCCCGATGAATTTGAAAAACGGATGGATGAATTCCCCAAGGCAGACGAGGACTTCCGAGTCGGGAATGAGTTTTATAAGTTTTCCGATTCCGGCTATACAGACGACTTCGGAGAAGAACACGCATCCCGACGCAAAAGGCGCACTGTCAGAATGATGTCTCAGGCAAAGAGCACCGCTGTTCATGCGATGGCCGGAATCATCGCAGCAACGATGATGATTACGGTGGTCACAGGCGAAGTACCCTTCGAAGGGTTCGGAGGTGTCCTAAACGCAGAGCCTTTGGCGATATCCGAGGAGATCGGATGGAACTCTTCAACAGATGAGCCCGGCAGCTCCGAACCTGAAAAAGAAACCGGGGCTGAAAATGCCGCAGAAAGTGAACCGGAGGTCGTTCTGATCGATTGTCCTGATTGCAATGGTTACGGTATAAGGTGTCCCGGAGACCCCACCTTTGGATATGACAGAGGAAACGGGCAAGGATATGCAGGATGCGGTGGCTCAGGATACAGTCCCTGCCCGGATATCTGGTGCGTCAGCGGGGTCAGAAAGTGCGATTTTTGTAATGGGTCAGGCTTAGACGGCACCGAACCGTGCAGAGTGTGCGGCGGAACGGGAATCGGGGACTGCGAGTTCTGCGGGAACACAGGCATTGCCCCGTGTATTTCCGCTGACTTCCATTACCCATGTGATACTTGCGGCGGAACGGGAAAGATAGAAACCTCTCTTCAATCCCAAGCCTAACGAAAAATGAACCATGACCAAAACTGCGCGCAAAAAGTTCCGATTTTTCTTTCTGGAATTTTGCCGGAAGATGATTTCTATATTATATAGGGAAAGATCCCTGCCAACGAGAAATTGGCAGGGATCTTTGATTCAGATTGTATTTCACTCCTTGGCAAACATGGCCGCGCCGATCATGCCGGCGGTGTTGCCTAAGGTGCAGCAGACGATACGAGGGTGCTTTGCAGTGTAGGCCGCACCGTATTCCTGTT